>CAYLZR010000187.1:0-4670 GCA_964388145.1 uncultured Gemmatimonadaceae bacterium | reverse complement strand
CGAAATAGTTGGAGACGGCGGCACTCGGGCTCACGGTGTTGCTCCGATTGTGGGGGTCTGAACAAATGAGTGCCAAGGGTGCCATACTTCAAGGCCGTTTCACTACACCCGACGCGGTTCGAGAATGGCAAGTCGGTGTAGGTTCTTGCCGACCCGGATCGCGAGCACGACAAACATGGCCGTACCAAGCGCGAACGCAGTCGCGTTCGTCACCCACTCGCCCCAGGCCGTCTGCAACATCCCAAACGCCGACGCACCTACCAGTGCGACGTTGCCGGCGATGAGCAGAATGCGTGCCTCGGTGGGGCCGATCTTCCCGTACGCCATCTTGAATTTGTGAAACACGGTCGACTCCAGGTACACGTTGACCGAGAGCATCAGGTACACGACCACGAGTCCCAGGGCCACCTCGATCCGCACGAACGGAGAAAGCCCAATCCCGATGCCGACCGCCGCCGTGCTGAAGGCGTCGATCATGTGGTCCAGGTAATAGCCGTACCGCGGGCGCTCTATCACACGCACACGAGCCAGGGTGCCATCGAGACTGTCGCCGAACCAATTCACCACGAGCAGGAAACTCGCCGCCCACAACCACCGCACATCCAGTACCGAAAGGGCGTACGCCGCACCGGCGCCAGCGGCACCGATGACACCAACACCCGACAGGTGATTCGGACGCATCCAATCGGGTAGCCTGGCCGCGATAGCCCACAGTAGCGTACGCTCGGCGTTGGCCAGCAGAAAGGTCATTTCGCGCTTTGCTGTTTCCATATCCAAGTTCTCAGTGAAGGGAGAAGCATCAAGAGGAAGAGACCGACGAAGACCCAATTCGGCACAGTCAGAACAAGCCCCAGCCACGCCAGCAGGACGTAGCGCGGAAAGCGACCAGCGACAACCGCCGCCACGTAACGGCCACGAGGGTAGCGCTCCGCGAAGGCCGCTGCTTTGAACGGAAAGGCCGGCAGGGGAGTCAAACCCGATAACGCGAGCACCGCGAACGGCGCTCGTGAGAAGAGCCGGCGGATTTTGCCCACCATGCCAGTGACAAACAGGGGTTGCATCGCCACTCGTCCCACCAACGGAACGAACACGCGATGGTCCACAACGGAGGCAACGGCAGTCCCCGCGGTCGCCACGACCGCGGTGGACCAAACACCCCAATTGGCGCCGTACCAAATCACCACCGGCTCGTGGGGAACCACGGCCAATGCCACGTTGGACAGAAACGCATACGCAAACAGCACCAGCGGCATGTCAGCTCGTCCTCTTCATAGCCGCTAATACAGCGTATACGCTATAAAGGTCCAACTCCAAGGAAATTTGCGTAACTCATTGCAGGGCAAGGTCTTGCATAGAATTCCACGGGTGCGAAGGACCTTGGCTGCGACTTGGGTCGCGAAAACCTATCGGTTCAGCCAGTACGCCACCTTGATCAGGAACGTGTTGTTCGCGCGCAGATCAAACAGGTCCATAAAGTCGTCTCGCCATGGCTGACGACCCTGGTTCACGGTAGACGACTCCCGCCCGTGGGCCCACGCGAGGAAAAGCGTCGATCCCGGACGGTATTCCCACCGGAGCACGGAGTTCGTTCGGAGCTGAAGGAACGAGAACGCGTCCGGAGATCCCGCCGGAGCGGTATACGACACGAAACGGTCCACGTACGCTGCTGCGTCCGGCGTCCCGCTCACCTCGCGGATATCCGAATACGTTCCGTGGCTGCTGAACGGCTCGGCGTAGAGTTCCAGGGTCAGATCCGGCGTCGCCGTATAGTTGACGCGCAGGTTCATGGACACCGTGCGCTGATCCAGAGACGCAAACGTGTAGTGCGTCAGCCCCGTGTTGTCAGTGAAGTTGCCATACCACTGCGTGTTGTTATCCGCCCGGTAATAATTGGCGCCGATCTGGGCCTGGAGGCCGGTCGACAGGCGAAGAACTACGTAGGGGTTGAGTGAGACCCAGTTCGTTTGTCCCTCGTCTTCAAAGCCCAGGTTGACCCACATGCCGGGCGCAATCAGCCTACGGCCGTCACCATTGAATCCGAACCATGGGTAGATGCCCCGTGATTCGCGGAGCGGAGGACCGCCGCGGGTGCACCGGTCACAGTAACTCCCTCGATCAATAGTGAACGTGCTTCCCGCGTGCAGGTTCCAGTTGTTGTGGAGACCTATGTGCCCATTGAAGTTGACGGCGCTGGTCAGTCGGAGTCCGGACGTGTTCCACCGCTGCCAATGGTTGCCGTTAACCTGGGCCCATCGAAACACGGCCGTGGGGGTCTGGAACGTGAGTGCGGCCCACGTACTCCAATCCACGATATCGGCACGTCGCAGGAATCCGAGGTCGTTGACTTCGAATCCCGCCGACTGGCGCACGACACTCGTTTCGAACCGGGTGATGCCGCCACCGTACTTGCCAAACTTGAGCTGCGCCGCGGATCCCGTCAGCGAGGTGCGCGACGAGTCGACCACATTATCGTCGCCCGGCTGCTGATAGTAGTGCACCACGCTCCGCTGGGTTCGCGTGATCGCCGCGGGATCTCCCGTCACCCGGGACGCGGCGAACGAGCCGGCGAGTTCAAACCGGTCGTTGCTGAAGCGGTTCCGGAAGCTCGCACCTGCCACGTAGGCGCTCTCATGGAGGAAGGGTTGGGTGGAGGCATCCAGGCCGCGGTTCACCGCGGTCATGATCACGCTCACACCCGCGTCCCCACCGCGCAGATCCTGCTGGGCCCGGAGCACGGCGTAGTTGGTCCCCGGCTCCGCGGTCTCCCCGTTGATACCATCCACGGGTCTGGTGTACGCGTTGAGAAGTCCGAAAGACAAACCACCGTTGCTGCGTCCCGTGAGCTTGCCCGCTGCCGCAATCGGCGTCGATGTGGGTGTGGTCGCGTCACCGTTGCGATTGGCGAGCGACGGCCGGCGACCGATCCGCCGGGAATAGAACAACCCTTCGTTCGTCTGGCAGTCGACGACGATGTAGCAGTTGAGCGCGAACTTGTACAGGCCCGTCCCCTCGAGGAAAAACGGTCGCTGCTCTCTCTGAAACGTCTCGAATGCCGTGAGGTTCAAAACCGCAGGATCGGCTTCCACCTGACCGAAGTCCGGGTTCACGGTAGCGTCGAGCGTGAGGTTCGACGTGATACCGATCTTCACGTCCCCACCGACGGAGGTCTGCTGCACCCGCTCGAAAGCTGCGGTGCCGGTGGGGCGTGACACGCTCCTGCCCACCACGTACGGTGCAATCTCCACCCTCCGCGCCGACCCCAGATCCTTCAGACCCTCGAGCTGCCCGAGTTGCGATACGAGACCGTTGCGCTCACGGTTGAACAGCGGCCAGCTGACGCGCTCGTTGTGCCGCTCGATGTCGCGCCACACACCAAACCCAAACGTTTGGTCTTCATCATTCGCGTACCTGAGCTGTGACAGCGGTATCCGAAACTCGGCCGTCCACCCCAGGGAATCCACCTGCGTCGCCACATCCCACACGCCGTTCCATGATTGATCCTGAGCACCATCGTCGAACAGCGCGTGATCACGCTTCACGCCGTCCGGGTTCACGTGGAAGTTGAACCCGGTCCGTCGATCGTTGTAGGAATCGATGAAGATGCTGATCTGATCCGACGGCCCCCTGACGTCGCGCCGGGTCAACGCGCGCATGATACTGTCGGGATGCGAATCGAACGCCCGGACGAACACATACAGGCTGGCGTCGTCGTACAGGACGCGGAACTCCGTTCGTTGGGACGGATCCGCATCTGGTTCGGGTGTGAACTGGCGAAAATCGGAAATCCGCTGCACGGCGGCCCAATCGGCCTCCGAATCAATGCCGTCCACCCGGATACCACTCCCAGTGCGTTGGGCAGTCGCCGCAGCAATCGCAACGCTCCCGCTCGTTCCTCCCCCATTGCCGTCTCCCGTCTGCGCTGCCATGTCGGTCGCCCACAGCATCGAAAGACCGATCAGACATCCGTCCAGCATCCACCGCCCGAACCCACGACGTTCGTAGTTCATCTGTCCTCCGTCCAGCGTTGCGTTGGCCATCCCCTCGAAGTAGTCAGATGCCGGCATGGAGCAAATGGTTTGAACTGGACTGCGATTTCTCGAGTTTCAGTTTTTAACACACCGTCCCCGCCGGCTGTCTAACTGACGATTGAGCGGGTCTGGCGGAGCGCGATCGAAGTGATGACACAAGGGAGCGAGCCTTGAGAGGACGACCGATTTCCCGGCGGCGGATGTTGAAGCTCACTGCGATGTCGGGCACGGCGTTCTTCGCGTGCTCGGACGAAAGGGTGGCAGCACCCGCCCCTTCTGACTCAAACACGACCCCCGCGGACCGACCGGTCCTGCCCATTCCGGAACGGCTGGAGGGCTCGTTCTTCGCCCTGGACATGCGACCCGGCGAACGGGAGTTCCTGCCGGGACTGCGCACGCCGACCAAGGGCTATAACGGCGACTACCTCGGCCCTACGCTGGTCGTGCGGTCCGGGAGCGACGTTACCCTCAACGTGACCAACGGCATCGGAGTCACCACGACCACCCACTGGCACGGGATGCACGTCCCTGCAGTCATGGACGGCGGCCCCCACCAGAGAATCGAGCCCGGGGAAACGTGGACGGCCTCGTTCCCGGTGCTCAACCGAGCTGCGACCTACTGGTACCATCCACATCTCCACC
>CAYLZR010000186.1:0-4688 GCA_964388145.1 uncultured Gemmatimonadaceae bacterium | reverse complement strand
GTGAGGGCGTTGACCCTCACGCGCCCGCGGGTTTCGGAGGTGGGGTTCCGAGCACCGGGCCCGGCCCGGCCGGCCGCGGCTCCGCGCCGCTGGGAAGCGCCGGTGGGGTTTCCGAGGGCTCAATCACCACCGGCAGTGGCGGGAGTTCTTTACCGGCGACGATCAGTTCGACGTCATTCCGCTCCAGCGTCTCCCGCTCCAATAGCGCGTTGGCCATGGCGTGGAGCACGTCCATGTTCTTCGTCAGGATGTTCTTGGCCTGCCCGTAGGCATCGTCGATCAGGTTCTTGATCTCGCTGTCCACCGTCTCAGCGAGCTTGGCCGACACTTCGTGACGCTGCGATATCTCGCGCCCGAGAAAGATCTGATGCTCGCGCTCGCCCACCGCCACCAGGCCCACCACGTCACTCATCCCGAATTGTGTGACCATGCGACGCGCCATCTCGGTAGCCTGCTGAATGTCCTGCGCGGCTCCGGTCGTCACCTTCGACGCACCAAAGATCAGCTCTTCGGACACCCGCCCCCCAAAGGCCATCGCCAGCTTGCCGAGCATGTACTCGCGCGTGTGGTTGTGCCGATCTTCCTCCGGCAAGGCGAAGGTCAAACCGAGCGTGCGCCCGCGCGGAACGATGGTGACCTTATGGACCGGATCCTGTCCCGGCATCAGCAGGTTGACGATCGCATGACCGGCTTCGTGATACGCCGTCAGTTTCCGCTCTTCGTCGGACAGCACCAGGCTCCTCCGCTCGATGCCGAGCATGACCTTGTCTTTCGCGTCCTCGATATCATGCATGTCCACTCGCTGCTTGTTCCGTTTCGCGGCGAGGAGCGCAGCCTCGTTGAGGATGTTGGCGAGATCGGCGCCGGCGAGACCAGGCGTCGCCTTTGCGACTATGCGGAGGTTGACCGAATCATCCAGCGGGATCTTGCGCGCGTGTACCTTGAGGATCTGTTCGCGACCGCGAATGTCCGGCATGTCAACCACGACCTGACGATCGAAACGTCCGGGGCGAAGCAATGCCGGATCGAGAACGTCGGGTCGGTTGGTTGCGGCGATGAGGATGACTCCCTCGTTCGATTCGAACCCGTCCATCTCGACCAACAACTGGTTGAGCGTTTGCTCGCGCTCGTCGTGCCCGCCGCCGAGCCCGGCACCGCGGTGCCGCCCGACCGCATCGATCTCATCGATGAAGATGATGCAGGGCGCGTGCGCCTTACCCTGCTCGAACAAATCACGCACCCGTGACGCACCCACGCCGACGAACATCTCCACGAAATCGGATCCCGACATCGAGAAGAACGGACGAGCCGCTTCACCCGCCACGCATCTGGCCAACAGCGTCTTACCCGTGCCGGGCGGCCCCACCAGCAACACACCCTTGGGGAGCCGGCCGCCCAGCCGCTGGTACTTCGGGGGATCCTTCAGAAACTCGATGATTTCCTGCAGCTCGTTTTTGGCTTCGTCGGCGCCCGCGACGTCCGCAAACGTCACCTTCGGGGTATCACCCGTGAGGAGTTTGGCCTTGGAACGTCCGAACTGAAACGCACGGTTGCCACCCTGTTGGACCTGCCGGAAAAAGAAGATCCACAGGCCGATCAGAATGATCCACGGTAGCAGATTCAGGAAAATGGTCCCGAACGACGGCCGGGGAATCTTGCCGGTGATCTCGACTTCCTCCTCTTCGAGTCGGACCAGCAACTGCTCGGAGTCTTGGATCGGGAGCACGACGCTGAACTCCTGAACGCTACGGCCTTCCATCCCGATCGCGCGTTTGAACTCACCCTCCACGAACTTACCGTTGGTAATCTCGACGGTTGCAACGTTGCCGTCATCCAACTGCGCGCGAAACGTCGTGTAGGGGATTTCCTGGTGGTCGTCCCGTCCTGCAACGGTCATTCGATAGAACGCAACCGACAGGAGCACGATGAGCATCCAGAACACCAGATTCTTGCTCGTCGAGTTCCAGCTCATTTTGCCCTTCGGTGGCGTTGATCCGTCAGCCATTCGCTATTCCTCAATAGTCCCAATATGCGGCAAGTGCCGAAAGTCTTCTGCGTGGTCCAAACCATACCCCACCAAGAATGCGTGGGGTGCATCGAACCCGACAAATCGCGGCTCGACCTCCAGATCCGGGGCCAGCCGTTTGTGAAGCAGCGTACACGCCTCGAGGCTCTTCGGGTGCCGCTTACGTATCAAACGACAGACGTGATTCAGCGTGTTCCCGGAATCGACGATGTCCTCGACGATCAGGATGTGCTTGCCCCGTAGCTGGGTCTCAGGATCATATAACAAACGTACCGTCCCCGACGTGACCTTCCCAGTGCCGTAGGACACAGCGACAAGGAAATCGACCTTGTGCGGCCGCGAGATCTTCCTGACCAAATCGGCCACGAAGATGAAACTGCCCTTCAGCAGACCGATGACCTGGAGGTCCTCGCCGTCGTAATACCCGGTTATCTCGCTGCCCAACTCCGCAACGCGCCGCGCGATCGTCTGCTCGTCGAACACCACACGGGCGATCTCCCGTCCCACTCAGGGTGCCTCATCGGGCGCGACTTCGAGCAGAATCGCGGCATCACCCTCCGCCGGCACGGCCACGCCGGACCGGCAGATGCCCGGTAACCAAATGACGCTTTCGCCACGGGTGAGCAATGGGAACGATCGCCGCTGCGAACGCGGAATCCGCTGCTCCATCAGGACGCGACTGACCCTGCGGTGACCGACACCTCCCAATGGCATGATCCGGTCGCCCGGCTCCAATCCGCGGACTTCGCCCGGCCCTTCGGTCACCCACGTGACGGCCGCATCTCGCGCCGGCGTGCCGGCGCGGCCACGGCGCCAGCGAATCTCCCACTTCCCCCATTTTACGCGCCCGTCGTCGCCGTCGCCCCAGCGCACTGTTGTACGGTCGGAGGCCACCTCGCGTTCCTTTAATATAAAGATCCGCAGCCTCCCGAACGCCGTTTCTGCCACCCAATGCTGTCCCAACTCGAATCGCTTGCCGCTCGCAGCGCGACGCGCAAACGACCAAAGCCTGGCGGCCCGACGCGGCCCGACGACGCAGCCGGCTTCCCGGGCCGCCGCGCGGAGGAGTGCCTGGGCCAGGGGCCCGTCGTAGCGAAGCAGCCCGGCTCGGTCCACCTCGGCCACGCCGTGTGCCATTTGGAAATCGACATCGGGGAGCGCGCGCAACGCGACCGCCCATGCCGCTCGGTCGTCGGCCGCATGGCGGGCAACATCCAATAGGTGGCCTTCCACCTCGTCACCAAACCGATCGCGAACCACCGGCAACAGCTTGCCGCGAATCCACGAACGGTGGTGCCGCAAATCGACGTTGGCCGGATCGGCGTGCGCCGGGTGACCCTTTCCCGACTCGCCGAGCCAACCCTCCAGCTCCGCCTTTCGGAACGGCAACAGCGGTCTCACCAACCCGTCGGGTCCAACCGGCGCAATGCCGGCCAGCCCCGCCAGGCCCGTGCCCCGAAACAGTCTGAACAGCACCGTTTCGACCTGATCGTCAGCGTGATGGGCGGTGAGGAGATACCGCGCGCCGAGCCTTTTCTGCCAATCCCGCAACTCCCCATAGCGGGCCCGTCTGGCCTGCGTTTCCGACGCGTCCGCCCCCAACCGCAGCACCGACAGATATCCTCGAAGCTCGTATTGCACCGCCAACCCCAGCACCTGCTCGGCCACGTCGGGACTCTCTTCCGCAATGCCGTGATCGACATGCACGACGGCCAAGCGCAGCCCGAGACCGGGACCCACGCGAGCCATGAGATCGAGCATGGCGACCGAGTCCGGGCCTCCGCTCACGGCAAGCAACGCGAGGCCGGGGTCGGGGAAGAGGCCAGACGCGTGGACGTGGTTCACGAGACGGGAGGCTAGGTTGTTGTCTTGCATATGGGCGAAAGATAGGGGGAGAGCAGGAGAGGCAGGAGAGGCAGGAGAGGCGGTGGATGTGAGATTCTAGATTGGGGGGTCCAAATCTGAAATCTCGAATCTCGAATCTCGAATCTGAAATCGGCCGAACGGCCGCCGGCCGCCGGCCGTCGGCCGCTAGTCGTGCCGGGGCTTCGCCTTCTTCATCGCTTCGGAGAGATACGCGGGCTTCACGTCGAGCAAACTGGACAACTTCCGCATGAGGTAGGTCTCGTGCTGGGCGACGATGCCGTCGGCGTAGACGAGTCCCCACATCGTCTCGAGCAACACCATTTTCTGCGCGAGTGAATAGCTCTCGGTGATGAGCCGAGTGAACTGATGCAGGTCGGCTCCGCGGCGGCGCTCTTTGTCGGAAAACTCGATGAGCTGCCGAGCCGTCTCGGGTTCCAAACCGAAGTGGCGTTGTACCGCGTTTTCCAGATGCGCCCGCTCCGAGTCGGCGAACTCGTCGTCGGCGTATGCGAGTTCCAGCAGCAACGCGCAAGCGGCAACTTGGAGTGAAGGGTGGCCGGCGGTGGGCTCACCAGTTTCGTCGACGGCTTCGGGAGCCGTCATCTTGTCGGAGAAGAACGATTGGATGGACTTGAGCATGGGTGTTAGCTGTTAGCTGTTAGCTGTTAGTTGTTGGCTAATAGCTAATAGCTAATAGCTAATAGCTATGCAAGAAGCTACTCCTTATTCTTTCCGTCGTTTAGTTGCACTACTTCCGAAAAGCTCTTCCTTTTCAAGTCCGGCACCATGGCGCCTT
>CAYLZR010000185.1:0-4719 GCA_964388145.1 uncultured Gemmatimonadaceae bacterium | reverse complement strand
GAACGCCGAGCTGGCAGTACGCATCGCACTTGGCGCCACTCCGGGACGCGTCGTTGGGTTGGTGATGACGCAGGGGACCCGCCTGGCCGGCATCGGTGTGGGTGTTGGATTGCTGGGGGCTTTGGTGTCAGGCCAGGTTCTGGCCAGTCAACTGTATGGGATCACAGCAAGGGACCCGCTCACACTTGTGGGCGTAGCTCTAATCCTGATGGGTGTGTCGGCTGTGGCCACGCTTTTCCCCGCGCTTCGGGCAGTTCGCATCCAACCGGCCGTGGCGCTGAAGCCGAAGTAACGGTCGAGGGCGGTCGAGGCGGACGATGTCGAACTGCTTCGCTGATAGCTGATAGCTATCTCCCCTCCCCTACCAACATCGCAATCCTCTCCGCGCCTCGCGCACCTATAACACCTAGGTCAAAAGGCCAACGGACCCTACACCATCGAGCAGGAACTCGGTGCCGCAAGGCAGAGGAAGCGATGCCCTGGGAGACCGCAGAGCACCCAATCCCGGCGTGAGAGTGCCGCGTATAATCATCAGCGCGGCAACCCCCGAGCGTCCCAGCGGCGTTCGGGGCTGGTACGTTAAGCAAAGCGTCGCACGAGACCATGTCGGACACATTCTCGGACACATTGGCGTGCGCATCTTGCATAACGAACCTTTCGACCCGTGTGCAGGATGCGCGTTGCGAAACGAGTAACGCTAGGAAACTCTTGGGGTTACTGTGCAGGATGCGTGTAGGTAGCGAACATCTTGCACACCAGCGACGTGCTTTGGGAGCAGGAGGTCCCCGGTTCGAATCCGGGCGCCCCGACTACAGGAAAGCCCAGCGTGGTAAGGACTTACGGCGTTGGGCTTTTCTTGTGCGACACCGGTTGGGGTCACATTTGGGGTCACATAACACCACTCTCGTGTACCTTCCGCGGTTCGTTCAACACTTTTAGCAAAGTTGCGTCATCAGGTTGCGTGTAACAAGTCAACAACGTGCGGCGGCGTCTTGCTGCTAGCGCCCACAGGCAAAGCCCGCGTTCGAATGGAGGCGAATACAGGGGTTGGCGCACAAACCATAGCGCAGTTCCTTCTGCGTCTCAAGCGATACGACCCGGAGACCGGAGCCTACCTCATGCCGGCCGCGGCCGAGCAGGTTGATGACTACAAGACAGTCGTGATCGATGAGTCATCTATGTTGACAGAGGAGCAGCTCGCCTCGGTTCTAGCGGCGGTGAAAGGTGTCGAACGCCTCGTCCTCGTCGGTGATGACAGGCAACTGCCGCCGATCGGAGCTGGACGGCCTTTTCATGATATCGTTTCCCACCTGCGGCCCAGCAGGGCCAAAACGCAGTGCCAGACCTTTTCGACCGCCTCAAAACCGCCCTCGCCGACCGCTATCGGAAATCATCTGTGAGTCGCTTGGTTACGCGAGTCCGACCAAAGCCGCCATCATCCTTATTCGATCTGCCGGTCCAGAAACCGACCTCGCGCATTACAGTCGATCCCGTAACTTAGAGACTGTCATGTCACACCAGGTCAACCATGCCGCCGCGCTTGTCGCCATCATGACGGCAGCGTGCGGTGGCGAGCCGACGTTGGTGATCACCAACGTCCGGGTGATCGATGGGACCGGATCCCCCGCCCGAGTGGCCGATGTCCGGATCCGCGGCGAGCGCATCGCCGAGGTCGGAGAGTTGACCGTGGGGGCGAGAGAGGCGTTTCACGACGGGAGGGGACTCACCCTGACACCAGGGTTCATCGACACGCACAGTCATCACGATCGTGGCCTCACCGATCGTCGCGACGCGTTGGCTGCGGTCAGTCAAGGCATTACTACCATCGTCGTGGGGCAGGACGGTGGCTCGCCGTTTCCCCTGACGGACTTCTTCCGCCAAGTCGAGGACTCCGGCGTTGCGGTCAACGTGGCTTCGTATGCAGGACACAACACCATTCGCCGGCGCGTCATGGGGGACGACTTCCGCCGCACCGCGACCGAGTCCGAAATCGATTCGATGGAGCAGCTGCTCCGACCGGAGTTGGAGGCGGGTGCGCTGGGGCTTTCCACTGGACTGGAATACGACCCGGGCATTTACTCGACGACGGAAGAGGTTGTGGAACTCGCCAAGGTCGCGGCCGAGTACGGCGCACGATACATCAGCCACATGCGGAGTGAGGACCGAGCGTTGTGGGATGCGGTGGAGGAGACGATTCGAATCGGACGGGAAGCCGATCTGCCAGTCCAGATCTCCCACATGAAACTCGCCATGCGCAGCCTGTGGGGGCAGGCCGACCGTCTCCTGTCGCGTCTCGACGCCGCTCGCGATTCCGGCATCGTCATCTCGGCCGACGTCTACCCGTATGAGTTCTGGCAGTCCACCATGACCGTGCTGTTCCCCGACCGAAATTTTCAGGATCGCGCTGCCGCAACGTTCGCCCTGGAGGAACTTGCGCCACCGGAAGGAATGCTGATCGCACGTTTCGCGCCGGACACGTCATACGTGGGGAGGACGATGGCGGAGATCGCCGCACTTCGCGGTACGGATCCGGCTACGACCTACATGGCGTTGATTGCCGAGTCGCAAACATGGCAGGATTCAACGGGGCGGCGTGGCGAGAGCATCATCGCGCGGAGCATGACCTGGGATGACATCTCGCGTCTCTACACGTGGCCCCACACGAATGTGTCGACCGACGGAGCCTTGATGGGCCGGCACCCTCGCGGGTATGGCTCGTTCACGCGCGTACTCGGACGTTTGGTGCGGGAACAGGGCGTGCTCACCTGGGAGGAGGCGGTGCATCGCATGACCGGGTTGGCTGCGGAGCACATGGGTATCGGCGATCGCGGGGTCATCGGTCAGGGGGCGTACGCCGATCTGGTGTTGTTGGATCCCGATCGCGTGATCGACCGCGCGACACCCGAGGACCCGAACGCGGTGTCGGAGGGCATCGTGCAGGTCTGGGTGAACGGAGTGGCGGTCTATGCGGAAGGAACGGCGACGAACGAATTACCGGGCCGAGTCATTCGACGCGCCGCTGGCGAATCTCGGGAGTGACCATGTGTGAAAGGCGTCGCTGGTTACCAGCGCTTTTCCTCTTCCTTTGTAATGCATCAGCCGCCGAGACCCAGGACGCCCGGTTGCTCGCACGGGTGGACAGCGTCTTCGCGCAGTTCGATCACACTCGGTCGCCCGGCTGCGCATTAGGTGTGATTCACGACGGGGAGTTCGTCGTCAAGCGTGGATACGGAATGGCCAATCTGGAGCACGGTATCGCGTTGTCGCCAACCAGCGTGTTTCGGATCGGTTCGGTCTCGAAGCAATTCACGGCCGCCGCCATGGTCCTGCTACAACAAGAGGGCAAGCTTTCCCTCGACGACAGCGTTCGGAGGTACGTGCCGGAACTCCCCGAGTACGAACGGACAATCACTATCCGTCATCTGCTCAATCACACTAGCGGCATGAGGGATTATCTGACGCTCATGGCGCTGGCGGGCAAGCGTGATGACGACTGGTATTCGGACAACGACGTAGTCCGCATGCTGGCACGGCAGGGTGAGCTGAACTTCCTACCGGGCGATGAGTTCTTGTACAGCAACTCGGGGTATTTCCTACTGTCGCAGATCGTGAAGCGCGCAACCGGTCAATCGCTCCGGGAGTACGCCGCGGCGATGATCTTTGCCCCCCTCGGCATGACGCACACGCACTTTCACGACGATCATCGTGAAGTCGTCCCGAATCGGGCGTCCGGCTACGCTCCGGAGGATACGGGGTTCCGGGTCAGCATGACCACGCTGGACATGGTCGGCGACGGCGGGGTGTTCACAACGGTTGAAGATCTTGCCCTGTGGGATCGCAACTTCTACGAACCGTCGGTGGGAGGCGCGGCGTTCTGGGGAGAGATGCTGACGCGGGGCGTATTGAGCAACGGCGATACGCTCAGGTATGCGCTCGGCCTCCAACAGGGCGAGTACCGGGGCCTTCCGACGGTGAGCCACAGCGGAGGGTTCGTGGGCTTTCGCGCACAGGTGCTCCGGTTTCCATCTGAGCGATTCACCGTCATCTGCTTGTGCAACGTGAGCGTTGCCAATCCGACGCTCCTCGCCAGAAGCGTCGCGGATGTTGTGTTGGAGGATCGGCTCGGTCCGCGCGAGGAGGCAGCGAGCGGGGGAGGGCAGGAGCGAGAGGCACTGCCACCGCGCTACATGCTGAGCGCCGACGAGCGCGCTGAGTACGTAGGCGAGTACTACAGCGATGAGTTGGATGTCGCGTATAGGATTCGGATCGTGAACGACACGCTGAGACTTGGCGTGGGTGCCACTGGTGAGCGCGACCTGAGCGCCACGGAACGTGATGTGCTCAGGGCCGGCTTTCTAACGCTGGGAATCACGCGTGCCGGGGATGACGTCAGTGGTTTCCTGGTGGACGCCGGTCGGGTGAAAAACCTGGTCTTCACGAAACGATAGGCGAGCAGGAGGGTCGCGATTGCTCCAGGACATCTCCATGGTCCAGCACGTCTGCCCAGGACGCCCGTGGATTCGCCATCCACGTAGCACCGCCGGCCTTCAATGTCGCCGCAGGGTGTTCGGGCCAATATCTTAGGCGACCATGACCGACACTCTCGACAGCCTGAAAACGCCCTAGCTGACCGCTACGCCATCGAGCGGGAGATCGGCGCGGGTGGCATGGCCACGGTCTCCCGGCCGAGTGTTGCCTACACACCTGCGCCTCTAGCGG
>CAYLZR010000184.1:0-4732 GCA_964388145.1 uncultured Gemmatimonadaceae bacterium | reverse complement strand
AACAGCGCCACCCGAGATCGAGGGAGATTGATGTCAAACTTCATGTACTCCTGCTCGGTACTCGCCGTGAGGCCCGTGCCGCCATATGCCTGATACCAGCGCATCATCGCGCCGTGGTCTCGATACTGCGCCACCGCGCTGTCGAGACGGGCGAGTTCCGCTCGGAGCGAATCGGCACGCGGAGTCGTTTCGGAGTGCTGGTAATCGTGCCACACCCCCCGCTCCCGGATGAGGTTGCGGCTCCGGTTCATCTCTTCGATGAGAGCCGCCTCCGTGGTGGCGATGAGGGTATGGAGTGGGGCTTCCGCCTCCCAATTCGTCGTGCCGAGCGTTTGGGTTCCCTTGAACATCAGGTGCTCGAGGAAATGGGCGGCTCCGAGTTCCCCAGGAATTTCGTTCACCGCACCCATGTCGGTGAAAATCTTGGCAGCCACCCGATGATCCCCGGGACGTTCCAGCACCAACAGCCGCAGACCGTTGGGGTATACGTGCTCACGAATCGGTAACCGATACGGGGATGATTGCTGGGCCAACAGCGGGGTAGCCAGCGTCAGACAACAAACGATTCGAACGGCAAAGCGCATGCGCAAATCCTCCCGGCGGGATGGGGGAATGATAACGTCTTGAAAGGGTCGGGGGCAGCCGGGTCGCGACCTCTCTCGAGACGACTGACAGACTGCACTTTCTCTGTGTAGATTGCCGCAGAATCTACCGGGAGTCGCCATGAACAAGGGTCGTATGCTCGCCCTCATTGCCGCCATCGTGCTGCTGTTGGGCGGCCTCATATACGGCACGCTCTCGTCGGTCCAGGCCGAGTGTGATCTGTGTGTGGAGTTCAACGGACAACGACAGTGCCGAACTGGATCGGGCACGGATGAGACCGCCGCGAAATCCGCGGCTCAGCGGGCGGCGTGTGCAGTCATGGCCAGCGGAATGGCCGCCAGTATCCAGTGCGAAAATCGGATACCGACGAACGTGCAATGTAGGTAGTAGGGGCAGTGGGCAGTAGGTAGTGGGCAGTGGGTAGTAGGGGTAGTAGAAGGTCCAGTTTAGCGATACTCTCCCCAATCCCGAATCAGGTCCAGGCTACTCGTTGATGAATTCCGTGCCCCCTGCCCACTGCCTACTGCCTACTCATTACTCCCTACTCCCCAACTCCCGCAACCTCCGCAACAGCCCTCCCAACTCCTCGATCTCGTCGCCGTAGGTCGCCCAGTCACCGTTCCGCTGGGCGTCGATCGCACGCTGGTAGTGATCCTGCGCTTGGCGAATGAGATCCGCCATGGCCGGACTGGTGGTGGCCGCTGTGGCCGCCACGCCGTCTGCGACAGATAGCTGGGGCAGCACCGGTCGGGTCTCGCCTTCCACCGCTCCGCCGAACAGACGCGACAGGCCCCGTTCCAGCGTCTCCTCCATGACAACCCGGTTCTCGAAAGCGACGATCACCCGTTTCAGCTCTGGGATCCTACCTCCCACGGCCTGGAGATACAGCGCCTGGACAAAGAGGAGCGCTTCTTCAATCGGGATGACGAGCAGATTACCGCGAATGACCACCGATCCCGCCTGGTCCCACAGCGTAATCTGCCTCGACACGTCGGTGTTCTGGTCGATCCGGTTCACGATCTGGGTGGGCCCGAACACCAGGCTCTGACGCGGGAAGCGATAGACCACGAGTTGCCCGTAGTGCTCCCCGTCGTTCCGCACCACCATCCACGCCGCGAGATTGTCTTTTCCGCGGGGCGTGTACGGCGTCATGATGATGAATTCCTCTTTTGCTTCGCCGGGCAGTTTCATCACGATGTGACGCAGGTATGGATCGCGAGAACCTTCTCCACGCGTACTCGATGCCGAGGGGATCTGCCATTGATCTTCCTGCCCGTAGAACACCGTGGGGTTATCCATGTGGTAGGTGGCGTACAGCTCGGTCTGAGCTCGGAAGAGATCGTCCGGATAGCGGATGTGGGCCCGCTCGTCGTCAGGCATGTCGTCCAGCGGCTGGAACAGATTGGGAAAGATCTTGGCGAAGGTTTGAATGACTGGGTCGTCGGGCTCTGCTATGTACGCGTCGATCGTTCCATCATAGGCATCGAGCACCACCTTGACGCTATTGCGGAGATAGTTGACACCCCCGCGCGGTTCTGAGTACGGATATCTACGACCCCGGGTGTAACCATCCAAGAACCATTTCAGCCGCCCCTCGTCCGTCACGACCATATACGGGTCCCGGTCCCAACTCAGAAACGGCAGGGCTTTTTCAACCCGCTCACGAATGTTCCGGTGGTAGAGCACTCGACTGTCGTTATTGATGTCTTGCGACAAGAAGATCTTTGTCGAACCAAAACGGACCGCCAGCACCAACTTTCTGAATATCGATTTGACGCGGACGCCGCCCGCACCCTCGTAGACCGTGGTAGCCGACGAGTCTCCGGACGGGTAGTCAAATTCGGCCTGCCCCGTGTTCACGAAGACGTACTCGTTCGACAGTTCACCGTAGTAGATCTCGGGCCGCGTCACCACGATGGACACGCTCGACGCGGGCGGAAGATCTTTTATGAAAAGCGTCGGCAGCCCTTCCGCCGTCACCTGGTTCACCGGACTCAGCGTGAGCCCCATCCCGTGGGTGAACTGCAGATGTTCGTTGATGAAGGTCCGGTTGGGCAGCGAAGCGCTATTGAGTTCCCTTGGAGACAGCAACACCTGCCGCAACTCGCCGTCGATCATGTACCGATCGTCATCGACGGAGACGAAGTCGTAGTAGGTACGAATCTCCTGAAGTTGACCAAAGGTCTGCAGCAACGGACCACGATCCCACAGTCGGATGTTCCTGATGGTGCCGCTGTTCGCACGGATATCGTCGAGGGTCAGACTGGCCTCGCCGCTCATCGCCCGTATCTCGACCGCATCGAGATTCCAAGCCGCTCGCGTCGCCTCGATATGGCGTTCCATGTACGGCGTCTCTTTGACCAGTTCGTTGGGGTCAACGATGAATCTCTGTATCGTTGCCGGGTACACACCTCCCACAACCCCAGTCACCAGATACAACACCACCGCCACGGCAAGGAAGCGCGGAAGCCGATGACTGCGAACCCCCCACGCAATCAACCCTGCCCCGATTACCGCGACAACGGCGGAGGCGCGAATGAACGGGACACGTGCCGTGAGATCGGCGAAGGCGGCACCATAAATCGGCCCACTCTCCGAAAACAGCACACCCGGCAGTTTGACCCACCACAGGCTCACCGCCGTGCCCAAAAACAGCAGCGCCAGCAGCGCACCGAGATGGCGTTCGGCCGACGGTTCGATGGCAATGTGCCGGCCACGGATCACGATGTCGCCACGCACCAGATACAACGGGGCGACCATCAACAACGTCAGCACCGTAAAGAACAACACCAAGCCCACGGCAACCTGAATGGCGGGAAGCGTGAAGAAGTAGTAACCGACGTCCCTGCCAAAGGCCGCATCGCTCACACCGAATGCCGTCCGGTTCAAGAACTGGAGCACCACCATCCATTGGACCGACGCCGACACCCCCACGACAAAGGCGAGGAAACCCGAAACCGGCAGCGCCAACAGCCGGAGCAACCGGGTGACATCAACCTTCGGCGTCTTGGAGTTGATGTTCACAACCAGCGGATCGGGAACCATCCCGCGCTGCGAAAAACGGAGGTTGGAGTAGAAAAACACGAATGCCAACAGCCCCGTACCTACACCCAGCAGAGCCTTCGTCCCAAGCGTCTTGACGAAGATCGATTGGAATCCCACGGCGCTGAACCAGTACCAGTCGGCAAGCAGCCTGATGCTCGCTGGAATGCTGGTGAGCACCAGCATAACCAACACGATGAGCAGCACCGCGATGACTGGCCCCTTCTTGAGCGACGGCAAACCTTGGTCGGTAGTCATGGCCTAAACATAACCGATGTCCCGCCGTAGTCCGGGCATGCGAGTACCTCCCCACCGCCGACCACCAACCCCGATCGCTTCTTCCGGTCGGAACCGCCGACCGGAAGGCTTGCCGGGCCCGCCTGGGAGCGCCCTTAAGCTATTGTAACACAATAAGTTAGAGGACCATAAAGGTGGCTGGGTGAACGGACGTCTACGGATGACGACCGACGGGAGTCAGTGGGCGTCGTTTCCGATGTCGGCCGTCACCTTCCACTCGCCGTCGTGCTTCTTCCACACGGTGAGATAACGGCCCCTTGATGTCACCGAGTCGGTCGACAGGTCGGTTGTACTCCAATCGCCGTACGTAAACCCGAGACTGCCATCGGCCGCCACCTCGGCAAACACCGGCTCCCATGTAAAGAACTGTGTCGTATCGGCGAGGAAAGCGGTCATGCGCTCTCGAATCGCGGCGTGACCCACCACGGCCGGACCCGCTGCCGGAACGTTGTGCGCGTCCTCGAGATGAAAGTCCAGCCATCCCTCAACGCCCCGCGCCGCCGTCTCGCGAGCAAATGCGCGGTCCGCTTCCAAGAGCGCCTCACGCTCGGCGGCCACGTCGGTGGGGGGGGCGGGAGACATGCAGGATGCTAGGAGCATGGTGAGAACGGGAACGCGGCGATGCATGGGGGCTCCAGAGAAAGAGGTCTTGGGTGTTAGGTGGTAGGTGTTGGGTGTTCAAACGACGCGCCCGCCTACAAGCCCTAACACCGAACACCTACGACCTAGAACCCCTTAAGGCCCGTCACCTATTCCTATTCGACAACGCCCGATAGTACTCCTCGACCAG
>CAYLZR010000183.1:0-4756 GCA_964388145.1 uncultured Gemmatimonadaceae bacterium | reverse complement strand
ACAACAATCGAGTCCGCGCCACGTATGGCCAGGTACGTGGTCAGGAGAAGATTGGTCCCTACAAACCCACCCACTCGACAATCTTGGGCGAAACCAAAGTTGTGCGGTTCGATGCGGCTCACCAAAGCCAGGCTGGCGTTGGACGTGCTGTCCGGCAGGACGGAATCCGGCGTGACCGCGGGCTGAACTTGGGGCTGCTGAATCGCCGCCGACACCGCAACCACAACCGTCGATCGAATGTTGCCCGACCGCGCCTCGATTTGAGCGATGCCGGGCGACACCGCCGTGACCGTGGCGAGGTTGCGCGCATTCTGATCGAAGGACACGCTGGCAACGGCCAGATTGTTAGAGATCCATGTGAGTTGCACCGCGGTCGTGATCGGGTTGCCGCGCGCGTCGAACAGCGTGGCGATGACGATCCCTTGCTCGCCGACCTCGAGATTGAGATCGGCGGGCAGTACCTGAATCTCCGCCACCTGCGCGGTGGACGGTCTCGTCACCGTGCCCAATACCACGACAAAGCAAGGCACAATCCATGCGAATCGGGGCATGAAACTATCTCTAAGTTAGAGTGGCTCTAGGGGTTATGGCTAACATGCATGCCGGAACGGGTCCCTGCAAGGGCGGCCGAAAGAGGGGAAAACTTACGAAATGCTCGCGTGAACGGCTAGCGCGCGCCGAAAAGCCCTCGCAGCCGCCTGCGAAGCCCCCCCGACCACCGACCGCTGGCGGCCCGGAGAGCCTCGCGGAACGCGTTCGCGGAATCGAACCGCTCTTCGGGATTTTTGGCCGCTCCCCGCTGGAGCACGGCGATGACCGCGTCGGGTACGTCAGGACGCAGGCGACGCAGGTTGGGCAGGTCGCCCGCCATCTTGCGGGCCAACACCGCCTCGACGCTCGCGTCCTGAAATGGTGCACGGCCGATCAACGTACTGATCCCCACCACGGACAACGCATAGAGATCTGCTCGATGGTCCACGGTTTCGCCGAGCATTTGTTCCGGTGCCGCGTACTCCGGCGTGCCGGAGTGTGAGTGTCTGCTCCGCGCACGCTCTTCGTGCAACGCGAGGGCCAGGCCGAAGTCGGTGATTTGCACGCTGCCGTCACGACCGTCGATGAGGATGTTTTCGGGTTTGATGTCGCGGTGTACGAGTGCCTGCGCATGGGCGTGTTCTAACGCGCCGAGCGCCTGTTGCATCATCGTGACCCAGCGATCGAGCGCCATCGGCCCCTCGATATCGCGAACCCGCGCGAGGCTCGGTCCTGGGATGTATTCCATCGTATACCACAACAATCCGGCGCGGCTGCCGATTCCGTAGATGCTTACGATGTTGGGGTGGTCGAGCTGGGCGGCGAGTTGAGCCTCGGTGCGAAATCGTTCAGCGACTTCGGGGTTCGTGGACAGGTAGGGGTGGAGCACCTTGAGAGCCACTTCCCGCTCCAAACTCAGATCGCGCACTCGATATACGCTTCCGAAGCCACCCACACCGAGTTCGTCGAGCAGTTCGTATTGGTCTCCCAGCGCCCGGCGGAGCTGGCGTTCCCAAGCTTGCTGGTCGTCGTTGGCCGTCGCGGCGGGCGGCACGACGGCGGGGGGGTCGAACTCACCCATGACCGATGCGAGGTGTTCGGCCATGTCTGCGGCGCTGAAATAGCGGTTCTTTGGGTCGGGTTGCAATGCTCGCATGAGCATTTTGTCGAGAATCTGCGGCGTGTTGTGGCGCAACTCGCTAGGCGGCCGAATGGCCTTGGGATCCGACGCGGGCACTTGTCCCGTCAAGGCGAAATAGAGCAGTGCTGCGACATTGTAGATGTCGCTCGCCGGTTCACCGAAGTGACCGTGCCAGGTCTCCGGGGCCAGAAACGAAACCGAAATGTCTTCTTGATCGGGGTCCGCCAACGTGAGGCAACGGTTGGCGTAACGGAGATCGGTGATGACGGTGCGCTGTGCCCGATCCATCATCACCGTCGTGGGAATGATGCGTCGCAGGATGATGTTTTCGGAGTGCGCGTACTCCAGCGCCGAAAAGAGATCGCGGGCGAGGTGCAGCACGAACGGAATCGATCGGGGCCCACGGGCGACCGCGTCCGCAAGACTTTCTCCATCGATCCACTGGCTCACGCGGAACGCCCAATCTCCCTCATAACCGCCGAAGTAGATTCGTCGGATCGTAGGATGGTCGAGCATGGCCATCAATTCGGTTTCGGCCTCGAACCAGCGTCGGCTCGTCCCTCCCGGGAGGAGGTGGAGGCGAAGCGCCGACCGACGTTTGAGCACCACGTCGCGCGCCACAAACAAAACACGGCTCGGCGAGCCGGCCACGACCCGCTCGAGCTCAAACCGTCCTTCGAAAACTCGTTGTACGTCCAAAAACAGCTGGGTGAGATCCACCTGCGGCGTCACCGAGGCGTCGGACGTGATTTGTTGTGTCTCCAATCGGCCAATCCGTGATTTGGTGCGTGGGAAGATAACCTGGGTGGGAACCGGCCGCGCGGGCGGCTACCGGTTCCGTCGCTCGTGTCGAGCCCGTAGTTTGCGGCTCATGCCGTATCTCAAACTGCGGAATGCCCGCTCTGGTGACGTGTTCGAATTCGAGCGCGATGAGGTGCGGATCGGACGAACTCCCGATCTCGAATTGACGTTGGAGGGTGAGGGTAGTGAGGTCGTATCGGGAAACCATGCCCGTATCGCGTTTCGGGATGGAATGTGGGTGCTCGAGGACTTGGGGAGTACCAACGGGACTTTCCTCGACGAAGAACGCCTGACTGTCGGTCAATCAGTCTCGATCGCCACCGGTAGCGTCGTGGGATTTGGAGGCGCGGGACCGCGGTTTCATGTGGAGGCGGCCGCGGAGCGAAAGCTGGTCCCCACGGTCGTGGAAAGAAAGCTGGCCGTGTCGCCCGACGACAAAACCGTTCCGATGGATGGGTTGAAAATAAGAATTGTGCTTCGTGAGGATCGAACCGGGGACGTTGTCACTGCCGAAGGTGTGCGTTTGAGGATCGGACGCGGCCGCGAGTGTGAATTACGTCCTGTACAAGAAGGCGATACCACTGTCTCTCGCGTTCACGCCGAAATCGTGCTCAGACCCGACGGCGCGATTGTGATCCGCGACGCCCACTCGCGCAACGGCACTTCCGTCAACGGAAATCAACTAAAAGCAGAGCAGGAGATCCGCGAGGGAGACTACATCGTTCTTGGTAACGAGGGTCCCCAACTCGTGATCACGGAACTCGAGGGCGGGCGCCAACTCGAACCGCGGCGGGCGGCGGTGGCACCTGCTGTGTCTCGTCAACAGGACGAGGCCGGTGCGGACGCGGCGTCACGCAAACCGCGGCGCAGCTTTGGGGGCAAGGGGCGGACGGTGTTCGTGCGCGAGTTGGTGGAAGAGACCACGAAGAAAAGCTCGGCTACGATCCGCAAAGTTGTCTGGGGTTTCACGTTCCTTCTCGCGGCCGGTGTGGGAGGTGTCTCCTGGTACATCGATCGGCAGACCCGGCAAACGGAGGCCGCACTCGAACAGCAACGCCAGGCACTCGCGGCACAGCAAGTGATCGCTGATTCGATTCAGGCGGCGGCCACCGCGGAGTATGAAAGACTACGGGAAGATCTCGATCTGGCCCGGTCGAGCTCAGCGCCCGCGGCCGTGGTCGACAGCTTGCGTCAGGCGCTCATCGAAGCGGAAGCCCGAACGGAAGCCCTCGCGCAATCGTTGCGTCGCGCCCGAACCGAACTCGACGGGCAGTTGGCACGGGCAGATTCGCTGAGGCGCATCAGAGAGTCGGAGTTGGCACGCCTGCGCTCCGAGATGACGGCCGCGGCTCAGAACCGTGTGTCGGATGCACTGCTCGACAGTCTCCGGCAGGCTGTTAGCAATGCCGAGCAACAATTGGCCGGCATCGAGGGGCGAGTGCGGGCCGTGCGCGGCGTCGATCTCGCGTCGGTGGCGCAGACCAATCAAGGCGCCGTGGGCTTGGTATCCTCATTCGTTCGCGGACAAATCTTCGACGCCTCGGGCTTTGCGATTACGGCGTCGGGATACTTCCTCACCAACCGGCACGTCGTACTGCAGAATGGCGCGCGGGCGGATTCGGTGTTCGTAACCATGGCCGATCAACGCCGCATGATCCGCGCCGACATCATCAACGTGGCGCAACCGAGCGGGCCGGATCTCGCCGTGCTGAAAATCCGAAACTACGGCGGGCCACACGTTCCCCGCATTGATTGGGCGGGCACGAAAGCCAGACAGGGAGAGCCGGCGGCGTTGATTGGATTTCCGGCAGGACTCGTCGCCGCACTGGACCGAACGCAAACCATTCGTACGTCCATGGCGGGCGGAATCTTCAGTCAGGTGACACCCGACGAGATCCGATTCGACGGATTCACGATCGGGGGATCGTCGGGCAGCCCCATCCTCAATGCCTCCGGTGAGGTGGTAGCCGTGCACCGCGCCGGACTTGCCGAAGCCGCCGGGCTCGCGTTTGCGGTGCCCGTGCGGCTGGCGATTCCGTTGTTGCCCCCAGCGGCGCTTCGGGAGGCAGGGATTAGGTGAAGCAGGTTCTAGGTTCTCTAGGGTTCAGGTTTCAGGTTTCAGGTGCCAGGTTACGGTTTTCAGGTGTCACGGTGGTGGCGTTTGCCGCTGGGATGCGAAGAACCTGAAACCTGACACCTAGAACCTGAAACCTAGAGAACCTGAACCTGCTCCACCCAGCTACTCATTCTCCGGTGGCGTCCTACCATCTTGCCACCCAACAC
>CAYLZR010000182.1:2170-4759 GCA_964388145.1 uncultured Gemmatimonadaceae bacterium | reverse complement strand
GGTCCACGCATTGCCCGGCACAACCGACCGCCATGTCAGTAGGGGTAAGATACATCGCAGGGGACATGCCGCAAGGAATTGTTCGGTCTGTGACGCCGATCGGGCGAAATTGCGGAATGAGTGAGATCCGGCGGGGTCGGAAACATGCCATGGACCGGCCAAATCTCGAAGGGGATCCCAAAGGTGTGCGCTCCGTCACCACGCAATTGTTCGGACGCTTGTACCCTCCCTAGCGTCCGCTCTCAGTCACCATCAACAGGGGGTTCACCATGAGATCGGTACGGACATCGATCGCGCTACTGGTTCTGGGTGTCGCGATACCAGGCGCCGCGCAGGCGCAACTCGCCGTCGACGAATCGGCCATCGCGCTGGACGTCATCGATCGGATGCCGATTGGGGCCGATTCGACGTTCACCGCCGGCGTCGAGCGGCTCTTCTGCTGGACGCGCATTTCCGGCGCAGAGGGGGCGGCCACCCTGCATCACGTGTGGATCTGGAACGACCAGGAGATGGCGGACGTGATGCTCAATGTCGGTGGATCGCCGTGGCGCACGTACAGCAACAAAGCCATCATGCCGGAATGGACCGGCGATTGGCGGGTGGAAGTCAGGGATGACACGGGGAACGTGCTCGAAACGATCCGATTCACGGTGCAGTGACGTAAGCCGTAAGTCGTAAGCCGTGAGCCGGGGGTTCGGGGTCTGGGACTTCCCGCTCACGGCTCACGTTGCGCGTCTTACAGCTTCGGCAGCGTCACTCCTCGCTGCGCTTGATATTTCCCCTGCTTGTCCGCATACGACACCTCGCACTCGTCGTCCGCGTCCGCCTCAAAGAACAACACTTGGGCGATGCCCTCGTTGGCGTACACCTTCGCCGGGAGGGGTGTGGTGTTGGAGATCTCGAGTGTCACGTGGCCCTCCCACTCCGGCTCGAACGGGGTGACGTTGATGATGATGCCACACCGCGCGTAGGTGCTCTTGCCTACGCAGATCGTCAACACGTTGCGCGGGATGCGGAAATATTCCACCGAGCGGGCCAGCGCGAACGAATTGGGCGGCACGATGCACACGTCACCCTCGAATTCCACGAAGGAGTTGGCGTCGAAGTCCTTCGGGTCGACAACCGCGGAGTTGACGTTGGTGAAAATCTTGAATTCACGGGCGACGCGCATGTCGTATCCATAGGAAGACACGCCGTAGCTGATGGCGCCGGAACGGACCTGTGATTTCTCGAACGGCTCGATCATCCCGTGTTCTAACGCTAACTTCTTGATCCAGCGGTCAGACTTGATCGACATGGGCTTTACACGTGAGTTGGGGCCGTTGGGTGGTGCCGCGAGGTGATCGACCGCCTCGACTTCGAGTCGCCTCGAATGGGCACGTAAAGATACGTTGCATCGTCGGTTACGCCACTTTCGGTGTGCTTGACCGCCGTCGGGCCCTTGGGTAGCTTTTTCGGCAATACGTGAAATTTTTCACGAGCGCAACGGGGCAATGATCCAAGAGTACATCCCGATTTTTCTCCTCCTCGGGTTCGTAACTGCCAACGCAATCGGGATGTTGCTTTTTTCGCACATTCTGTCACCCCGGCGCCCCACGGCCATCAAGGACTCCCCCTACGAGTCCGGCATGCCGCCCTTGGGAGGCACTCGCCAGCGGTTCAGCGTCAAATTCTACCTCATCGCGATGCTGTTCATCGTATTCGATATCGAAGTGGTGTTCTTGATTCCATGGGGCGTGGAGTTTCGGCGGCTCGGTCTGAGCGGGTTCGTGGCGATGGCCATTTTCATCCTCGTTCTCGAGGTGGGCCACGCCTACGCGTGGAAGAGAGGAGCGCTCGAATGGGATTAGAGCAGAAACAGCAGGCCGAAGGTGGCCAGGGCTCTATCGTTTCTTCCGTGTCGCCCAACTGGGTCACGACCCGCCTCGATTTCCTGGTCAACTGGGGCCGATCCAACAGCTTGTGGCCGATGCCGTTCGGGACCGCTTGCTGCGCCATTGAGTTCATGGCCACGGCGGCCAGCCGGTTCGATCTGGCCCGGTTCGGCATGGAACGCATGAGCTTCTCCCCGCGCCAGGCCGACGTCTTGATCTGCGCCGGGCGGTTGCCGTTCAAGCTGGCTCCCGTCATTCGACGTATCTACGACCAGATGCCCCAACCCAAGTGGGTGATCTCGATGGGTGCATGCGCGTCGACGGGCGGGATCTTCGACACCTATGCCATGGTGCAGGGGATCGATACGGTGGTCCCGGTGGATGTGTACGTGCCGGGTTGTCCGCCGCGGCCGGAGGGACTGCTCTACGGCATTTTGATGCTTCAAAAGAAGGTGCGCGGTGAAACGCTCGCCGATCCGTCTTTGCGCGACGAGCAGACGCTGGATCACCGTGGGTTACGCCTTCCACCGAGTTTGGTAGACGAACTGTCGGAGCCGTTCGGCAACTCCGTTCACCAGACTCGCTCCGCGTAACCCATTGAATCCCACCGTCCAGGCGCTCAGGGCCAAGTTCGCGGGGGCGGGGGCGATCGTCCGCGCTGTGGAATCCTGCGGCGACTCGATCGTCTACGTGGACGCGTCGAGCCTTTCCGAGA
>CAYLZR010000182.1:0-2070 GCA_964388145.1 uncultured Gemmatimonadaceae bacterium | reverse complement strand
GTGGAATCCTGCGGCGACTCGATCGTCTACGTGGACGCGTCGAGCCTTTCCGAGATCATGGCGTTTTTGAAAACCGCGCCCGAGCAGAGTTACGATTACCTCGTCGACATCACGGCGGTCGAGTACCGCGATCCCGAACGGCCGCTCGAGGTCGTGTATGAGCTTTTCTCGCTGCAACGCGGGGCGCAGCTCCGGGTGAAAGTCGAACTGGATAAGTCGGAAGATCTTGTCGTCGATTCTCTGGTCCCGTTGTGGAACGGTGCGAATTGGTTGGAGCGGGAGGTCTACGACATGTTCGGCGTCGTGTTCACAGGCCATCCGGACCTGCGGCGCATACTGATGTGGGAGACTTACGAGGAGGGACATCCGCTCCGCAAGGACTTTCCGCTCCGGGGACGGTTCTCCCGTTCGGAACAGGTCCGCCGTGCGCTGAATGCAAATCCGGAAGCGCACTATTCGCTGGAAGAGCTTTCTATCGCAGATGTGTACCATGAGATCCCAGCGGACATGCGAGAACGCCTCACACGAGGCGAGCGCGACAAGGTCCCCGATCCGGAGAATCCCTGAGGCATGGGTACGAAACGCACGATCGAGCTCGACGTAGCGACGCCCGGTCTCGATGCCCGAGGCGGTGCCGCTCGTGTGCCCATCGGGATGGCCCAGGGTGGAGTTGGCGTGCTGGGTGGGGAGGAACCCGAGCTCGGCGGCGACCATATGCTGGTGAACATCGGGCCCCAACACCCGGCTACACACGGGGTGTTGCGCCTCGTAGTCGAGTTGGACGGCGAGGTTGTCGAGCGGGTCATCCCTCACATTGGGTATCTGCACACGGGCTTCGAGAAGCTCGGTGAGTACCGGTATTACAACCAGATCATCACACTCACCGATCGGATGGATTACCTCGCGCCGATGTCGAACAACGTGTGTCTCGCGTTGGCGGTCGAGAAGCTGATGGGACTCGAGATCACGGAGCGCTGCAAGGTGCTGCGGGTGATTGCGTGCGAGCTGAGTCGCATCATTTCGCACCTCGTCTGGTTGGGGACCACCGCCATCGACCTGGGCGCGTTTACGCCGTTTCTGTGGTGTTTCCAGGAGCGGGAGCGCGTGTACAACCTGCAGGAAATGTGGACCGGCGCCCGGCTGACCACGAGCATGACGCGGGTCGGCGGGTTGATGGCGGACATTCCCGACGGCTTCGAAACGGGGCTGCGCGATTTCTGCGCAACCTTCCCCAACACCCTGGATGAAGTAGACCGGCTGTTGACACACAACGGCATTTGGTGTGGCCGGACGCAGGACATCGGTGTGCTGACTGCGGAAGAGGCGATCAACTTCTCTCTATCGGGTCCGATGTTGCGCGCCAGCGGCGTGGCGTATGACGTGCGCAAAGATCGTCCGTATCTCGATTACGAAACGTACGATTTTGAAGTTCCTGTCGGAGAAAAAGGCGACGTGTACGACCGCTACCTCTGCCGGTTCGAAGAGATGCGGCAATCGGTGCGGATCCTCGAGCAAGCGATCAACCGGTTGCCGGACGGCCCCATCAACGTGGACGATTCCCGCGTGTCACTCCCGCCAAAGACCGAGGCGATGAGTGACATGGAAGCGATGATCTTTCACTTCAAGCAGGTCATGGAGGGTATCAAGGCGCCGGTCGGCGAGGCCTATATGCCCATCGAGGGTCCCAAAGGCGAACTGGGTTATTACTTCGTGTCCGACGGGACTGCCAAGCCGGTGCGATTCCGCGTTCGGCCCCCGGCGTTCATCAATCTCGCCTCGCTCCCCAAAATGGCGGAAGGGCATCTCTTATCCGACCTGATCGCGATCAACGCCAGCGTGGATATCGTGATGGGGGAGGTGGATCGGTGATTGGGCGGGACTGGCAGTGGAGGCAGGGGAGGCAGAGATTCTTTGGGGCACAGGGGGACAGGGGCACGGGGGCAGAAAGGCATCGAGAGGCATCGAGAGGCATCGAGGGGCATCGAGGGGCTGCACTCAAAAGGCTACCGCCGTACCGCCATACCGCCATACCGCCGTTCGTTACCGCCCGACCGCCTTACCGCCCTCCGG
>CAYLZR010000181.1:0-4834 GCA_964388145.1 uncultured Gemmatimonadaceae bacterium | reverse complement strand
TACGCAAACTGCAGCAAAGAAAAACTGGGGCGGGAGGACTCGAACCTCCAACCTCCTGGTTAACAGCCAGGCGCTCCGCCAATTGAGCTACACCCCAAAAAAAACCGCCCGCTCGGTGGTCCCGGGCGGGCGGTGCGACTTCGACGCGAGTCAAGCTACACGCATACCCCCCCGTCCTGGGACAGGCCGTTGTGATTATTATTTCGCACGATCGAGAACCCGCTCATCGTCTCTCCAGTATCGGGACCGGGCACCGCTTCTCGAGCACAATATACCAACCTGGCGAGCGGAAAAGGAGTCGGATGGATCAAGCCGCCGAGATGTGCTTTGCCCTCATGAGCAGCGGGGGAAAGGACTCCACGCTCGCGCTCGACCGCGCCCGCCGGCAGGGGCGCGACGTGCGCTACCTCGTCAATGTGTACGATGGGCCGTCGGACCGCGTGGCGTTCCACGGGACACGCCAAGACCTCATCGCCGCGCAGGCCGTCGCCTGCGAGCTGGAACACTTTTCAGCCGCAACGGACCCCGATCATCCGTACGAGTCGGTATTTTTGCAAACCCTCGACGATCTCAAGAATAAGGGCGTCAGCGGAGTGGTGTTCGGTAACATTCACCTCGCCGACGTGCGCGAGTGGTACGAAGGCCGCGTGCGAGACGCGGGGCTCGAACACATCGAACCACTGTGGGGAGACAATCCCCCCGACTTGTTGCGTGAAGTCGTGGAGCGTGGTTTCCGGTCGGTCGTCGTGAGTGTGGATCTGCAGCAAGGCGGCGCAGACCTACTGGGCAGAGAGATCGACGAAGATTTTGTAACAGCCGTGGGCCAGCTGCCGGTGATGGACGCCTGCGGAGAACGCGGCGAATACCACAGCTTCGTCTATGACGGGCCGACCTTTGCCCATCCGGTGCTGACGGAGCGTGGCGAGATTCGTACCGAACGCAATCACCGACTACTCGACCTGACGCTGAAACCAAGCGCTTAGCGCAAGGACCACCACCGTGAACCGACCTCTCACCAAGACCATCCTTTTCCTCCTTGCATCCCTGTCGATCGCGCCGCCGTCGCCGCTCCACGCCCAACATACGGTCACACTTCGGAACGGCGATCGGCTGTCCGGCACACTCAAGCGCATCGATGGCCCAACGTGGGTGTTCGCATACGGCGGCGAGGACGTGAGCCTTCCGGTGGCCGAAGTGACGGGGCTCGCCAGTTCCGCGCCCATCGGCGTCCGGCTCAACGACGGGACGATTGACGCCGTCACCATCGCGCCCACGCAGGGGGGCTTGCTCCTGACATTGAGCACGGGGGGGGGGACGCGTACCGTGACTCCCGCGCAGCTTGCGGCCGTGGGAAGCGCCACCGATCTCGACGCGTTGGTGCCGCTCCAAATCGGATTGTTCTCGCCCATCGCGAGGTTCTGGGTGGCCAACGTCGCGTTCGGGTTTTCGGACAAGAGCGGCAACAGCCGGGCGCGCGGCCTCTCGACCACGCTGGACATCGAGCGCCGCACAACAGAGGACCGCATTACGCTCGGCTTTGGACTGATCCGCGAGTCGAGTCAATCGCCGAACGGCACTTTCGCGACCACGGTGAGCAAATCGTACGGAACCCTGCGGGTGGACGTGTTCGTCAACCCGCGGTTCTTCGTCTTCGGAGCCACGCGGCAAGAACGGGATCGCTTCCAGGACATCGCGTTGCGGTCCACGTACAAGGTGGGATTCGGCTTCCAGGCGGTCGCCAACCGTGAAACCGACCTCAACTTCTCGATCGCGGGCGGCGCCCGCCGCGAGAACTTCATTTCGGCCGGCGCCGAGACCGCCACCGTCGCGTCCATCGCATCAAAGTTGCGCCACGATTTCGGACCGGCGGTATTGTTGTGGCAGGTGGATTTTTCCCCCGAACTGGAGAACCTCGAAGACTTTCGTTTCGTATCGGACATGAGCATCACCGCACCGTTGTTTCTTGGCGTCGGCTTTCGACTCGGCGCGCTCAATGAGCACACGAGTCGCCCGCAGCCCGGGATCGAGAAGAACGATTTGCTGATCACGACGAGGCTTGCTGTTAGCTTTTAGCTGTTAGCTGTTGGCTGTTAGCTAATAGCTAATGGCTAATAGCTAATAGCTAAAGCCCGTCCAACACACTCACCAACTCTGCACCGAAGTAGTACAGCAGCTCACCTCGCAAGCCCTCGTACAGGGTTGGCCCGGTGCCGACGCACACCAACGTTCTGTCCTCCACCTCAGACGCGGGGTACAGCGTGTTGTCGGTAACGGAAAGCGGAAACAGACAATCCACGATCGACTTGAGGTCGTGATAGTCGGTTCCAAGTTCGTCGCAGAACTTGTGAATGAGGCAACCACGGTCTTGCCGGTCGAGAAAGACGCACGCGCCTCCGACGACACGTGTGCGCACCGAGCCGCCACCGGGCAGCTCCGGGTCGTCGATGCGCGCTTTCTCAAACCATTGATCGCGGCTCACGCCCGTGTACGCCTCGAGCGCCTCGGCGCGCTCGTTGATCCGCTCGACGTGGTAGAGATCGACGTCTACACCGTGCGAACAACAGGAGTCCGCGCAGAAGGTGCATGAAAGGCAATGCGTAAAGTATTGCTGATGAAAAATGCTGAGGTCAACGTGGACGATGACGGGCACGCCGTAGCGTGAGGGGAACGGGCGGGGCAGAGTGACGACGGTGGCCATGGGAGTAGAATATCCAATATTGAATGTCCAATATCCAATACCGATATTCAATATTCAGTATTCATTCTTGGATATTGGATATTCATCACCTTTCCTGCGCCATGTCGGCGTCGCGAATAGCCCGGAATTCGTTTCCGACCCGCCAATTGGGGAATACCGATTCGTTCGCGAGGCGCAAGCCGATGCTGAGGAGCACCCGCAGGTCATCGACCGCGCCCGAGAGATCCCACGATGGATCGAACTCGTCGGTGGGTTTGTGGTATCGCTCCGCCGTGTACTCGTCCCGCCGTACCAGGGTCCACCGTTCGCCGTGCTCGACATGATCGATCCCGGCGTCGGCGTATAGTGCGGGGATTCCTTGCTTGGCAAAACTGAAGTGGTCCGACCGGTAGTAAAAACCTTTTTCCGGCTCGGGGTCCGCGCGAACGACTCGATTTTGCTCGGCGGCCGCCGTCTCGATATAGTCGTCCAACTCGGAAGCGCCGTATCCGATGACGGTGATGTCGTTCATCGGACCGTCGGCGTTCAATCCGTCTATGTTGATGGCAGCGACGGTCTTGTTGCGGGGGAATACCGGGTTGGTGGCGTAATACATCGAACCGAGCAAGCCCCTTTCTTCGGCGGTCACGGCGAGGAACAGGATCGATCGCGACAGCGGCTCATCGAGCGACGCGTAGGCCTGCGCCAACTCGAGCAGTCCTGCGGTCCCGGTGGCGTTGTCCATCGCCCCGTTGTAAATGCCGTCGCCCTCGATGCTGGGATCCGTACCGAAATGATCCCAGTGAGCCATGTACACCAGGTACTCGTCGGCGCGATCGGTTCCGGGAAGAACGGCAAGGACGTTTTGTGACGTGGACTGTGTTGCCTCGATCGTGAGGCTCGTGGTGGCCCGCAACCCCATCGGTACCGCCTGAAACTCAGGTGTGGCCGCCTGGTTCTTGAGCTCGTCGAAATCCAAACCCGCCTGCCGGAAGACCTCTCGAGCGGCGTCGCGCGTGATCCACCCTTCGACCGCAACCCGTGCCATGTTGTTGTCCTCGGTCACGAGATCGAACTGCGGTCCGGTCCAACTGCTCACCACGACTTCCCACGGATAACCCGCCGGCTCGGTTTCGTGCACGACGATCGCGCCGGCCGCGCCTTGGCGGGCCGCCTCTTCGTACTTGTACGTCCAGCGGCCGTAATAGGTCATGGCGTTCCCGTTGAACAGGGCTTCGTCCTGCGTCGCAAAGCCGGGATCGTTCACGAGAATGACGACGGTACGCCCGCGGACGTTCACGCCCTCGTAGTCGTTCCATCCGTATTCCGGCGCGACGACGCCGTATCCCACGAATACCATTTGGTTGTTCGTGAGGCGCGCGCGGCTCACGACGCGCTTGGACCACCCGACGAACTCGGAACGGAACGCCAGTTCTGTCGTACCCGACCCGCCACGTATCGTGAGCGCGGGAGCGTTGGAAACGACGCTTTCCACCAGCGGAACATCCTGGAAATAGCTGTTCCCGTTTCCGGGCTGCAGGCCCATCTGCTCGAAGGCGTCGGACAAATACTGCACGGTGCGCGTTTCACCGGGCGTCGACGGGCTCCGTCCCTCGAACTCATCAGAGGCGAGCACTTGGATATGCTCCGCCAATCCCGCCTCGTCGATCACACGCAGTGTCGGGGTGAGGTACGAATCGCCACAGCCGGTCGCGGCAAGCGCCGCCAAAGCAATCGCGGCATGATATCTCGCGAATTGGGTTAAAATTGGAGGTGTCACGACGGGCATTCTACCATGATTTGGGGAGCCGCACCAGCTTATCCGGATTCAACAAGAGGCGCCCGTGCGTCGCCGACCGTCGCTTCCGCCGGGCGACGACGTTTCTTGGGGCGCCGCAGGCGCGTGGCAAGGAGGACCACGAGCACGAGGCCGAAGGCGATCGGGCGTCGCGTGTCGGCCTTCACCAGCCACAAGTAGTGCAGCACGCCACCCACCGCACTTACGTATATCAGCTGATGCAGTCGATTCCATCGGCGGCCACCCAAGCGCTTGACCCAGCCCTTCGTGGACGTCACCGCCAGGGGCATCAACAACACCAAGCTCGTAAAACCGACCGTGACATAGGGTCGGACCACGATGTCTTCAACGATCGCCGC
>CAYLZR010000180.1:0-4860 GCA_964388145.1 uncultured Gemmatimonadaceae bacterium | reverse complement strand
TCAGGCCGGCGCTTTCGGCGCTTCGTGACGAGAACCTATGCATAATACGGGCTAGCAAGCCGTGTCAGGAATTCGGCGAACCTGCAGTAATCGCCTTAGAATATATCGGCTAAAAGTTATAGTCTTTCCGGGTGTGGGTCCGCTTCAATGACGGGCTTCGACAACAGCCATGAAAAAAATCAACGCGAGGATGACTACTACTGCTCCCAGTAAATTTGGCGGGCGGCATTGGCTAGGAGCAGATGACCGACCACCATAGGAGGTATGGCCAGAATTAGAAAAATGATAAGAATTCTAAGCTGGATGCGGCCTCATAGGTTTGCTTTCCCTTTTCTGCATCGACCCTCCTTATGGCCACTATTGTATTTTTGGCAAGAGGTGATTGCAAAGGAGAGTTGAATCGAAGTACCAGAGCGAGAGGATGTTGAGCAACTCATCACGGAACCCTGATCGACTTTACTGAGAAGGTGTAAAAGGGGGAGGATATATTTGCTGCAGAAAGGGCCAAGCTGGCCATCACACGCGCCCAGACCCAGGACACTAAAAGAAAGATATCCCTGGAAGGTTAACCCTGAATGTAGGAGAAAGTCCTCAAAGGAAACCCGGCGCTCGAATCGCACACTGGAGGTTGTGCTCGCGATGTGCCCGCGCGGATCCAACTCCAGCCAAAATCGAGGGGAATTTAGATTGCTTTCAGAGCGGCTCAAGTTTTAGTATAAAAGGCAATCTATGGCACACAAAAGGGAGCATTTGGGGAGATCCATGGTCGGCAAGACCATCAGCCATGACAAGATCATCGAAAAGCTAGGCCAAGGCGGCATGGGAGAGGTCTACCTGGCTGAGGACAGTCTCCTGGAGAGAAAAGTCGCCCTCAGGATCCTCCCTGAGCAGGTGGCCTGTGTTCAGAGTACACCGCCTGTGTCTTCTGCTCCCGAACCCGGTCGGGACGCCGAGGGCAGACGAGGCGCCGTGACTGCGGGGCATCCTCTTGCGGCCGAAGCCGGACTCAAGGTGCTCCAGCAGGGCGGGAACGCGATGGACGCTGCTATCACCATGGCCGGTGTCCTGGCCGTGGCGCGCCCGCACATGAACGGTGTCGGCGGCGACATGTTCCTCCTCTACTACGACGCCGAAGAGGCGACGGTCTACGGTCTCAACGGGTCCGGACGTGCCGGTACCGCAAAGACCCTTGCGGACCTGCGTCAGGAAGGTCATGACCATATGCCGGGCTCCGGTCCGCTGTCGGTGTCGGTTCCCGGCGCAGTTGGCGGTTGGGCTGCCGCACTGGAGCGATTCGGAAACATTTCCTGGGCGGAAGCGCTGACACCCGCGGTGGAGTTGGCCAGGGCGGGCCTGCCCGTTTCGGAAACGCTGGCCCGCGATTTCGCCGGTGAGGAGCAAAAGCTTCGGAGAGAAGCCGAAGCCGCACGCATCTTCCTGCCCGACGACGCGCCCCCGGAGCCGGGTTCCGTACTTCCGATGCCGGATCTGGCAAACACCCTAGAGCGGATCCGCAGTGGAGGTCCCGACGAATTCTACCATGGCGAAACCGGCCGCCGCGTCGTCGAGTTTCTTCAAGAGCGCGGCGGACTCCTGCGGACGGAGGACCTGGAGGGTTACGAGCCGGAGTGGGTCGAGCCCATTCGATCCATCTACCATGGTGTCGAGGTGCTAGCGATGCCGCCGAATAGCCAGGGCATTGCGCTTCTCGAAGAGCTCGCGATTCTCGAGAATTTCGACCTCACGGCCCTTGGACACAATTCCGCCGACTATTTGCACACCATCTCAGAAGCCATCCGCATCGCCTTCAAGGATCGGGACGAGAACGTGGCCGATCCTGACTTCATGGTGGTGAAGGTAGCGGATCTACTCGATTCGGACCGGCTGGCCGAGCTGGCCCTGTCGGTCGACACGTCAGGAGGAGCGCCGGAGGCTTTCGCCTCTGAGTCCAAAGACAACCCCAACACGGTGTACCTCATTGCGGCGGACCAGGAGGGTAACCTGGTTTCGATGATTCAAAGCGTGTTCGACCCTTTCGGATCCGGGCTCGTCGTTCCCGAGACCGGAATCGTACTCCAGAACCGCTGTTCGCTGTTCCGCTTCGATGAGTCCCATCCCAACGTATTTGCGCCTGGTCGCCGGCCCTACCACACGCTGGCCCCCGTCATGGCGCTTCGGGATGGAAAGCCTTGGCTCGCCTTCGGGACGCCGGGAGGGGATGGGCAGACACAGACGCAGGTCCAGGTGCTGAACAACATTCTGCTTTTCGGAATGACTCCACAGGAAGCGATCGACGCGCCCCGGTTGTGCCGCCTGCCCGACGGCACGCTGGCGATCGAGGATCGGGTTCCCAAGGAGGTACTCGAAGAGTTGAGGGTCCGCGGGTATACGGTCGATGTCCGTAGTGGTTGGACCGCCCTGTTCGGCGGCGCGCAGGCCGTCTTGATCGATGAGGCGACCGGCGCCAAACGGTCGGGTGCCGATCGTCGGCGCGAGGGGTACACCCTCGCCTATTAGGCAAGAATTGGGGATACAGGCCCTCTGTCCCCGACTATCGACGACCTATTCTCCGATGGACAGCGTTCTTGATGATCAAAGAAGATCACCAGCCCGTATTATGCATAGGTTCTTGTCACGAAGCGACGTACGGTGGCTTGCCACGAGTGGCTCGCCCGAACAGTTCGGATGGCAAAACCGAAGCCACACTGGCAAAGATGTGCCGCGCATGCGGTTCGGGTCAGCCACCGGCTGACCCCTATCGGGTACGTTGAAAAGGTGGCAACACGGGGATTCAGACTTCAAAAAACGTGGGCCAGCTTGATGAAAAATGTGTTTTGCTGGTCCGACCGTTCCCCGAAACTTGCCCGGCCGCGCTGAAAGGCGAACTGCACCGAACCGAACGGAGGCTTATGGCGCCACACGAAGACGATCTCCAGGTTCCTCCGGTCTATCACCGAGTTGGTCTGGAAAAACACTCTTAAGAACAAGTCACGGTTGAAGTTCTGTTGAACTCTTAGCACGTTGATCAGGGTCGCCTGGTCGTCCGGATCAGGGTCGAGCCAAACGCGCGAAAGCTGATATTCCAGCGAGAGCTGGGGCGTGATCTTGCGCCGAAACTGAGCACCCACGGCACGCAGATCCGAATCGAAGCTCCTGCCCTGTTGGTAGGTCATGCGCCACGACTGAAATGTCCGCGTATTGTACCCGACCTGGATCTCACCGCTGTCATTATGGAAACCCTTCTCGAAAAGCCGGTACTGGTTGGTATAGGTGCCGGAGAAAAACCAGCGGTTGCGTAGCTCCACTTCCACTATGCCGATGTTATGATAACCTCGGACTACATTCTCCTGGCTCCAATAGATATTGTTCCTAGAACGCACAAAAAGACGTTGTACCGCGTGCTCCAGCCAAAAGGTTTTCTCAAAGCCCGTGTCCGCCTCTCGGCGATTGTCGTCGGGAATAAATCCGATCGCGTTAGCGTTGTCGGCAAAGCGATCGCCCAGGTGGGTATAACGGAAGTGAGCGCGGCCGGTTCTTGTGTCGTAAGCCGGGCGGGCAAAAAAGGCCCAGGCGCCTTTCCCGTAAGGCCCGTGAGAATGGATGATCTGGCCCGTGAAATTCACCTTCGGCGTCCAGTTTATCGTCGTGTCCAGCCCGAGCGAGCCGCGGTTTTCCCCTTTGAGGGAGCGGTTCGCCACTTGAAAGGCTAGGTTGGAAGACCGTAGAAACTGCAACTCGGCCCGGCCCACGGTGTAGTGGGCAGTCGCCAGGGACTGCCCGTCTGAGATCGAATTCGGGTCTTCCACATTCGGCGACTGGGTCGAGAGCAGGGTGAAGTCCCAGGGACCTTTCCGAGAGGCCAGCTTGCCCCCGAAGTCTATCTTCTCGATTCGACGCGAGTAAAACGTTTGGATCCGCTGGCTGAAGCGCTCATTGGTCTCCAGAAAGAAGAGACGCTTCTCCTCCAGCTGCACCTCGAATCTGGTAAGATCGACGAACTCCTCATCCGCCTCGATAATGGCAAAGTCCGGGTTCACCGTGAGGTTAGCAGTCGTCTCCGGGCGGACCGTGTATCGGAAATCGAAGCCCACGCTGCCCGTCTGGTTCCTGCTCTGCTCGTAACGCCCCTGCACATAGGGAATCCACTCCCAGCGTTTCGCTCCTTCCCGCACCAACGTCAGCTTCGTGATCTCTCCATACTGCGAAATGCGAAAGTCATTTTCCAGCGGTCCGTTCCAGAAGACCGTTTCCAGGTTGCTTCGACGTGTGCGCCCGATGTTAAAACCCCACGTGCGGTTCTCTCCAGCCTGAAACATCAGAGCACTGAGCGGAATGGCAAACTCCGCACTCCAGCCGTCAGCGGTCCGCTGCGAGGCGGATTGCCAGGCTGCATCCCAGTTGGCCTCGGTCACTTGGCCGTCGTTCTTGACACGCCCGTCTAACTGGGTGCCTAGGAGATTTGTCGCGAAGTAGTAGGCAGTCCTCCGGTCATGGAACGTGTCCAACACGATCACGACCGAGTCGTCCTGGAACAGGTCGTCATCGCGGCCGTTCAGCTGTGCCGTGATGGTCTCGGGGCTGCTGTCGTAACAGTAGACGGCGAAATAAAGATTCTGATCGTCGTACAGGAAGTAACCGATGGTACGCTCTGTCGCGGGACTGCCACGACTGGGCTCGAGCTGGATGAAATCCTCAAAAACTGTAGCGCCCTCCCATTCGCCCTCTTCCATTGTGCCGTCGATCAAGGGGCTCTGCTGAGTACGCCGGGCAGTTACCGGCGATTCGCCGGCCAACACAATTGCGGAAAATCCCAACCACAACAGCAAGATTGACGTCCTGAACGGCATTCAATCCTTCACT
>CAYLZR010000179.1:1671-4905 GCA_964388145.1 uncultured Gemmatimonadaceae bacterium | reverse complement strand
AGAGTAAGGAGTAAGGAGGGAGGAGGCCCTACCCCACACCAGGGTGGTGGGGTGAGCAGCCGGCTCCCTGCTCTCGGCTCAATGCACACGGCTTACGACTTGCGGCTTACGTCAAAGGGCTTCGCCGGTCGAAAAATCTTCCCTGGCTCCTGGGCTACGAGTCCGCGAATCTCCAGCGACGTCAACACGGCCAGTGCCTCGGCAGCGGGGCACGCCAATCGTGCCGTCACGTCATCCACCAATTCCGCCCCGTCATTCAAGGCCTCCAGCATGCGACGTTCCGCGTCCGACAGATCCGACGGTAACGAGACGTCGGGAACGTCGGAGAGGCCGTACTCCTCGAGCACGTCGGTCAACTCCAACACGGGCTTGGCACCCATCTGGATGAGCCGGTTCGTTCCTGCGGACACGCCGCTCGTGATCGGTCCGGGGACCGCCATGACATCTCGCCCTTGAGCCAACGCACAATCCGCTGTAATCAGCGCCCCCGAACCCACTCCAGCTTCTACGATCACGGTTGCTTTGGACAACCCGCTTATGAGACGATTTCTGCGTGGGAAACTTCCGGCGCTGGGACGCTCACCCGGCGGATACTCCGTGAGCAAACAACCGTCGACCACGACGCGATCGTACAGCGCGCGATGGGCGGCGGGATACACGACACCGAGGCCGTTGCCGAGCACACCTATAGTTCCACCGCCCGCATCCAATGCGGCGTCGTGCGCCACCGCGTCCAAGCCTCTCGCCATGCCACTGACCACGGTGACACCGGCGCGCGCGCACCCCGAGGCTAGGTGCGCCGCGACTTCGGCACCGTAGCGGCTGTGATCCCGACTCCCGACGATCGCCACGCACGACGTGTGCAACAGTTCGAGTCTCCCACGAGCGAACAGCAACACCGGTGCGTCAGGAATTTGCGTCAAGATACTCGGGAACTCCGGATCGGTTGGCGTGAGCGCGACGCCGTCCTGTGCAGCGACTCGCTCCAGAGTCTTCGTCCCCAATTCAGGCGTCGTCGTGCTGATTGCCGTAGCCGCCGCGGGCGAAATGCCTCGCAACGCGCGGAGTTGTTTGAACGATGCAGACAAGACCGCGTCCGCAGATCCAAACGCATGCAACAGCGTCTCGAAGCGTACCCTTCCCACACCCGGTACGAGCGCAAGGGCGACGTAGGCCGGATCACTCATGAGCCGTTACGGCAACGGAATGGTTTCTGCAGAAGGCAACGATTCGGCTATCAAACGCCAGAAACACTCTTTCATCTCCGTGAGGCCCCGGTTCGCAACCGAGGAGATCGCCACCACCGCCAACGCATCTGGAACGTTTAGCACCGGAACGGGCTCCCCGTCCGGAAGCAAATCCGTCTTTGTCAATACGACGACGTGTGGCTTCTTGCCGAGTTCGGGGCTGTACTCGCCTATCTCGTGACGAAGCAATTCATACGTGGCCAATGGGTTCTCGCTCAGGACGGGAATCAAGTAAGCCAACACGCGAGTCCGTTCCACGTGTTGAAGGAAGCGATCGCCCAGGCCCTTCCCCTGGTGCGCGCCCTCGATGATTCCGGGTATGTCGGCAACGACCAGTGTTCGCGAATCGGACAACGACGTCACGCCCAGCTGCGGTTGCAACGTCGTGAAGGGATAATCCGCGATCTTCGGATGGGCCTCGGAGATCACCGAAAGAAGCGTGCTCTTTCCTGCATTCGGCTCACCGAGCAGACCAACGTCGGCAATCAGCTTGAGCACGAGCGCGATACGCCGTTTCTCACCCTTTGCGCCTGGTTGCCACTCTCGCGGTGCTTGGTGCGTGGGGGTTGCGAAAGAGGCGTTTCCCCTCCCACCGCGGCCGCCTTTGGCGACGAGAAGTTCCTCGCCGACATCGACGACCTCTCCCATGGTTTCGCCGGTCTGTTCGTCAACCACCACGGTCCCCGAAGGAACGGGAAGGTAAAGGTCCGCGCCCGACTTGCCGGTTTTGTTCGATCCCTGACCGTGCATTCCTCGCTCGCCCTTCCAGTGCGCCCGGTACCGATAGTCGAGCAGCGTAGACAGGTGTTCGGTGGCTTTGATATAGACACTCCCTCCCAACCCCCCGTTGCCTCCGTCGGGGCCGCCCTTGGGAACAAATTTTTCTCTGCGAAAGGACATCGCACCCGCACCACCGGCGCCGGCCCTCACTTCGATGACTACGTGGTCGATGAATGTCACGGGATGTCCTCAGCCACTCTCACCAACAAAGAATCTACAAACCATGGACCAGACCGAAGTACCAATCTATTGCGCACTCGAACAATCGACCGCGGTAGTGACCTTTGAACCGAACATCACGCAGCGTCGGTCAAACTCCCCACGGCTTCGTAGTGGCCGACTACCTCGTGGTTCGTGTTCAGGATGACCGGCTTGGCAAAACGGGACAGGGTTGCCTCGGACCCGACGTCCAATCCGAGATGGTCGAGCACCGCCACCAGAGCCACCGTGGCCGCCCTCGGGTCACCATCGAGTACTTTGACGGCAATACCCAATCCCCGGTCGAGCAAAGTCGCTCCGTACACGCCGCCCGCCCCGACCTTGGCCAACACCCGACCGGGATAGGTTTCCATCAGCGCCGTACAGGATCGCCGCTTGCCCGCTACGAGGTCGGGCTTCTGTATCATGGAGGACACGATGCGTTTCATCGACGCATCGTCATCGGCCAGCCGCGCGTACCCCGTCGCCAGCGCTCGGACGGGAACGGCCCAGGAGACGACACCGCACCCGTCCACTCCACCATGCACGTCGTCCAGGGGAAGATCAAACCATTGTGAGATGACCGAACGACACCGTTGCTGTACCGGGTGGTCGTTCGCGGCATACCCCTTCATCTCCCAACCATGAAATTTTGCCAACGAAAGCATTCCGGTGTGCTTACCCGAACAGTTGCTGGCGGCACGCGATGGCGAAGCCAACTCCACATCTTCCCACGACCCGTCGGGTTGCCGGAATCCGAGGTCTTTCGCCAATGGCCGGTGCGGCCCGCATACGAGATCTCCCTCGTCGACACCCACTCGGCGCATCCAGTCGCGTACAATGGCAACCTGATACGACTCTGAATTGTGTGATGCACATGCAAGCGCCAGCTCGCGTTCGGTTATATCGAACTCGTTGGCAACGCCATCCTCGATCAACGGCAACGCTTGAAAGGGTTTTGCCGCTGACCGAACCGGGGCAACCAGGCCGGGATCGCCTACGCCGGCAA
>CAYLZR010000179.1:0-1571 GCA_964388145.1 uncultured Gemmatimonadaceae bacterium | reverse complement strand
ACGACGCAGATCGTAGCCCTGCGCTAACCCACCTTCGTTACAGCCCCCGCCCCCAGCACTTCGGCGATTGGTTCCAGGGCCCATTGCAGATCGGTTTTTTCGATCACCAACGGCGGGGCGAATCTGACCACCTGTTCGTGAGTTTCCTTGGCGAGGATTCCCTTCTTCATGAGGGCCTCACAATACGGCCGCGCGGTTCCGCTGGCGTCTTTGATTACCACCCCAATCATGAGCCCCTGCCCCCGTACCTCGGCAACGTGGGGTGACTCCAGATCGCGCAGCTCCTTCATGAACCAATCGCCAAGCTCGAGCGCTCGTTCGGGTAACCGCTCGTCCACCAACACCTTCAACGCGGCCCGTGCGATAGCCGCGCCGAGCGGATTCCCTCCAAACGTGGACCCGTGGTCACCGGGACCGAACACACTCATGATGTTGTCGTCCGCCAGCATGGCCGACACAGGATAGAAGCCACCGCTGAGCGCCTTGCCGATGATCATCACGTCGGGCCTCACGTTCTCCCACTCAGCGCAGAACATCTTCCCGGTGCGGCCGAGGCCGGTTTGAATCTCGTCGGCGACGAGCAAAACGTTGTTGTCGGCACAAATCTCCGCGGCCTTCGACAGATAACCTTTCGGCGGTACGAACACGCCCCCTTCCCCCTGGAGCGGCTCGACCAGGAACGCCGCGGTGTTCGGCGTGACGGCGGCAGCCAGAGCGTCTGCATCACCGTACGGAATGATCTTGAACCCGGGAGTAAACGGACCGAAGTCCGCATTGTACGCGTGCTCGGTGGAGAACGAAACCACCGTCGTTGTGCGTCCGTGAAAGTTGTTCTCGCAGACAATGATTTCAGCCTGGTCCGACGGGATCCCCTTCACCCGATATCCCCATCGTCGCACCGCCTTGATCGCGGTCTCCACAGCCTCGGCACCAGTGTTCATCGGCAACGCTTTCTCGTAGCCTGCCAGCTCGCACAGTTCGTGCAAGAACGGCCCCATCTGGTCGTTGTGAAAAGCGCGAGACGTCAGCGTGAGTCGGTCGAGCTGCGCCCGGGCCGCCTGTAGGATCGCCGGATGTCTATGCCCTTGGTTGAGAGCCGAGTATCCGGCCAGACAATCCAGGTATTTGTTTCCTTCGACGTCCCACACCCACACACCCTCCCCGCGCGACAGGACGATAGGCAGCGGGTGGTAGTTGTGGGCGCTGTACCGATCGACCTCCGACAAGAAATCCTGTTGCTCCATTCCGATTTCCTCTTGGTGTGGTTGGAACGATCCAGCCAAAGTGGCGAAGAGGATGACCGTATTAATATGTACTATAATGCATAATTATGCAATATCCGAGCTGTCCCCGTCACCCTCCTCACCTCCGTCCTCCCCGTCGTACAATGACTCGTATGTGTAGATCCCAGTCCCGTGCCCGTCGCTCCACTGCACGCGAAACCCGTATGCTCCCACCAGCTCGATCGAGAGGGGCCGCACGTCTTCAGGAACCGATCTGGGCTGCAGCAGCGTCTTCCCCGTCATCTCATCCCGGCACTGGGCACATTGACACGCAAGTCGGAGATCTCG
>CAYLZR010000178.1:0-4908 GCA_964388145.1 uncultured Gemmatimonadaceae bacterium | reverse complement strand
CCGGGTTGGCTCGGATTTTCCACGTATCCGGTTGACCGGATGATGTAGCGAAAGTCGTGCATCGTGTCGGCAGGCGTTATGAGGACATCTGGGACAACCCAAGCCCACCCGCCGGGCACGGTCAAGCGCATGGAGTCTTCCAACAGGGGGCGGTCGGACGCCGTAAAATCTTGGCCGAAGTACTTTTCCAGACCGGATTGTGCCACGAACAGCGCGTCCATGGCCGATTTACTGCCGGCGGCGATCCGGATTTCTGTTGCGGCGCGGGTGAAGGTTGCGCCGAGCATGAGGGTGAGGATGGCAATCAAGAAGATCGTAAGCGGAAGAGCAAATCCTCGGTCGTCGCGGGTCTTATTCGGCATTTCGCATGACCGTCCCTATTGACCGTTGAGGAAGTTGAGCCGTGTTGTGATTTCGAACGATGGCGGTCGAGGACTAGATTGCGGGGTCAATTCACTCGCGCCCACCAATCGGAGTTCGAGCCCGGTTACCTGCGACAGATTGGCTGGCGGAACGATGACGGCCGTATCGACGGCTTCAACGAAAAACCGAAACTCGGAGGATTCGTCAAAGGGGGCAATGAGCTCATTCCACGCGCCGTCGCCGCGCCGTCGCCACAATGCGATACGCCCGGGAACGTCCACCGAAGTGGAGAAGCGATAACGGACGATTTGATACAGGTAAAAGATGTCCCCAACGTTCAGGCTGTCGTTCACCACCTCCATTTGTATGAATCGCCCTTTGGCCGGCACTGCGATTCCCCAATCGGTGCAGCGGGCCAACATGGAAGGCGCGGCATCGACGACGGTAGCGACCCCCATCGTAGTGTAATCCGCTGTCTCGTTGCGCCACGCAATCCCGTCGGCGACGCCGTGCGAATACATCAGCGAATCCGTAGGCACCAACGCGGCGTACCGGTTGATACCTTGCAGTTCGCAAAGCACGCCAAAAGCGTACGGTACCAGCGCTTGGATGTCCGTCCTTTCCGCCAGAGTCAATCCACCGCGCGAAAGCATTTGCAACTCGACGGCCATCGTATTCATGGCAGCACGGGCGGCCTGGCGCGCGTTCATCATCGCCTCGACTTTGCTCACGAAGCGAGAGTCGGTGATGAGAATACGCGTCATGGCTAAACCCAAGATGCCCATCACGACGGTGGCGATCAGCATCTCGGTGAGCGTGAAACCTCGAGTGTCGCGTCTCATCTAAGGAGTGAAATCCCACGCGGTTTGTGCCGATACATCGTGAGGGTATCTGGGGTGCCTGCAAACACGCCGGTGGGTGTGACGATGACCGTTATGAGTTTGTCATTGCCTACGCCGGACACGGACATGCATCGGTTGTATTCCATGAGACCGGTGGTGTCGGACGTGCATCCAGCGGCACCGTCTATCTCGGTCCATGAAAGCGAACTAACGTAGGCCGCGCCTTGCTGCATCGCCGCCGCCTGGTACGTCTCGCGCGCCGACGTTCGAGTTTGTTGTCCCACTTGAAACATCAGCCCTCCCAGCGCCACGAGCACGGAACTCAGAATCGTGAGGGCCACCATGATTTCGATGAGCGAGATACCCCTGGAGTTCACTGCTAATCCGCTGGCTCGAGGTTAGGAGGGGGGCGTTCGGATGATGCGGATCTGGCCCGCTCGGGTCAGCTTCACCTGTCGCAGAAAGCCCCTGAGCCCGAGCGTTACGTGGATGGTCGATCCTGCCAATCCGTTGGGGAACATCTCAAAGGAGACGCTGGTGGCCGCTAGGTGATCGAGAGAGAAAGCAGTTCCCGCTCCGAGAGATCGTACGCGGTAGATGTTGGAGGTCTGGTCGCGGTCCCGGATCACAATGCGCATGCTGTCCGGTTCGACCAAGACGGATACTGGGCGACGCTCGCGGACGGCGATAACCTGGGCATACTGAAGATCGCCGGCCACAACATTGGCGGCAGAGCGTACCTTGGCGTGCTCCAGGGCGGGACCGAGCGTCACGACCCCTATGGCCGTGAGGAGTCCGGCCACCACCAAGGTGATCGCCATCTCTACCATCGTATATCCCTGGTGACCCAGGAAACGAATCTTTGGCATGCGCCAGAATTCCTTCAGGGGACCCAAAAATAGGCCGGGGTCCAAAACCCAATGGTGATCCAGATCACAAACTGACTCCCGCAAGAAACGGAGCCGATGCTGGAAGATATCTCGTTGTGCGGGTAGAGGTTAGGGTCAGGCCGGCAGCCTGAGGCGGGCCTCGCACCCCGTTCCGTCCTCGCGGTTGACCAACACCAGGCTTCCGCCGTGAGCCTCCGCGATCTGCCGCGATAGCACGAGACCGATGCCCGATCCCTCGGGTTTGGTGGTGAAGAACGGGACGAAGAGGTTGTCGGTGTTGGTAAGACCGGGCCCATCGTCCTGGACATAAATCTCGATGAACCCGTCCCTCCCCACCCCCTTGGCCCGACTCCACCCCACCCGTACGCCGCCATCCGTCTCGACGGCGGCATCTACGCCGTTCCGGACCAGGTTGATCAACAGTTGGTCGAGTTGGTCGCCATCGGCTGCTATTGAGGCGGGCGGACCGGTCTCCACTTCCACGTTGAGTCGGGTCTCGAGGCCGGCCACGCGTCGGACCCACGTTTCCACGTCCAGCGGTTTCAGCGTGGGTTTGGGCAGATGTGTCAATTGGGCATAGGACGCCATGAACCGGCTCAACGCGCCGGACCGCTCGGCAATGATCTCGAGGCCCTGACTCAGGTCGTCCTCCCAGTCGTGGGGTCGCGGCTTGCGAGTGATGATCCGCCGCATCGTTCCCGAGAGCGACTGGATGGGAGCGAGCGAGTTGTTGATCTCGTGGCGCAGCACCTGAACGAGTCGTTTCCACGCCTGCCGTTCCTCCTGGCGCAACGCCCGCGTGAGGTCAGACAGTACCACGAGGTGATGTGGCAGGCCGCTCTCGCGGAATACACTACGCCGCAGCTCCCAACGACCGCCTTCACCGGTAAACGCGTGTTCCATGAGTCGCGGGGTATCGCCTTCTAGACACGGTTGTAAGCCGAGAGCGGCGGCGTCCTTTCCGATGATATCGCCGGCCGATCTGCCCAGCAGCCGCTCTCCCCCACGGTTGACCGACTTGAGTGTTCCGTCTGCGTCGAAGGTGAACGCCGCCACGTCGATTTCCTGCATCACCTTTGACAAGAGCGCGCTCGCCTCCACGGCATCGAGCCTCTGTCGTCGGAGTGTTTCGCCCAGGGTGTTTGCTTCGGTCATCGCGAGGCTGAGGGCGTCGTCGCCCAGGTACTGACGGGCTCGAATGGAGTAGTCTCCTTCGTGTAGCGCGGCGAGCATGTTGGAAATCGTCTGAAGCGGTCGAACGACTTGGTGACGCAACGTGAAGGCAAATCCCAACCACGTGGAGCCGATGAGAACGGTCAGCGTCCACTGGACCCTGGCGGCGAAGTCCCCGTTCCAGAGGAGGAAGAGTGCGATCAGGACGGCGGGCAGTCCCGACACCAGTGCCAACCCGAAGATCTGTAGATCGTGGCTGAGGGATTTGTGGTCCCGCTCAGTCCTTATCGGCATGGATACCGTGGCGTTGCAGGCGCCTGTAGAGGGCCGAGCGACTCAGGCCAAGGGCGTCCGCGGCGTCGCTCACGTTTCCATCAGATCGATCCAACGCCTTTTCAATCAGATATCGTTCGGCGTCGTCGATGGTCATTGCCTCGAGGCCCGATCCGCTCTCGCTACGTCCACGTAATCCGAGGTCGGCGGCGGTGATCTTGTCATTTGCCGCCATGAGAATGGAACGTTCGACCACGTGCGCAAGCTCTCGAATGTTGCCGGGCCAGTGATGGTTGGAGAGCGCTTGCATGGCGCTGGCGTCGAACTCGAGTCCCTTTCTGTACCGACTGGACAACCTGTCAAGGAAGTACACCGCCAGTACGGGAATGTCTTCGCGACGTTCACGCAACGCCGGCAATTGAATCTCAACCGTGTTCAATCGATACAGCAGGTCTTCACGAAATCGTCCTTCTTTGACTTCCTTGGGAATCTCGGTGTTGGTAGCAGATATCATCCGGACGTCAACGCGACGCATTTTGGAAGAACCGACGCGTTGCAGCTCGCCTGTCTCGATCACACGTAGCAACTTGGCCTGTTCTTTCATCCCGACATTCGCGATTTCGTCCATGAATAACGTGCCGCCGTCTGCCAATTCGAAGCATCCCACGCGATCGCTCTTGGCGTCGGTAAACGCGCCGCGCACGTGTCCGAACACCTCGCTCTCGAACACGCCTTCCGACAATCCCCCCGCGTTTACGGTTACAAGGGGGTTGTTGGCGCGCTCGGAGGCGGCGTGAATCCACTGGGCCGCGACTTCCTTTCCGGTACCATGCTCTCCGGTGATCAGGACGTTCGCGTCGGACGGGGCGACCCGCTCCATGAGCTTGAGGATCGGCTGCATCACCTTGGACTCGGCGATCATGTCCGGCAGACCGTCCTGTCGCAGCCGGCGGTTTTCGTCTTCGAGCCGCTGGCTCTTGCGCAACGCGCGACCCAGTTCCATCTGCGTCAGAATTGTCGCGAGGATGCGTCCGTCGTCCCAGGGCTTTTCGACATAATCTTTGGCGCCGCGACGCATCGCCTCCACCGCGCCCTCCACGCTGCCCCAGGCGGTCATCACGACGATCGGGAGTGTGCCGTCCATCGTTTGGATCTTGTTGAGGAGGTCGAGGCCCTCCTGTCCCGATGTCGTGTCCCGTGTGTAGTTCATGTCCATCAGGATCAGGTCGTACTCGCTCTTCTCGACCGCGCCCATGACGTCTGAGGGAGAGGAGACCGTATCGGCGTTCATGCCCTCTCCCTTTAGAAGGAGACGCAACGCCTGAAGCACGTCCGGCTGGTCGTCGGCGATGAGGATACGGGGGGTG
>CAYLZR010000177.1:0-4967 GCA_964388145.1 uncultured Gemmatimonadaceae bacterium | reverse complement strand
CGACACTTGCGCTCGGCATCGGCGCCAACACGGCCATCTTCAGCGTTGTGCGCGGCATGCTCTTGAAGCCGTTGCCGTATGACGATCCCGGCAGCCTCGCAGTAGTTCAGATCTATTGGGAAGAATCGGGCAGCGGGCGTGGAGGCGCTGGACACTCTATCTCCGTTCCCGAGCTGTTCGACATTCGCAGGGGCACCACCACTCTCGAAGCGGTTGGCGCTTACTACACGGTCGCGGTGAACGTCACGGGGTCCGAGGGCGATGCGGAGCGCGTGCAGGCCGGCGTCATGACGGCCGACGTGTTCTCGCTACTGGGGGTAGACGCGGTCATCGGACGCCCGTTTACGGCGGAGGAAGATCAGCCGACCGCACAGCGTGTGGCGGTCTTGGGATATGATTTCTGGAACCGCCGCTTCGCCGGCGATCCGTCGATCGTCGGGAAGGATGTCACCATCAATGGGGTGCCGCGCACTGTCGTTGGCATCATGCGCTCGGATTTCCGGTTGCCCGAGGACTTCGGCACCACCCGGCCTACACAGATATGGCTTCCCATTCGGTTCGACGAAGACAACCTTGGCGGGCGCGGCAGTCATTATCTGGAGACGGTGACGAGACTCAAACCGGGCACCATGGTTGCACAAGCCAATCCGGAACTGAAGTCCATCGCGGACGCACTCACCGAACAAGGCCTCTATAGTCCCGAGCGGAACGTTCGCTTCTTCGTGACGCCGTTGACCGATCGGATCGTAGGAGGGGTGCGGCCGGCCGTGCTCGTGTTGTTCGGCGCCGTGGTGTTCGTGTTGCTCATCGCGTGTGCGAATGTCGCGAACCTGATGCTCGCGCGCGCTGAAGGTCGCAAGAGAGAACTTGCGATACGAACCGCACTCGGTGCGGGCCGTGCCGTGATCGTCCGCCAGCTCTTGACCGAAGCTGTCATGTTGGCGTTGGCGGGCGGCGTGGCTGGGGTACTTCTGGCGCGTGGCGGCCTCGCAGCGTTGATGGCGTTGGATCCTGCCCGCGTGCCCCGCCTCAGTGAGGTGCAACTCGATCTCACGGTGCTTGGATATGCGACGGCCATCTCGGTATTGACTGGCTTGCTATTTGGTCTCGCCCCGGTCCTGAGGAGTGGGCGCGAGGACTTGCAGACGGAATTGAAAGACGGGGGACGCGGAGCAACGGGTGGCGCCGGACGACATCGAACCCAACGCGCCCTGGTCGGAACGCAGATCGGCTTTGCGGTGATGCTCGTGATCGGGGCGACCTTGACCATTCGCAGCTTTGGAAATCTTGTTCGGGTCGACCCCGGATTCGACGCCGCGAACGTGCTCACGATGCGCCTTTCCGTACCGGCCGCCGATTATCCGGACGCCTCGTCGATAAGCGGCTACTATAGGCGACTGCTCGACAACGTCAGGGAGCTACCCGGCGTGCGTCACGCAGCTGCGGTCCGCATACTGCCGCTCGCCGAACACATCGGGGATTGGTCGATCGAAATCGAGGGAAGAGAAGAACGGCCAGGCGAGGATTTTGACGGCGACTGGCAGGTAGTGACGGACGGGTACTTTGAAGCAATGCGGATACCGCTCGAGGAGGGACGTTTCTTCGACAGCCGCGACGCGTTCGACGGACACCAGGTGATCATCGTCAACGAAGATATGGCTAATCGCTATTGGCCCGGCGAGAGCGCACTGAGAAAGCGTTTCCGAATGGGTGGGGATCAGGCGCCGTGGTTGGAAATCGTCGGTATCGTGGGAGATATCCGCCACGAGGGCGTGGGAGAGGTGATCAATCCGAAGTGGTACAGGCCGCACGACCAGTTTGCAGCGTCGGTGGGTTTCACGCCGAATGCAATGACCCTGGTCATTCACACCGAAAGCGATCCACGTACTCTGGTGTCGTCCGTCCGGCGAGAGATTCGCACCCTCGATGCCAACGTGCCCGTCGCAGCCGTCCAAACTATGGAGGACGTCGTAAATGCCAGCGTCACCGAACCGCGATTCACGATGACGCTCCTATTGGTGTTTGGCGGTGTCGCGTTGTTGCTGGCAGCGGTGGGTGTCTACGCGGTGATTTCCTACTCCATCTCCGAACGGACGCACGAGTTGGGGTTGCGGCGAGCGTTGGGTGCGAGTGGCGGCGATGTGATTGGTATGGTGATGCGCCAGGGCGCCACGGTAATAGGAATCGGGGTGGTCGGCGGCTTGATAGGGGCGTTTTGGTTGACGGGCTTCATGTCGAGCCTGTTGTACGAAGTCAGTGCCCGAGATCCGATTACGTTCGTGGCTGTGGCGGTGCTGCTGGGCGGGGTTGCGCTCGTTGCCACGCTGTTGCCGGCCAGGCGGGCAGTGCGGGTGGAGCCGATTGTCGCGTTACGAGGGGAATGAAGCGCGTGCTGTAGCGGTCACGGCCACAGCAGGTCGACCCGATACGCCTTGCCGGGGCGCTCTCGCGCCCACGTGCTGTTCCCGATCCCGCGGGGACCGAAGAGAAAGAAGCTGCTCCGTGGAAGTTGGGTGAGTCGCGGGTAATGGGGGTTGGTAACTATGCCGCCATAATACCAGGAAATATGACGGCTACCTAGTCACCACGATTCATTTCCACCTTATTTCCAGTGCGAAGAATCGGCTGTACCCAACAGCCCTCGCCGACTACCGTCTTGGACCGTATCTTAGGGCGCCGCCACGAACCTCTAGACCCGCATGGATAGACGGCCGTAATGTGACCATGAGCAACCTCATCGATCGCACCCGCGCAGCGCTTGCCGGTGTATATGCCATCGAGCGTGAGATCGGCAGCGGTGGCATGGCGATCGTGTACCTGGCGGAGGACCTGAAGCATCACCGCAAAGTAGCGGTGAAGGTCCTCCGGCCCGACCTGGCAGCCACTCTCGGACCCGAGCGCTTTCTTCGCGAAATCGAGGTCGCCGCCCGACTCACGCACCCGCACATCATGCCGCTGCACGACTCGGGTGAGGCCGACGGCTTCCTCTATTACGTCATGCCGTACATCCAGGGCGAGTCCTTGCGTGAGAGACTTGCCAGGGAGGGCGAGCTTCCGGTCGCTGCGGCGGTGAAGATTCTGCGAGAAGTCGTCGATGCTCTCGCCTCGGCGCACAAGCACGGAGTGGTACACCGAGACATCAAGCCGGACAACGTCATGCTTGCTGAAAATCACGCCATGGTCACCGACTTCGGCGTGGCCAAGGCCGTGAGCGAGGCCACGGGTATGCAGCAACTCACGACTGCCGGCGTGGCTCTGGGTACGCCGGCGTACATGGCTCCGGAGCAGGCGTCTGCGGATCCACACATCGATCATCGGGCGGACATCTATGCCGTGGGCGCGCTCGGCTACGAGCTGCTTGCCGGGCGTCCTCCGTTCACCGGCACGACTTCGCAGATGATTCTCGCGGCGCATTTGACGGAGGTGCCGGAGCCTGTTACGAAATATCGAGAGAGCGTACCGCCGGCTTTGTCACAGCTCCTGATGAAATGTCTCGAGAAAAAACCCGCCGACCGGTGGCAATCGGCGGAGGAGTTACTCCCCCAATTGGAGGCCATCGCTACGCCGAGTGGTGGCATCACTCCCACCGACACGCGCCCGATTGAGGCCACGCCGCAGAAACCAGCGAGCAAACGCCTAGCGGTACCGATCGGCGTGGCGGCGTTGGTGGTGGCCGTGATCGGCGGTTGGTTTTTGAGGGGAGATAGCGCCGGTGGACCTGTCGGTGATGTTTCATCCAACGTGGTGGCCGTTCTCCCGTTTGTCGTCCGCGGGGGTGAGCAGTACTCGTACCTGGGCGAGGGGATGGTGAATCTCCTGAGTACGGCCCTGAACGGCGCGGGCGATCTACGGTCTGTTGATCCGCGGGCGCTGCTCGGCTACTTGGCCCAGCGGGATGCCGACGGGGTAGGTCCCACCCAATCACGAGCGGCCGCCGGTGGCCTCGGAGCCGGCCTCTACGTGCTGGGCGACATTCTCGACCTTGGTGATAGGATTCGCATCGACGCCGCACTCTACGCAACAGCAGATGGCACCGATGAAGCAATTGCGCCCGCAACTGTTGAGGGCGAAGCCGCGGGCATCTCTGGATTGGTAGACGAGCTAGCGACCCAGCTTCTTGCCGGCCGGCGTATGGGGCCGGGCGGCAGACTAACGCGGTTGGCCAGCGTTACTACCAGCTCTCTGGAAGCACTCAAGGTGTATCTGGAGGGCGAGATCGCCTTTCGGCAGGGAAGAGACAACCGCGGCATTGAGGGTTTCCAGCGCGCGGTGGCCATCGATTCCACGTTTGCCTTGGCGTACTACCGAATGAGCATTGCGGCCGCATGGGCTAATCGACAGGAGTTGGCTCACGCCGCCGCAGCACGCGCTTACGCGCTACGCGATCGCCTGTCTGAAAGGGACGTACGGTTACTTGACGCACTGCGCGCGTTTCTGCGTGGGGACGTTGATACAGCGGAATCTCTGTACCGCACCAGTGTGACAACCTATCCGGACGACGTGGAAGCATGGTACATGTTGGGCGAGACGCTCATCCACTTTGGGTCGCTTCGCGGCCGGTCGATGACTGAGTCTCGGGAGGCGTTTGAGAATCTGTTGCAGTTCGAACCCGACCACTCGAGCGGACTATTCCATTTGGCACAGGTAGCGTTGAGAGAGGCCAAATATGATGAGCTGGACTCGCTCACCAGCCGCTACGTCCGTCTATATCCTGAGGGAGGGGTCGCTTCCACCGTGTTCGCTATGCGGATGGCCGGCCTTGGCGACAGCACCGCAGCTACGCGAATCCGTTCGCTTGCGACAAGTCTAACGTCCGGTCACTTGCGCGAGACTTTTCTGTTCGGGCGGGATGTTGGCACGGCAAGGCAGATTGTTGCATGGCAGGTCGAAGCAACGCCATCCCGAGATGTCCGAGCCAATGCTCACGTCCAATTAGCCCACTTGGAGATGGGAGTCGGCCGGTGGGC
>CAYLZR010000176.1:3919-4987 GCA_964388145.1 uncultured Gemmatimonadaceae bacterium | reverse complement strand
TACGTCCCCGTATTGACGAGGTGATCCGTTCGGAGTCCGTCCTCACCCTTCCCAAGCGCAGTTCTGCGGTTCATACTCACAATTCCAGGGCGGGTTCTCTAACTGGGTCCCCTCGTCAAACCCGTGGAGTGCGGATGGAAGAAATCCTCGTCGCAACACGCCGCAGAGGCGAAAGACGGCAAATCGCGGACCGACGGTCGGAGGGAAATCGGAGGGTCGTGGGTGAGCGGAGGCTCGCGGCACGGCGCCAGACGGTCGTACCCGTGGAGGTCGATCGCCGACGCGGGGTCGATCGGCGCGCCCGGGCCCTTTCGACGTTGCCTGTGCGTGACCACATGATCATTCACGCGCTGCGCCGCCTCATCGGTCGTCTTTATCAAATTTCGCAGTCCCGTCCCCGAGCGGAGAAGATCACCGCCGGTCTTGGGGAGGCACGCTCGGAAATACTCAAGCTCGATCCGAACCTGTCTACGATTGCGGTTACGATGGAGAGGTTGAAGAACACTCCGGTTGCGAAGCTCGAAGAGTACAAGCGCTCCCAAGAAATGCTGGCGCGTTTCAATGCGCCCGGGACCTCCCCTGCATCCACAGTGAAGGAAACTCACCGCGCACCTGGTGAGCGAAAGACCATTCGTGCCCGGCGTACCGCCGCGGGCGCCCGTAAGAGCACTGCAAAGAAGGCCGCGAGAAAAAGCATCAAAAAGCCGGCCGCAAAGAAAGCCACTAATCGTGCCTCGGGGAGGAAAACAAAAGCGTAGACACCAAGGCTACGACGTTCCTAACCGCCGAATGGCGGGATCTGTTGATCCTCAACTACAACATCGACGCGACGGTGCTGGTTCCGTTGGTACCGCGCGGTACCGAGCTGGACGTCACCGAATATGGCGCGTTGGTGAGCCTGGTGGGTTTTCGGTTTCTTGATACGCGACTGTTCGGAATCCCCGTTCCCTTTCACCGCAATTTTGACGAAATCAATTTGCGCTTCTACGTGCGCCGGCGCGTGGATGGCGAATGGCGGCGTGGTGTAGTGTTCATCAAGGAGATCGTCCCGAGGCGAGCGGTCGCGGC
>CAYLZR010000176.1:0-3819 GCA_964388145.1 uncultured Gemmatimonadaceae bacterium | reverse complement strand
TTAGAACGCTCGCCGGATGTCGGACTGTTGGTCATGGGATGGTCGACTGCGCTGGGAAACGTATCCGTTGAATCTACATGTCCGTTCATTTGCCGGACATGAGCTTGTCGATCTTGATACGAGACGGGCGCCTTGTTATTGGATGAGGTGGATCCTTTGCACATGCATGGGGAAATATGAACAGAATAAACGCCATCCTCGTCGTGGCTGCGCTGCCAATGGTCCTTGGCGCGTGCGATGATTCGTGGCAGGCCGCAGATTTCCAAGAGGCACTGATGGACCCGGAGCATGCAATTTGGCTGGAGCCTGCACCGCCGCTTTTTGAGGTCAAATTCGAGACGAGCAAGGGCGATTTCATCATGGAGGTGCATCGGGATTGGGCGCCGATCGGTGCGGATCGTTTCTACAACCTGGTGCGGACGGGCTTCTATGACGATTCACGTTTTTATCGCGTACGCGCAGGATTCATTGTGCAGTTCGGGCTACCGGGCGATCCTGCTGTGACGACGGTGTGGAAAGATCTCGCGATGCCCGACGATCCGGTTGTAGAGAGCAATGAAAAGGGATTTGTGACGTTTGCGATGACGGGGCCGGACACCCGCACGACGCAACTGTACATCAATCTCGATGACAATACACGACTGGACGATCAAGGCTTCGCCCCGATTGGCAGAATCGTTGAAGGGATGGACGTGGTCGAGCAACTCTACGCGGAATACGATGAGTCGGCCGGTGGTGGAATGCGGGGGGGCAACCAGGGCAAGATCATTGCCGAGGGTAACGCTCACTTAGATGCGGAGTTTCCCAACCTCGACTCACTCAATCGTGCCCTCATCATATCCGAGCTTCTTCCACAGCCGGGTTCGTAGGTAGCTAGCTCAATGCCCAGCGGCCATTCCGTCCTTTCTCGGGTCGGATGCGGCAGCCCAACCCCGCAGCAAGCGCATGATGGCCTGACCACCACCGAAGGACATTCCGCTCTCGTCTATCAGCTCGTGGCCCATCGATTCCAACGCACGACGTACGTCCTCCCCAACTGGTGACTCGATCCCGACGCGGCGGCCGCCCATGTGGCGAAATCGTGGCGTGTCGATGGCATCCTGAAGGTCCATATCGAAAAGGATCAGGTTCAGGAGTACCTGCACGTGTCCCTGCGGCTGCATGGAACCACCCATCACACCGAAACTCAGTCAGGGGATCTGGCGTCCAGCTTCATTCTTTGTGATGAAAGCCGGAATGATTGTGTGGAATGGGTGCTTGCCGGGCGCCACCGTGTTCGGGTGATTGGGTTCTAGCGTGAACCCCGCTCCGCGGTTCTGCAGGGCAAAGCCGGTGCCGGGCACGACGACTCCGGAGCCGAACGCCGAGTAAATGCTGTTGATGAGCGACACCATGTTGCCGTGCTGGTCGGACGCGGTGAGATAGATCGTCTCGCTGGACGTGACGGCCTTACCGGGGTCCACGCGATCGGCGGCGTGGTTTGGATTCAGGAGAGCGCGTCGCTGCTCGATGAATGCGTCGGACAGGAGATCCTCGGGTGACACCGTCATGTGATCGCGGTCTCCGATGAATCGAGCGAGATCAGCAAACGCCAGTTTCTTGGATTCGATGAGATGATGAAAGTACTCGGCCGAGTTGTGACCCATCGCCTTGAGGTCGTAGGGCTCCAAGATCCGAAGCATTTCGAGTGCGGCGATTCCCTGCCCGCTCGGAGGAAGCTCCCATACTCGGTACTCCTTGAAGTCCACCGATAGAGGCTCTACCCAACTCGGCTCGTGGCTCGCGAGATCTTCGATCGTGAGGAATCCACCCAACGCCCGAACGCCATCCACCACCTTGCGTCCCAACTCACCGCCGTAGAACACGCCGGGCCCGTTATCGGCGATGCTTTGGAACGACACGGCGATGTCGGGGTTACGGAACCACTCGCCCGCAATGGGAGCGCGTTCTCCGTTTATCAAATACGTCGCCCGGGCACCAGGATCTCGCGCGAGCTTGCGGTCAGCAGCACCCCACTGTGCAGCGATGATGGGTGTTACCGGAAAACCTTCGCTGGCTATTCGGATGGCCGGAGCGAGCGCCTCCGCGAGGCTGATTGTGCCGTACTTTTCCAACAGAGCGGCCCAGCCCGAGAGGGCGCCCGGAACCGTGATCGCTTCGGCGCCGTTCGAGGGAACGCTCTGCCGGCCGCGCGCCAGCAACTCGTCACGCGTCATCAACGCACCCGCACGGCCGCTGGCGTCCAAACCCACCAGCCGTTGCTCGCTTTGAGACCAAAACAGAGCAAAGAGATCACCGCCCATGCCCGTCATGTGGGGCTCTACCACATTGAGCACGGCCGCGGCGGTCACAGCGGCATCGAACGCGTTTCCGCCGCGCTGTAGAACGGCGAGCCCCGCCGCCGTAGCGAGGGGCTGGCTCGTGGCAATCGCCCCGCGCGGCGCGTACACGGTAGACCGACCGGCCAGGGTCGAGGGGCGAGTGTCTTGGGCGGTGAGGTTGGATGTCATGGCGAAACCGAGCAGGATGGCCAGGGGAGGAAGAAAGCGTTTCATAGTAAGTAGGCAGTGGGTAGTGGGTAGTAGACAGTGGCGACTTGGATAAGGTACGTGTTAGGAAGCTTGCCCACCACCTACTCCACTGCCCACTGCCCACTGCCCACTATCTACTGTTACCCCCAGCTCTTGGCCGCCGGCGGATGCTGTCGTAGTGATCTGAGGAATCTGTACGGGGAGTAAGCGGGTGTTTCCGAGAACGTGGGTGCAGGCACCATCGATACTTTGAGCGGTCGCAGCGCATCCGCGATGATGTTAAAGGTGCCGTCGTCCTTCGCCAATTTCCCGTGCACCGACAAAAATGGCTCGCCGCGTACCGCCATCCGATACCGTTCGTTGACGTCTGGTCGAACAATCACATTGATCATTCCCTGCTCGTCCTCCAAGAGGACGAAGACCGTTCCTTTTGCCGTTGACGGACGCTGTCGTGCGACGACCAGGCCGGCGACCTCAACGTCGACATCGTGCTCCAGATCTCTCAACTCGTTATAGGTAACGCGGTCTGGTGGGAGCGCGCTCTGCATGATAGAAAACGGATGTCCACTGGCGGCAAACCCCAACATTTGATATTCGGCAAGCATCTTTTCCTGAACGACCATGCCGCCAAACCGCAAGTTTTCGTACGGATGGTTGAGTGGTAACTCGAGTTGTCGCCTTGCACGGTGTTTATGAGGTACCTCCGTTTTTGGTGGCAGCCACAGTCCCACCTGCCACAGCAGTTCGCGTTGCGTGAGGCCGAATGCGTTACATGCGCCAACCCAGACGAGGTTTTCGATGGCTTCTCGCGAGAGCTTCGGTGGCGCGCGCCGAACCAGATCTCCAAGGCTGGCAAAAGGTCCGTTTTGCTCTCGCTCGATAACCATTTCCTCAGTAACGTCGAGACCGCAATTTCGAACGAAGGCTAAACCAACCCGTAGTGACTGTCCTTCCACGGTACAGTGTACATCGCTGCGGTTGATATCAGGTAAAAAGACATCGACATCGTGGCGTTTGGCATCCCTGGTGAGAGTATCGAGAGAGTAGAACCCCATTGGTTGGTTGTTGAAGAGCGCGGTATAAAACTCGACTGGATGATAGAACCTGAGCCATGCCGATTGGTACGCTAGCAACCCGAACGCCGCAGCATGTGACTTGGGGAATCCGAACTCGGAGAAAGCGACGACTTTCTGAAATATCGGTTGCGCGGTGCTTTCGGAGACGCCACGCCGGCCCGCGCCGTCACGAAACGCTTGCCAAAAATCTTCCATCAACTCTCGCGAACGGC
>CAYLZR010000175.1:0-4995 GCA_964388145.1 uncultured Gemmatimonadaceae bacterium | reverse complement strand
TCTGCAGCGTGCTCTCGTAGAGGGCCAGCATTTCCTCATACTGTTCGTCGGAATACTCCTCGTCGCGCAGGTCGGGGCGAACGCGAATTGTCGACTTGGGGGGGGTCTCTACGGTTGAGGGTTCAGGGTTCTCAGGAACTTCAGCCATGGGCCTTCGGGTTAAAGGGTGAAAAATCGTTTAGCACAAGCCAGTAATCTTAGACCAGGGAGGGATTGGGGTCAAGCTGCAGGAAAATAAGGCTTCGCCCGCTCCACCACCGCCTCGACCTGCTCTTCGAACGTCAAATCTGTGGTGTCGATCCGCACCGCGTCCGCAGCCTCCTTCAGCGGCGAGATGGCCCGTGTCGAATCCATCGTGTCCCGCCGTTCGATATCGCTGGTGAGCTGTTCGAGACGGTCCGCAGCCATGTCCAGTCCCTCCTGGAGGGCTCGCCGGCGTGCCCGCTCGCCGACTGCTGCGGTCAAGAAAATCTTGAGCACCGCGTCCGGGAACACGACAGTCCCGACATCCCGGCCGTCTGTCACTGCACCCCGCGGATGCCGCTCCACCGCCTGCCTCAACGCATCAGTGACCCAAGTCCGCACGGCCCGCAACGCCGAAACCGCCGACACATGCTCCGTCACCCTTTGCGACCGTATCTCTTTGGATACATCGACACCCGCCACAATCGGGTGGAGTGCCCCGTCCATCTCGCGCAGCTCGACGCGCTTGGCCTTGGCTACTTCGACCAGCAGGTCACCATCTAGCGGCATATCGGCGTCGAGGCCGGCCAGCGTAACCGCCCGGTACAGGGAACCACTGTCTATGTGGACCAGGTTCAGTCGGGCGGCCACGGCCTTGGCCGTGGTGCTCTTGCCCGACCCGGCCGGACCGTCGATGGCAATCACCCGACTAGCCACCGGCCGTCACGCGGTCGAGGTCCTGAAAGAAATCGGGATAGCTCACCTGCGGGGATAGACGCTCGGACAGCTCGATCGAAGCACCGGGCGTGCGGCCCAGCACGGCGAACGCCATGGCCATGCGGTGATCACCGCCGGTCTCAATCTTTCCATGAGGTGGACGGGACATCCCTTCGACCTCCAGGACGTCACCGCTCACCCGGCAGTCCGCACCGACCGCGCGCAGATTCGCTGCCAGCAGCGCGAGCCGATCGCTTTCCTTTACTCTGAGTTCCGAAACACCACGAAATGCCGTGGTCCCGTTACACGTACTCGCCAGCGCCGCCAAAATTGGGATCTCGTCGATCAGTGACGGCACCTCATCCGGTGCCACTTCGGCACCCGACAGTTCGGACGCGCGGACCACCACCTCGCCCACCGGCTCTCCCAGAAACTCTGAGCTTTCGTGGATGGTGATGCTGGCCCCCATCCGCCGCAACACGTTCACGAATCCGATCCGCGTCGGATTGACGGCCATGTCGCGCAACGTGAATGCCGGCCGACCCGTCAGCAGCGCAGCAACGATGAGGAACGCGGCGGCGGACGGGTCGCCCGGAATTCTTCCGGTGAAGCGTGGGAGCGCACTCGCCGGACGCAAACGCACGGTCGTGTTCTCCGTCTCGACCGCCACGCCCAACGCCTGGAGCATCCTTTCGGTGTGATCGCGAGAGCGAACCGGTTCCGTAACCGACACCTCGACGCCCCCAACCAACCCCGCGAAGAGAATGGCGCTTTTCACCTGCGCGCTCGCGGTCTTCGACGTGTAGTCCATGGACCGTACGGGCCCACCGCGCACTTCGACCGGCAGTCCATCGCCCGCCAACTCGGTGAACGACGCACCCATCCGACTGAGCGGCTCGGTCACACGCCGCATGGGTCGCCGGCGCAACGATCTGTCGCCCGTTACCCGAACCACCAAGGGAGATGCAGCTAACAGCCCTAACAAGAACCGAGCGACGGTACCCGAGTTACCGCAGTGGATACTCTCCGTGGGTTGCGAAAAACTGCGCAACCCACGACCGGTTACGCGGACAGTCCCGCGCAGCGGGGACACCGAAACACCCAGCTTCCGCAACGCGGCCGCCATCGATCGGGTATCGAGAGAAGTGAGCGGGTGATGCAGCACGCTCTCACCGTTCGCCAGCGCCGCAAGGACGAGCGCCCGGTGGGTCAGGCTCTTGTCGCCGGGGAGGACGATGTCCGTCATTGGGCGAGACCTTTGCGAGGGTCGACGCCTTTCTCGAGCCAGGTCGGTCCGCCGATTGGCTCGAGACTGATGCTTCTCAGCCGTTCTGGACGCAGACGTCCTCCTTTCGCGCGCTAGTACTGCGGGTCACAAGTACGGTGACATGTTGACCATCTCACCGCGGAGCGCGCAGAGATCCTTCTGGAAGCTCATTGACGAGGCGCCGGAGGCCGTCTTGAGCCGCCCGCTTCATCTCCGCGCCCTCCGCGGTCTCTGCGGTGAATCCGTTACCGCAATTACGACCCAGAGTACTAGTAAATACAATCCCGCTGAATGTAGCCCGGCGCGCTATTCCTTGACATCCACGGCCAGAAACCCGATTCTCGGCGTTCACCCTTGTCCCCGAGCCAGAGGCACAAAATGGCGGCAAAAGACATCGAGAGTCTGCTGACCGAGGAGCGTAGCTTTGAACCGCCTGCGGCGTTTGCCGCAGCATCAGCGTGCGGCACTCTGGACGACTACCGACGGCTGTACCGAGAATCGCTTGACTCACCGGACACGTTTTGGAGTCGGGTCGCCGACGAGTTGCACTGGTTCAGGAAGTGGGACAAAGTCCTCGAGTGGACTCCCCCTCATGCCAAGTGGTTCGTCGGCGGTCAAACCAACATCAGCTTCAACTGTCTCGATCGTCACCTCGATGGGCCACGCGCTGACAAGAAGGCCATCGTCTGGGAGGGCGAGCCGGGCGACACACGAACACTGACATACCGACAGCTACACCATGAGGTGTGCAAGTTTGCAAACGTTCTGAAAGGTTTGGGAATCGCCAGCGGCGATCGCGTGTGTATTTACATGCCGATGGTTCCAGAGCTACCCGTCGCCATGCTTGCGTGCGCACGGATTGGAGCCGCGCACAGCGTGGTGTTCGGCGGTTTCAGCGCCAAGGCGTTGGTTGACCGAATCAACGACCAACAGGCGAAAGCGGTCATTACCGCTGACGGCGGCTGGCGCCGCGGATCCGTCGTTCCGCTCAAAAAAGCCGTAGACGAAGCGTTGGACCGTACGCCGTCGGTCGAGAGCGTGATCGTCCTCAATCGAACAAACTCCGCTGTCGAGATGAAGGCCGGCCGTGATCTTTGGTGGCACGATCTCATGGCAGACGCCGACGCCGATTGTCCCGCCGAACCGCTCGACAGCGAGCACATACTCTACATCCTCTATACGTCGGGAACGACGGGCAAGCCGAAAGGCATCGTCCACACAACGGGTGGGTACATGGTCGGAACGTACTTGACCAGCAAATACGTATTCGACCTTCGCGACGACGACATATACTGGTGTACCGCAGATATCGGATGGGTCACCGGCCATTCGTACATCGTGTACGGTATCCTCGCCAATGGAGCGACAGGCGTCATGTACGAAGGCGCGCCCAACCATCCCGGGCCGGACCGATTATGGGACATGGTCGAGCGTCACAAAGTCACGATCTTCTACACCGCGCCGACCGCGATCCGCACCTTTATCAAGTGGGGCGACCAATACCCGAAAGCCCACGACCTGTCGACCCTTCGGTTGCTGGGCACGGTTGGCGAGCCGATCAACCCCGAAGCGTGGATGTGGTATCACAAGATCATTGGGAACGAGCGTTGCCCCATCGTCGATACTTGGTGGCAGACCGAGACAGGCGCGATCATGATCACGCCTTTACCGGGAGCCATAGCGACGAAACCCGGGAGCGCGACTCTTCCGTTCTTCGGCGTCGAGGCCGATGTGGTCAACGAAGATGGAAAGAGTGTCACGCCGCCGGATGGTGGCTTGCTCGTCATCCGGAGGCCGTGGCCCTCGATGCTCCGAACGCTGTACGGCGACGACGAGCGGTATCAACAACAGTACTGGTCGCAGATAGAGGGTTGTTACTTCACGGGCGACGGCGCGCGCCAAGATAAGGACGGATACTTCTGGCTCCTCGGCCGCGTCGACGACGTCATCAACGTCTCGGGACACCGCATGGGGACGGCCGAGGTGGAGAGCGCATTGGTGAGTCACGATACCGTGGCCGAAGCCGCGGTGGTGGGATTCCCCCACGAGATCAAGGGCGAAGGCATCGCGGCGTTCGTCACGTTGCGCGCGGGCACGAATTCCGACGAGGCGTTGAAGACGACGTTGGGCCGTCACGTCGTTACCGAGATCGGTGCCATCGCGCGGCCGGATCAGATTCGGTTTACCGATGCCTTGCCAAAAACGCGATCCGGCAAGATCATGAGGCGCCTGCTTCGCGACATCGCTGCCGGGAAAGCAGAAGTGGGTGACACAACGACCCTGGAAGATTATGGCGTGCTGGCGAAACTACGCGAATCAGAGGAAGGCTAGGTCATCGATGAACAACACCGTCGCATCCGTGGCAGTCATGATTGTCAGTACTTTCGCGGTGGTCGCCGCCGAACCTACAGTCGCGCAGATGGACATGTCGTGTCCGCATCGGATGGTGCCGGTGGAGGGTCGCGCCAGCCCGCTCGATTCGGTGATGTTTCAGGTCGACGGCCACGACATGAAGATTTGCTACGGCCGACCCTCGACCCGAGGCCGAACTATGATCGGCGGGTCATTTGTGCCCTACGGACAACTATGGCGCACCGGTGCCAACGAACCCACGATCATACACGCCACAGCCCCTGTGGCAATTGCGGGCATCGAGGTTCCCGCCGGTACGTACTCGCTCTACACAGTCCCCGGGGAGGACGAATGGGAAATCATCGTGAACCGGACCATCGATCAATGGGGGCGCGAAAATTTTTACACGGGCGAAATCGCCGCTCAGGAGGTTGCCCGGGCTCGCGTGCCGAGCGTACGCGCCGCCGATCACACGG
>CAYLZR010000174.1:0-5021 GCA_964388145.1 uncultured Gemmatimonadaceae bacterium | reverse complement strand
GTTGGGACGAGCATGAAGTCGCGCACGAGCCGGCGAATGGACGCCGGCGCCGGTCGCGGAGCGAGCGCCTGCGGCCCGAGGGCGTCCAAAATCGCCTCGGCGTCTTGCCAGCGCTCGTCGGGATCGGCGGCCACGCACCGTTCCAACAACAGACGAAACGTGGGGTCGATCGGCTGCTCGATCTCATCGAAGTCGGGAGTGGCGCCCGTCGCGATGCGGGCGGCGACCGTGATGATGGTGGCCTTCTCGAACGGCGGCCGCCCACCAAGCATGAAGTGGCCGCACAGGCCCAGCGAGTAGATATCGGCACGGCCGTCGACGTCGTCTTCTCCCGTCGCCTGTTCGGGAGCCATGTACATCAGGCTACCCAACACCGTGCCCGGTATCGTCGCGCTGTCCCCTTCGGTCATTTTTGCGATGCCGAAGTCGGTAACAAGGGCTCGGCCGGTACCGCTCTCGAGCAAAATGTTGTCGGGTTTGATATCGCGGTGCACGATACCGCGAGCGTGGGCGTATCCCAAAGCCCACGCTACCTCGCGGATGATCCGTCGCGCCTGTGGTTCCGTTAACGGCCCATCACGCTCGACTCTCGCTCGAACACTCTCGCCGTCAACGAAGGCCATTTCGTACCACACCAGGCCTTCGCCTTCACCCACGTCATAGATGGGGACGATATTCGGATGGCTGAGGCCGCCGGCCAACTGGGCCTCTCGCGTGAACCGCTCGCGCAGATCGTCGCGGTACGACAGCTCCGGCGGAAGGACCTTAATGGCCGCATCGCGCCGTAGCCGCGTGTCCATAGCCCGGAAGACGACCCCCATCCCACCGCGGCCGATTTCCGGTCCGAGCTCGTACTGATCGCCCAGCGCCTGTGCAAGCCTGTCTCGGATTTCGTTGGACATGGTCCTTGGCAACTCCCCGTTCGTGCTGCCTACCGCCCTACCGCCTGTCCGTCTTCCCTTCCGTCATAAGACCGATAGGAACACCAGCCGCGACTGCAGGTCACTCATCTCGACCCGCTTGAGATCGGCGTCGATCGACTCCAGCACGGCCTGGAGACCCTTGCCGCTGATCGCCGACGCTTTGGGGGCCGGCGTGTCCACGAGCCGTTCATCGACCGCGGCCTTCGGAAATCGTTGTCGCAGTTGATTCAAGAATTCGGAATGATTCTGGTGTGCAACGGGTTTCAGCTCGGTCTCCAACCCTGCGTAATCCGTCCCGCCGCTCCACGCCCGAAGTCTTCGCACTTTCGACTGCACAATGAAATACAAGTCGAGGAACCATGCATCGTCAAAGTTGTCGGGCATGCCGCTGCCCTTCGCCGTGGCGTCCTTGGGGGTCCCGATGATGCCTTCAACCACACCACTCGACATGCGACCGAGTTGAGTTGCGGGGCGGTCCATATCGAGGGCTGGATTGGTTGGGGGCTTGGAAGAGACGATGACGAGGCGGGTGTTGTACGGCGCCGTGAACTCATCGGAGGAACGCAGTTGTGCCGTAAACCCGTCGGGTCCAAACGCAAACGACGTCATTTGGTCTGCACGAGGGATCGCGGTCAACATGGACCCCTTGATGATGCGGACCTTCGCGCCGGCCTTCATCATGGTCCCGCCGGTCTTCTTCAGCGTATCCACATCCTCATCGGCAAACCAGATCTCGGGAGACGGAAAATTCGTTCGCATCCGGGCCTCGGCCGCCGAGAGCCCAAACGCCTCGGCGACGATCTTGGCATCCACGTCTCCGTGGGGCGGATTGGAGACGAGCAGGTATGGGACTGGCATTGGTACAGAATATAGGCGTACGACGAGGGGGGAAAGGCAGGAAATGCAGGAAAGGCAGGGGAGGCAGGGGAGGCAGGAGAGGCAGAAGGGCACAGGGGCACAGGGGCACAGGGGCACAGGGGCACGGGGGCGGAGATGTGAGCCGTGCAGCGTAGAACCGCCCGTCCGCCCGCCCTACCGCCCTACCGCCGTACCGCTTAACATCTTGCGCATGCGACAACGATTTGGATTGGGCTATGACGCCCATACCTTTGGGGCGGACCGGCCATTAAAATTGGGCGGGGTGGAGATCGACCACAAGAGCGGGTTGACGGGGCATTCCGACGGAGACGCGGTTGCCCATGCATTGATGGATGCACTGCTCGGAGCGGCCGCGATGGGAGACATCGGGCAGTTGTTTCCCGACACGGATGCCGAGTGGAAAGATGCCGATTCGATGCTGATGTTGGCCGAGGTGAAGCGGAGGCTCACTGCCGCGAGCTATTTCGTGTTTAACGTCGATATCACCGTGGTAACCGAACAGCCGAAGATCGCCCCGTACGCGACGGCCATTCGCGAAAGCCTGGCCGCTGTATTGGGAGTGTCGGCGGATGCGGTTTCGATCAAGGCAAAGACCAACGAAAAGATGGATGCCGTTGGCAGGGGCAAAGGGTTGATGGTGTACGCCATCGTGTCCCTTGGGGGTGCTTGAACTGTTCGAGAACATCTTGAACGGCTTGTTGGGGCTGCCCCCAACGGCGGTGTACGTGGTCATCGGCATCCTCGCTGGTGTCGAAAACATCTTTCCTCCCGTTCCCGCAGACACGGCTGTCGCCATCGGAGCATTCTTGTCCACCGGTGGTGCCATCTCCGCCCAAGCGGTGTTCGCCACGACGTGGATCGCGAACGTTACCAGCGCGATCCTGGTGTACGTGGCCGGGCGGACTGTCGGACGCCAATTCTTTGGCGGTCGTCTGGGCCAACGGCTCCTCAATCCCGCGGCCATGGTTCGGCTGGAGCTGCTGTACGGTAAATACGGAATGTGGGGAATCTTCTTGAGCCGGTTTCTTCCCGGGCTGCGCGCGGTGGTACCCCCGTTTGCGGGCATCGCAAACCTGAGTGCGTGGCGAACGATCTTTCCGATGGTGGTCGCCTCCGGTTTGTGGTACGGAACGCTGACCTTTGTGGCGGCGACCGCGGTGCGCGAACTCGATGAAATTGCCCGCTTCGTTCGAGGCCTCAACGTGGCTGGGGCCATTGCTGTCGGTGTCGTGATCGTCGGAGTGGGTTTTGCCTTTTGGTGGCGGCGGCGCAAGAAACTGGAGCGGGCGGGTGCACGCACACAGCAGTGAACTATCCCACGCATTTTGGCTGGAGGGATTCGAGGACTACCTGAGCCTGGAAGTCGGCAACAGCGCGAATACCGTTTCAAATTACTCGCGCGATGTTGGCCGGTTGGTTGAGTTTGCACAAGGCAACCAAGTCGACGCACCACGCGACATTTCCCCTCAACTGATGCGCGAGTTCATCTATGCGATGAAAGACATGGGACTTGCGCCAACGAGTATCCGCCGGCAAATATCGGCTGTCCGGACCTACTATAGGTATTTGGTCGGTGAAGGACACGCGGATGCGGACCCGAGCGCGCAACTCGAAATTCCCAAGGGTTGGCGAACTCTCCCCGACGTGTTGACCGTGGTGGAGATCGAGCAGTTGATCGCTGCCCACCACCCGGACAACACCCTCGGATGGCGCGATCGGGCGTTCTTGGAGGTGGCATACGCGACCGGCGCACGCGTGTCCGAGCTCGTCGGGTTATCGCTGAGCGATGTCATGCTGGAGGACGGTTTGGTGCGTGTTCAGGGTAAAGGGGACAAGCAGCGTTTGGTGCCCCTTGGTCGGCGGGCATTAGCCGCCGCGGCGCTTTACCTCAATGAGAAACGCCCGCTGTTGGATAAGGGCAAGGGAGCCGGCCGGTTCATCCTCAACGCTCGGGGTGCACCACTCACGCGTGCCGGGGCGTGGGAGATCGTCAAACAGTGTGCACGTCGGGCCGGCATTACCAAACGCGTAACGCCGCACACGCTGCGTCACAGTTTTGCCACGCATTTACTCGAGGGTGGTGCCGACCTTCGCGCCGTGCAGGAAATGCTGGGACACGCCGATCTCTCGACAACGCAGATCTACACGCATGTGGACCGCGAATATCTTCGGTCGGTGCACAAGATGTTTCATCCGAGGGGTTAGAGGCTGGCTATTAGCTAACAGCTAACAGCTAACAGCTCCCGCCTCACGTCCCCCACCTCCGCAGCTCCGGCCCGTGCTCCGTCACGATCGCGTATTCGAATCCGTTCTCCCACGCTCCGGGGTTGAGGTACCAGCGTTGGGGGGAGATCTGCTCGAGACACGCGCAATGGGTGTGGGCCAACACCACGAGGTCGAGATCGCTGCGTTTTTCGAGCAGGGCGCGAGCCGTGCGAGCCTGGGCAAGGGCCGCATGGTTCGTTGGTGCTGGGTTCCCCCGCCGCCGGCTCAGGAGCCGTCGTGATTTTCGAATCAGCCAAAATCCGACGTCGGGGTGCAGGGCGCGGAAGGTCATCGACGTGATCGGACTACCGATGACGCGATGAACGAATCTTGCGAGAAGCTCCGGCTCGATGTCGCCGTCGCCGTGGCTCACGAGCGCGCGCCAACCGGCGATGTCTAGTTCCACGGTGCGGGGGTGAAACTCTGCACCTACTTGCTCCTTCCAAAAGCGACCACCCCAACGATCGTGATTGCCGCCGGTCACCGTGACCCGAACACCGCGCCGGATGAGGTCCCATAAACTCGCGAGAATCGGGAAGACGCCACGAGGTACGACCGTCCGGTACTCGAACCAGAAATCAAAGAGATCGCCGTTGATGACGAGGTGGTTGCCTGGTCTGGGTACCTCGGCGAGGAAACGTTGAAACGCTGCCGAGGTGTCGTCGTCGGTTTGGGGGCCCAAGTGGGCGTCGGCGACGATGATGGCGGGAGGGACTGGCATGGCGGAGTATACGGGGGTGTCTGGAAACGGCGCAACCTGCTGTCGTAATTGACTTTTCGCCTTTTGGACCCGTATTATTGCCGCCGTCTGCCGGCCGTCGGCGTGCATGATGGCCGCGGGATGCCTGCCTGGAATGTCCCTCGCGACCCTGCACAGCAACGAGGCTGCAAATGAGCGTCACAGGCGAAACATCCGTCGAGGTGCGGGTCCGCTACGCGGAAACGGATCAGATG
>CAYLZR010000173.1:0-5034 GCA_964388145.1 uncultured Gemmatimonadaceae bacterium | reverse complement strand
TGCGGAAGAGTCGCTACCGTCCGGCAAGACTGCGGGGTCGGCTGGTGCGCTGCCTGGCAACGATGCGCGTGGAGTTCAGCCTGACGAGCAACAGGGGCGGGAACTGACTAGAGGGACAGACCACCGCGATTGGCCGCTACACCTCCGTAGCCGGCTGATTGTCACGGGCATCGGGATCGCCGCGTTCGTTTTCTTTCAGTTGATTTCGTTGGTTCCGGGTTTGGTCGAGGTCGTGTACGCCCGGACGCTCGGGCCGCTCATCGTCCAGCCGCTGTCCCGCCTGACGGGCCTTTTTCCTTTTTCCATCGTAGAGTTCGGCGTCATTTCCTACGTGGGCTGGCTTGGAGTGCTCGCGTTTAAAACTGTGCGGGCTGTTGTGCGGAAAGAGCGCTACGTGAGCAACGCCGCATTGGGGGGCGGATTGCGTCTGGCGCGCGACGCCGGCGTGTTCGTAGCCCTCTTCTATTTTCTGTGGGGATTCAACTACGCACGACAGCCGCTCGATGAGCGGCTCGAATGGCCAACGTGGACGCCGCCCGAAATCGAGGTATTGCGAACTCTCGCGAGCGAAACGGTAGAGGCGTCCAATCAAGCCTACTTCGAGATCCACGACGCGGAAGACGCCGGCATACCAACCGCAATGCCGGCGGACATCGGAGACCTCGACCGCGCACTCGAAGAGGGTTGGCGCAATGCCACCGAGTTGCTGGACCTACCGGGCTCGACCCGGCGTCGTTACGGCAAAACAAAACGTCTCCTGTTCAGCCCTCTGGTGGCCCGGCTTGGCATTGCCGGCTTCTACTTTCCGTGGACCGCCGAGGCGAACGTGCTGAGGGATTCGCCGGTAGTCGGTCGTTCGCAGTCGATGGCGCACGAGAAGGCGCACCAACGCGGTATCGGTCCGGAATCCGAAGCCAGCTTCTTGGGTTACGTGGCCGGTACGTTGGCACCACACGCGCATGCTCGCTATTCGGCACTGGTGTTCGCGCAGGGGCAGTTGCTCCGCGTCTTGGCCCGAGCCGACCGCGAAGCGGCGCGGGAAGTGGTCGCGAATCGTTTTCCGGGCGTCCGGCGCGACTTGGAGGACGCGAGCGAGTACTGGAAACAGTTCCAGGGCGTGGGCACAACGATCGGCAGGGCGGTCAACGATCGCTTTCTGCGAACGAACCGGGTGCGGGCCGGAGTGGAGAGTTATGGGTTGAGCGTGCGGTTGCTGATTGTGTTCGCGGCACAGCACGATGGGGGTGTCGTTCCGACTGTAGGGCGGTAGGGCGGTAAGAGGGAGCAGACGGAAGCGATTCGGCGGAATGACCACGGGTAAACCCGCGGCTCGGCCGAACCGACTGTCGCTAAAGCGACTACCCCCTGACGTCGGTTTACCGACAGACGGCCGAGCGGCGGCTTTAGCCGTCGTAAAAAACGGAATCAGCTCATTCCCACTCGCAGGTAACCGGGTTATCGTCGGGGTCGAAATGGATTCCTTCGGCTGGGTCTCAATCCTACCGCCCATCGTCGCGATTGGGCTCGCCATCCGAACCAGGCAGGTCTACCTCTCGCTCGGCCTATTCATCTGGCTGGGCTGGACGATCATGAACGGCTGGAACCCGGTGACGGGCCTCATCGAGGCGGTCGACGTGTTCGTCGCGTCGGTCACCGATCCCGGCAATGCGCGCACACTCATCTTTTCGGCACTGATCGGGGCGATGATCACCTTCACGCAGGCCTCGGGCGGCATGGAGGGATTCATTGAGTGGGTAGAACGCCGAAGGCTCGCCACCACCCAGCGTTCGGCGGGTTTGCTTGCGGCGTTTGTCAGCATGGCTGTTTTCCTGGAATCCAACTTCGGGCTTCTGGTGTCGGGTTCGGTGGCACGCCCGCTGTTCGACAAGTGCCGCATCTCGCGCGAGAAACTCAGTTACATCATCGACGCAACCTGCGCACCGAAATGCATTCTGATTCCGCTCAACGCGTGGGGCGCATACATCATCGGACTTTTGACCGCGCAGAACATCGAGAATCCCGTTGCGCTCGTCGTGTCCGCGCTGCCGCTCAACTTCTACGCGATCCTGGCCATCGCCCTGGCGTTCTTTGTGATCATCACAGGCTGGAACATCGGGCCGATGCGTGAAGCGGAACGGCGTGTAATGGAGGAAGGAAAAGTATTGCGCGACGGGGCCGAACCGATGGTAGCCTCGGACGTGACCGAGACCAAACCGGTTGAAGGCGCACCGCATCGAGCGGTGAACATGGTCCTACCGATCGCGACGATGGTCGCTGCGGTACCCACCGTACTGTGGATCACCGGAGATGGAGACATCATGGCCGGGAGCGGCTCGCACGCGGTGCTCTGGGGAGTGATCGTGGGCTTGCTCGTCGCAGCGGTGGCGTACAAAGCCCAGGGCATCATGACGATCAAGGAGATGACGGATCAAGGCATAAAGGGTGTCCAAGGCCTGGTACCGCTGGTATTGGTTCTGTCGCTGGCGTTTGCGATTGGTGCCACCCAACGCGCGTTGGGTACGGGCGTGTTCCTGGCCGGCGCAGCGCAAGCCGCACTCCACCCTGGATTCGTTCCGGCAATCATTTTCATCCTGGCCTGCTTCATCGCTTTCTCGACCGGAACGTCGTGGGGAACGTTTGCCATCATGATTCCGATCGTGATTCCCATTTTCCAACAATTAGATCTTCATCCGGGGCTGACATTAGCCGCGGCGCTGGGCGGCGGAATTTTCGGCGACCACTGTTCTCCGATTTCGGACAGCACGATCGTGGCGTCCATGGCGTCCGCAACGGACCACATCGATCACGTACGTACCCAATTGCCGTACGCATTGACGGCAGCTGGCGGCGCGCTCGTGCTGTTCTTGGTGTTTGGGTTTGTTCTGTGATCCGGAAGACAGCAGGTTTCAGGTTTCAGGTTTCAGGTTCCAGGTCTTACCCCCTGGCATGACATTCTCCGTTGATCACGCCGTCATTTTCGTTGAAGATCTTGAGGGAGCGACGGTCGACTTCGAACGCGTTGGATTTCGGGTCACGCCCGGTGGAACGCACGCCGGCGGATTGACCAAGAACGCGCTCATCCCGCTGGCGGACGGTACCTACCTCGAATTGCTGGCGTTCAATATCCCCGAGACGCATCGCCATCTGCCCCACGCCGAGGCATTGATGGCCATCGGCGGCACGACGCCCATGGACCACAGGTTTCTCCCTCGCGGTGCACAGGGCGAAGGATTTCGCGACCTGGCTCTCGGGACGGTTGGACTTCGAGACGTGGTTGATAACGCACGGGCAGCGGGATTCGAAATCGAGGGTCCCGTTCCGGGACGGCGTGTGCGTCCCGACGGCAAGGAGGTTTCGTGGGAGCTTGCGTTTCCGAAAGACCCCGATCTGCCCTTTCTCATTGAAGACGTAACCGATCGAGGATTGCGCGTGCCGAGTGGCGACGCCACGAGGCATCCGAATGGAGTGACCGGGATCAGTGAGGTTGTGGTGCAGTCTGACCAGCTTGAGCGCACCGTCCAGTGGTACGCAGAGCTGTTACGACTCGACGCCCCGGTGGAAAATCAAACAGCCACATTTCAGTTCAGCGATACGGTGATCACGATAACGACGGAGCGGGAATCCTCCATTCGCTTGCGAGCTGGCTCATCAGGTGTGACTGGAACGGACAGGGCTCGAATATTGAATATTGAATATTGAATATTCAATATTGGATATTGGATATTGGATATTCAAAAAAGCCGATCGATCGAAAATTTCCCAATATCGTGCCGAGTCTCGCCACGCTCCGCCAAATCCGCCATAATCTCTCCTACTATCGAACAAAACTTGAACCCATGACCCGAGAAACCGGCGGCAATCGACACTTGTGGGTAATCGGGGTGCAAGTCGATCAAGAAGTGTTCGTCTTTCGTGTTGGTGAACATGCAAACGCAGAGAGACATCGTCGGCCCGTTGGCGTCCGGGAAGTAACGCGCCACGAAATCGCGGAGCGTTTGCTCGTCGCGAGCATGTGGCTCGCGATCCATCGCATCGGGATCCACCTGCTCTTCGTGATGATGGTATCGACCGATCTTGAATCCGGGAACGCTGAAAACGGGGAAGCCGTAGAAATGGCCTTCGTCAGCGGTCACGTTGAACACCGGAAAGGTGTCGACCTGAAAGAGCTCCGGTCGTAGGGGCTGAAACCAACCCAAAACCTGTCGCTCGGGCACAGCGTGACCCACGAGCGCGGGCACGCACTCCGCGGCCCACGCGCCGGCGGTGATAACCAATCGCGCGGCGCGGTACTCGCCCCGATCGGTCACGACGCGAACCTCACCGTCGGCATCGACTTGCCACGACCGCATTTTCTCGTGTGCGTGCACGACGGCACCGAATGCCTGCGCTCGAGTCACGTGGCCAACAATGCACCGTTCAGAAAGCAAGAAACCACCATCTCGTTGCCACACGGCCCGAAAGTCGTCGGGTACGCGGTAACCGGGATACCGGCTCATTAGCTCGGAGCTGTTGAGGATTTCGTGATCGAGCTGGTGGGCTTCACACGACGCCACCGAGCCCTCGAAGACCGGCGTCCCCGGGCGTCCAGCATCGACCGAACCAGTCACATAAAGGAGTTGCTCGCCACATTCGTTTTGGAGCTCTTTCCACAATTCATAGGCGCGGCGGAGGAGCGGGACGTATGTGGGGTGCTCGAAATAGGCCAGCCGGATGATCCTCGTCAGCCCGTGGGACGATCCCATGGAATTGGGAATGGAGTAGCGTTCGAGACCCAGCACCCGCTTGCCGCGACGGGCCATATGGTACAGCGCTGCGCTGCCCATACCTCCAACACCCACGACGATGGCGTCGTACAGGTAGTCGTTATTCATCGGGTGTAGCACCTCGAGCAGAACGACGCTTGGGGGCAATGAGCCTCTGGTCTGACGAGAAATAGGATGACCGCCGCGACGGCGCAACTTCCTGGGCAATTATGGGGTGGTGGATTCAGCAGGTCATTGCAACACCCTGTATTATTTCACCGATTTGGAGGGT
>CAYLZR010000172.1:0-5083 GCA_964388145.1 uncultured Gemmatimonadaceae bacterium | reverse complement strand
GAGCTTTGTCCCCGCGAGACGCGCGACGAGCGTAGATCCGATGGTGGCGTTGAGACAGGAATAGCTGTTAGCTGTTAGCTATTAGGGGGCGCGCAACCTAATAGCTAACAGCTAAAAGCTAAAAGCTAAAAGCTAAACCTAAACTCACTCCGGAATGAAGCTCATGCCTCGCGTCACTCGTCCGGCAAATCCGGCCAATAACCTTGAGGCGTTGTCCAGATCATCGAGGTCGACCATTTCATTTGGGCTGTGCATGTAGCGATTCGGGACCGACACCAATCCCGTGGCGATACCGCGATGCGCAGTGTGGATCGAATCGGCATCCGTCCCAGTATGCCCTGGCGCCGCCGCGATGGCGTATGGGATCTTCTCGTCCTCTGCTGTTTGTACGAGCAGATCGAACACGCGTTCGTTGACGGCCGACCCACGAGACAAAACCGGCCCGCCACCCAACTTGAAATCTCCGTGCTCTTTTTTCTCGACATCGGGATGGTCGGTGGCATGGGTGACGTCGACCACCAGGGCTACCGACGGATCGAGAGACGTGGCACTGGTGCGGGCGCCTCCTCCGGTCCACGAGATTTCCTCCTGTGCGGTGGCAACGGCGAACACCGCGGCGTCCGGCGGCTCCTTTGCCAGAATGCGCAATGCCTCGAGCACCACGAATGCGCCGATGCGGTTATCGATGCTCCGCGAAGCGATCCGGCCGCTGGGAAATTTTTCCATCGTGGCGTTCAACACCGCGGGGTCACCAACCCGAACTCGATCCAACGCCTCGGCCTTGGACTTGGCGCCGATGTCGATCCACAGGTCGCTTACCTTCGAGACCTTGTCTCGATCTTCCTTCTTGATGAGATGAATGGCCTTCTTCCCGATCACGCCTGGCACCGGGCCGTTGCTACTGGCGATGATGACGCGTTGTCCGACCAAAACTTGCGAGTCCCAGCCACCAATGACCGAGAAGAAGAGAAAGCCATGGTCGTCCACGTGAACGATCATGAGACCGATTTCGTCGATGTGCCCGGCGAACATCACACGCGGAGAACCCTCGGGATTTACCGCAGCCTGTGAGTTGCCCTTCACATCGGTGGACACTTCCTTGGCGAACCCTTCGGCCTCCGTCCGCCACACACGCGCCGCGCCGGTTTCGAAGCCGGACGGGCCCGGAGTATCCAGTAATTTTTCGAGAAACGTCAAGGATGCACTATCCATAACCCCAATGCTTGTTGGTGCTGTGAACACAGTCGCCGGCGACCATCACCAAGATATCAACACTCGCCGGCATTATCTTTCAGCATCGGGTTTCACTTTGGCAATACGACATGCGTGATTTTGTTGATGCTGACGGAGCGAGGTGGCGCGCCGAGCTGATCAGCCACGGCCGGACCTCGGAGTACTTGAATCCGAGGGTGCACAAGCCGATCATGCAGTTTACTTGTCTCGACCACCGCCGGCCGCGACGGTATGTCGGCTACGTCCCAGACGAAGACACAGGTCTCGCCACCTTATCTGACGTCGAGTTGCAGAAACTTCTCGACCGGGCCGCCGTGCACTAGCTTCCCGGCCTGCGTGACTGGGTCTCTCCGTCCTTTACCAATGTTCCCCCTTCGAATTGCTTTCCGCCCTGCACCACCACCGCGACGTGCCGCATGGCTTCCATGTTTTGGAGGGGGTCACCACGCACGGCAATGACATCCGCTAGCATGCCGGGTGCCAGAGTCCCGAGGTCGTTGTCGACGTCGAGGAACCGTGCGGGCCAGAGTGTCGCGGCTTGAATGACCTGCATCGGTGGGACGCCGAGCTCGACCCACTTGGCCATTTCGCGCCAAGTCGCGTCGTTGTGGAACATCGAAGGAATGCCCGCGTCGGTGCCGATCAGCAGCTGGACACCGGTTTCGCGGATCTGGCGGAACTTGGCCGGCAGTTTGGGAATCCGGCTCGGAAAGAGCGCATAATAGGGCAGATGCGGAATGTCCTCGAGCGACGCGCGGATCTCATTGGCCATCGCCGGCGTCATGCCGTTCTTCCACGCGGGATCGTCCAGACGTTCGGGGAAAATTTCTCCGCTGTATTGCATGACATACAGCGGAGAGATGGTCGGAGTCCAGTAGAGTGTGGTATTTCGTTCGCGCAGCCTTCGCAAGATGTCCTCCGGGTACCCCGGCGCCGTCGCCAACCCGGTGTGTTCGAAGTTGTCTATTCCGAAGTCTAATCCGCGTCGAATTTCGTCCGGGCGATGTGCGTGTGCGACCACCTTTTTACCGGCTGCGTGCGCCGTTTCAACGACGGCGGCGACCTCTTCTTCCGTCAACTGGTCCTGATCGATGAGCTTGATGAAGTCGGCGCCTGCGTCGATGATCCGTCGGACTTTCCGTCTCGCATCGTTGGCGCCGTTCACGCCCCAGCGGTATTCCGCCTGCCAAGGTTCGTAGGGGGCATGTTGAATGAACGGCCCGGACACGAACAGGCGGGGACCGGGAATTTCTCCGGAGGCGATCCGTCGCTTCACCTCGAGGATCTCATCGAGCGGCGCGCCCAGGTCGCGAGCCGACGTGACGCCGGCTTCCAGCAACTGCCTCGCGGCGATTGGCATCACTTCGTCTGCCAGTTTGTCGCTGAACAACTCGTGCCATCGGGCATAATCGCCGTGGCCGAGAAGCATGAGGTGCACGTGCATGTCGAACAGCCCGGGCATGACCGTCATGCCTTCGGTGCTGATGATCGGTGTGTCCGGGGGAACATCAACCTCAGAGCGGGTCCCGAGGGCCACGATGCGATCGTCTACGATCAACACGACACCGTTTTCGATGAGCGGTCCGCCGTAACCATCGATGATCCGGCCACCCACCAGTGCGAGGGTGGGCTCCTGTGCCTCGATGCTCACACCCGGGAGGATGAGCGACGCAACAAACAGCAGTTTTGTCAGACACTTCATCGCGGACACCCGATTCCCGGAATCACCGCGCTGCCGCGTCGCGCGTCGGAGCGATGCCAACCCGGTAGATCATGAACATGACGACCATCAACAGAATGACGCCGGGGTAACTCGCGTCGGTGTGGTCGCCCCAGAAGGCCAACACGTTGGCGTCGCCCGCCACCACAATCGGTATAGCGAGCAGAATGCCGACGAGCGCCTCGCCCGTGATTGCCCCAGCGGCAAACAGCAAACCATTCCGGTCGCCGGTGTCAGCCGCCACTTTCAAGCTTTCCCGTTGCTCCGGCGGCGCCGCTGCGGTGGCCCTGTCCTGATACCGGTTGACGGCCCAAGCGATGAGCCCGCCGAGGAAGATGGCCACGGATAGTTGAAAGGGGAGATAGATACCCACGGCAACCGCCAGAACCGGCGTACGGAAACTGCTGTTCTGAGCTTTGAGAATCTCGTCGACTACGATCACGGCAACGGCAACCAACATTCCGATGACGATCATTGCCCAGGGGAGTCCTCCACGGAAGACGCCACCCGCGACCGCGGCCATGAGCGTGGCCTGTGGGGCCGCCAGTGGATTGGGGTGCGCCGCGGTGGCGATGCCGATACCGTAGGCTTTGAGGAGCAACGTGAGTACCGGCGCCATGACGAAAGCGGCAGCGATCACGCCCACGAGCTGCATGATCTGCTGTTTGTACGGAGTGGCACCCACGATGCGTCCGGCCTTGAGGTCTTGCATGTTGTCGCCGGCTATCGCAGCGGCACAGGCGACGGTCGCGCCGATCAAGATGGCAGCCGCCGGTCCGATGACACTTTGCGTTCCCAGCAGCGCCACCAAGAGCAAGGAAGATGTAAGTATGGTGGCGATCGTGACGCCCGAGATGGGGTTGTTCGACGAGCCGACGAGGCCGGCCATGTATCCCGCCACGGCGGAAAAGAGAAAACCTGCGACCATCATGACGAGGGCCATGACGAGGCCAACGCCGACGCTGTCCGTGAACCCGGCAAACAGCATGAAGAGCGGGACGACCGACGCAATCAACACGATCGCGACCCACTGCATGGGTGTGTCGCGCTCGGTGCGGTCGGTCGCTTCGACGCCCTGCTTCAGCTTTCGATAGGCTTCCATCCCCGCGGAAATGCCGCGCATCAGGGGTTTGCGTACGGAGATCAGCGCCCACAGTCCCCCAACCACCATTGCTCCGACGCCGAGGTACCGGGTCTGGGTCGACCAAAGCTGCCCAGCCGCATCGGCGGCGTCCGCCGCTCCCTCCGGTATTCCTTGTACGAGCGCCACGATCGGGATGGCCACCAGCCAATTCATGGCCCCGCCGATGAAGATCAATACGGCGATGTTGAGCCCGACGATGTACCCCACACCGACCAGCGCCGGCGAGAGATTGGTTCCGAAGTACACGATCGATCCGCCCAAGTACGTCGCCTTCTCGAGCACGCCGCCCCAGAGCTTCAATCCGGTGTCGCCGAACTTGAACGACGCTCCGATCAGGGCCGCCCACGCGATGTACTTGACACCGGCGCCGCCGGTATCGCCAACCTTCAGGACCTCAGCGGTCGCGACGCCTTCGGGAAAACGCAGCGGCGCGTCGACGATCAGCGCGCGCCGCAGGGGAATCGTGAAGAGCACCCCCATCGTCCCGCCCAGGGCGGCGATGAGCGTGGTCTGGAGGTAGTTGAACTCGGTCCACGCCTCGAGAAGGATCAGGGCGGGGATCGTGAAGATCACACCAGCCGCCAGACTCTCTCCGGCAGACGCGGCGGTCTGAACGATGTTGTTCTCGAGAATATTCGATTCGCGAAACAACCGCAGAATCGCCATGGAAATGACGGCGGCGGGGATCGAGGCTGACACGGTAATTCCGGCGAACAGTCCGAGGTAGGCATTCGCTGCCGCGAGGGAGATCGACAGCAACACACCGAGGACCACCGCCTTGACAGTGATCTCGGGTAGGCTGGTGGAAGCCGGTATGTACGGTGCCTTGTCGGCGTGTGTGCCCGCAGATTCGTCGTTTGCCATATTTCTCCCCGGACTTTCGTTGCGGTGGGATTATGGCACTGATTCGCTCGCACGGCTAGCGGGAGGGAGCTAGAACGTCGCCCAGTTGTCCATCCAGGTGTTTACGAGCGGAACGAAACCCT
>CAYLZR010000171.1:0-5107 GCA_964388145.1 uncultured Gemmatimonadaceae bacterium | reverse complement strand
TGGCTAATAGCTAACAGCTACCCAACAACCGTCCACGTCCGACCGGCACGGAGCAGATCTCCGATGCTCGCCTCTTCGTCTACGGCCCCATCCTGTTCGCGAACCTGCTCGCCGTATGTGGGGGCGGGGTCGCAATAGATTACGCCGAGCGCGACCGGGAAATTGGGAGGCTCCATCACCGCCAGCAGCGATGCGAGCGTCCGGTTGGTCTCGTCGTGGACGAAAATGTCGGACTCGGTGATGCCGTTCTCTCCGATCGTAACCGTTTCCAACTCGAACTTTCCGGGCTTGACGCGCAATCCCGCCCTCTTGTCTTTGCCGTACAACAAGGGCTGTCCGTGTTCGACGTGAAGTTGGCGTTCGTCCGCGACGTTCTTATCCGTGATATGGGAGAACACTTTGTCGTTGAAAACATTACAGTTCTGCAAGATTTCCACAAGCGAGGCGCCTCGGTGTTGGTGGGCCCGTTTGAGCACGCCCGGCATGCGCTTTTGGTGCGTGTCGACCGTGCGTGCGACGAACCGGCCGCCGGCTCCCAATGCCAGTGCGGCGGCAGAGATGGGGTTTTCCACCGAACCCTTCGGCGTGGACGGTGAGCGCGTACCACGGCGAGACGTCGGAGAATACTGCCCCTTGGTGAGCCCGTAGATCTCGTTGTTGAACAGCAGGATTTGGACGTCCACGTTTCTGCGCAGTACGTGAATGAGGTGGTTGCCACCGATACTGAGTGCGTCGCCGTCGCCAGTCACGATCCAAACGTCCAGAGCCGGGTTGGCGAGTTTGATTCCGGTTGCGATCGCCGGGGCGCGCCCGTGAATCGTGTGGAACCCGTAGGTCGACATGTAGTAGGGGAAACGCGCTGCGCAGCCGATTCCCGAAACGAAAACCGTGCTCTCCCTTTTCACGCCGAGGTCGGGCAGCGTGCGCTGTACGCACTTGAGAATGGCGTAGTCCCCGCACCCCGGACACCACCGGACCTCTTGGTCGGAGGCGAAATCCTTAGCCGTCAGCGGCGCTGCGACGGTTCCCGTCATGATGTGTCTCCCATCCGTGTCCGTATCGCATCGAAAATTTCACTCACCCGGAAGGGCTTGCCCGACACCTTGTTGAGTCCCTCCGCTGAAATCGCGTAGGTACTGCGGAGCAGTGTGAGGAGCTGGCCGTTGTTCATCTCGGGTACCAACACTCTTTCGAAGCCCGCCAAGAGATCACCGAGGTTGGTCGGCAGTGGAACGATGTGCCGAATATGAATCTGCGACACCTCGTGCCCCTCGTCTCGTGCACGCCGCACGGCCTGGTTGATGGGTCCAAAGGTGGATCCCCACCCAATGACCGCCATGCTGCCCGTCTTCTCCCCACATTCAACCGACTGGAGCGGGATGTCGTTGGCGATGCCGGCGATTTTGGCGGCCCGCACGTCGGTCATGTGTTGATGGTTCTCGGCGTCGTACGAGATGTTGCCCGTGACGGAATCTTTCTCCAAGCCACCTATGCGGTGTTCGAGCCCGGGCGTGCCCGGAACCGCCCATGCACGAGCCAATGTTTTCGGGTCGCGCGCGAACGGCTGGAAGCCCTCGGGCTCCGTTCGGAAGGTGACGGGGAACGACGGCACATCTTCCGGATCCGGAATGCGCCATGGCTCGGCGGCATTCGCGAGATATCCCTCCGTCAGCAGCATCACCGGCGTCATGTATTTGGTGGCAATTCTCACCGCCTCGATCGCCACATCGAAACAGTCTGTCGGCGTGGCCGCGGCGATGACGGGCATGGGTGCGTCCGCGTTCCGTCCGTACACTGCCAGATAGAGGTCCGATTGTTCCGTTTTCGTGGGCAGGCCGGTCGATGGGCCGGCGCGCTGCGAGTTGACGATAACGAGAGGTAGCTCGGTGCTGATCGCCAGACCGATCGCTTCGGTCTTGAGGGCAATCCCGGGCCCGGAGCTGGAGGTGACGCCGAGCGCGCCGGCGTACGAGGCGCCGATGGCGGAGCACACGGCCGCGATCTCGTCCTCGGCCTGGAAGGTCGTGACGCCATAGGCCTTCAGCCCGGCCAGGCTGTGAAGCAATGGGGAAGCCGGCGTAATCGGGTACGACCCCAACATGATCTTGAGTCCGGCGGCGCGCGCACCGGCAACCAGTCCCCAGGCGAGGGCTTCGGTCCCTGTGACGGTTCGGTACAGGCCTGGGGCGATATCGGCCCTGGCCACGGTATATCCGCTCAGGTCGCTCGACATCTCCGCGGTCTCGCCGAACGCGTGGCCCGCGTTGAGCGCCGTGACATTGGCCTTGGCGATCTCGGGACGCTTCGCGAACTTCTTGTTCAACCACTCGACCGTGGCGGCACGGTCCCGCCCGTACATCCACAACATCAACCCGAGCGTCCAGAAATTCTTGCTCCGCAAGGCTTCCTTCTGGGAGAGATCGAGTCCCTTGACCGCTTCGAGCGTGAGCTTCGAGATGTCGACTTGGACCACCTGATAGGGCGCAAGCGAGTCATCTTCCAGCGGGTTCGACTCGAAACCGGCTTTTGCGAGATTGCGGGCATTGAACGTGCCCTCATCGACGACGAGCATGCCGCCGATTTTGAGATCCTCGAGGCTTACCTTGAGGGCGGCGGGATTCATTGCCACGAGCACGTCTGGCGCGTCGCCCGATGTGCGCACTTCATGCGATCCAAAATGAATCTGAAAAGCCGAAACACCGAACGTCGTGCCGACGGGTGCGCGTATCTCGGCCGGGAAATCTGGGAATGTGGCCAGGTCGTTGCCAAACAGCGCGGTCTCTTGGGTGAACTGCGCGCCGGTGATCTGCATGCCGTCGCCGGAGTCTCCGGCGAACCGGATTACGACCGCTTCAACGACTTCTCGCTCCGAATTGCGTGACGTAGCGGTGCTATGATCCATGTCCTCTCCAGAATTGGCCCCGGTGGATTCGAACCACCATTGCCGGCTCCAAAGGCCGGAGTCCTGCCGTTGGACGAGGGGCCAGTGATGGCGTGCACCGGGAAACCTACGGGATGGAATCTAGTCGTCACACCGACCAAAAGCTGCACGAGGGTCCGTGCAGCTTGAGTTGCAGCCTGGGAGAGAGGATGTCCGCCGGTGCCCTAATTCCCTTCCGAGCGGGGGACGACCGTAGTGTCGGGAAGCATCCCACCAAGCCGGAGGAAAGTGGACATCCCGGTCGAGTCGGCCATACGCATGATCGGTCGGCCGTCCCCATAGACTCCGAGGATCGCCCGTTCGTGGGTCCCGTCCGCGCCGTAGAATCTCCACAACGCCGCTCCCTCCGCGGACATGTTCAGCGACGCCCGAACGTTTTGGTCCGGGTCGTAGAACATGATGGCCGGTTGGCCGTTTTCGAACATGCCTACCGTGGCGCGTTGGGGCGGCGGCAGGGTGTCGGCGGCTGCGTCACCGAAGAACGTGACCAGACCCGCACCTTCGTTGGTGGCGCTCAGAGCGATGCGGCGCGCCTCCGAAGCATCGGTAAGAACGATCGTGGGTGATCCGTCCTCCCTCATCCCCATCTCCGACCGGATGGTTCCGCCTTCGTCCATGAACGACAAGCTCGGTATCCCGCTCGGGTCCACACTCATTACGATCCGCTGATTGCCTGATGGGTCGGTGTACATCATGCCGATCGTCGCCTGGTCAGCCAACACACCGAACATCCCTCGAGGGATCCCGTCCGCGTCGAGCACCATGAACTGCTTGGCGGTAACCGTGTCTCCCTGCGGAGCAACCCACGCGGTGAGCGCCAATCCGGCTATTCCCAACAAAACGATGCCGAGCGTGAGCTTGACGGTGCGAAGCTGCCGTTCGAGCCGGGCAACTACCGCGATGATATCCGTGTTCTCGTGCTTCATTATCTGCCTCCAAAGGTCTCGATCGTATTCAAGCGCAGATCAAAACTACGGGTCTTTGACGGTCTGGGCTACCGGTCCGGGAGCGGGACTCGACCGGGTCTCGGTTGGCACAAGGCCCTGTTCTCCCGTACCGATCATCGTCACGGCGTGTTCCAAATCGGTCTGGGACCTATAGATCGCCGCCACCGCCGATCCGGAGCCCGACATTCTCACCAAAAGCGGCTTGGTTTGCGCCATCCGCTCGAAGATCTCGCGAATTCGGGGCTCCACTCCCCACACCACGGACTCGAAATCGTTCCCACCCAGCCGTCCGATCCCCCCCCAAGTCCGAAGGGCTTCCGCGTCGAGTACGACCGCCCCGCGTGGTGTCGGATTGCCGCGCGCCCGGTCCAACAGATCGTAGGCGGCGGCTGTCGACACGCCGCTCGCGGGCACCACCAGCAATGTCGGGGCCGAAGGGGGTGCCGGGAGCCTAAACAGTCTCTCACCCCGATTCCACCCGAGTGCCATTGGCGCGCCCGACGCAAAGAACGGCACATCGGATCCCAGCTTGGCGGCAAACTGAAGAATTTCATGTCTGGGCACGGCCCCGGCGGCCAACATGTTCACCGCGTGAAGCACCGCCGCCGCATCGCTCGACCCTCCCCCCAACCCGGCCCGGACGGGAATATTCTTCTTCAAGTGAATCCGAACGCCGAACCCGTCGCCGCTGGCTCCCACCACCGCACGCGCCGCCCGCACCGCCAGGTTGTCGTCCATCGGTCCGGTGTCGGCGCCCTCCACCTCGATGTCGATCCCGCCGCTCGTCCGCTCCACCGAGATGTCGTCCGCCAACTCGACTAACGCAAACAATGTCTCGATGCCGTGAAATCCGCTCGCTTCACGACTCAACACGCGCAAGAACAGGTTGATCTTGGCGTGGGCCGCGATGGTGACGCTGTCTGGTGTCGAGTTGCTCACTGCGGGCGTACTCGGAGGAGAAGGCACGTCACAAAATAGCCACGGAATCCACGGAACACACGGACCCCCCGCCCCCCGGATGTGTTGTTCACCCCTCCACCCCCGTCGCGCTGCGGCAGGCACTCGGGTGGCGATCAAGAAAAACAAGAAAAGGTCCAGGATGTGGGAGGGGGTCCGTGGTTTCCGTGGCTAATTCTCAATTGGCGCAATCTCGTCGCGAGCCGTCCGCAAATCGGCAAGATGAAGGCGCGCGCGAGACAACGACCACAGGCCGATGAGC
>CAYLZR010000170.1:0-5113 GCA_964388145.1 uncultured Gemmatimonadaceae bacterium | reverse complement strand
TCTCCATGATGAGTCGAGCGCACGTGTTCCACCGCAGAATGGCGTCGTCGTTTCCAGCGGGTCGAATCTTCTCGGCCTTCTCGTACCACTCCATGGCATCGTGCAGGAAGTCGTGCGCCACGAATCCCGAGCCGGGATTCTGCCGGCTGAGTTGTGCTTTGGCCCGTCGCTCGCAGATGATGCCGGCGTAATACGCTTCCTCGTACGCATTCTCGAGGCGGGGTAACAGCGATCGGGCTGCGTCACCGCACTTCGCGCCTTTGGTGGTCAACTGGTCGGTCAACGCGAGTATCAAGGTGGTCAATGCTCCGTGGTTCTTCGGATCGACCTCGATGATGTCTCGGCAAATGCTTTCGGCTTCGCGGGGCTCGTTGAGCAGCCGGTAGTGCGCCGCTTTTTCCAAAGCGGCCTTTAGCCCCCCTTTAGAGAGCGGCTTGAGGTTGAACATGGCTGCCTCCTTACCGACGGCGTTACTGAGATGGCGTTCCCCGCAACTCAGTCTCCCTCAGTTATATACCCAAAGCACATAGCCCGTCACCAGCGTCATGGCAGTTGCTAAACCATAGGTAATGACGGCAATCAGCTGGTTGAGGTGGTAGAGTTGCAACCCGTCGTAGAGTGTGTAGCGGAAGCGGTGCGCCCAATGGAATAGGAACAACGTGACGAACCCGAAGAGCACGAGGCGCACCAGGGGGTTGCTGACCCAGCCGGCCAACTGGTCGTACGATGCCACGTCGATCCAACCTAACGGGTGAGCAACCCACATCAGAAAGATCAGCGCCGGAAGGAACAGGGCGGAGATCATTCCACCGCCGCTGAACATCGCCCACAGGAAGGGCTCTCTCGATCGTCGCATGGCTATCCGAGCAGTCGCCACGCGATCAGTCCCGACACGACCAACCACGCGGCGTAGTGTGAGAGGAGCACCACCACGTCCGGCACGCGCCGCCCTTTGACGTGTGCAACCAACGCCTTCGGCGCAAGGTTCAGCCAAGTGACGGTATGGAACAAGACGACCAGCAAGACGACTATGTGGAACCACACGACGGGTGAAGACTGTAGCCAGCTCGAGAACCGGCCATAAGCCTCTTCTCCTTGGCCCAGCGCCCGCGCTTGGATTACGAGTAAGATCGCGGCGTAGGCGACGGCAAAACTCGTCAACTCCCGCGTGATGAACTTCACATAGGGAAGTGTTCGCAGCCACCAGAAGATCGGCATCCGCGGCCGGTACCACCGAGGGTGGTATGTCTTGTAATGGGGATTCAGCGCTTTGCCCATGGCAACAAGAGGGATTTGAACCAGTCTGCAGTAGCCGTCACCTTGTACCGCTGAATCGCTCCCGCGGGATCCACGTCTTTCGGACAAACCGCGGAACATTCTCCCACGAACGTGCAGGCCCAAATACCTTCGTGTTGCGAGAGGATGTCCAGCCGTTCCTGATCGCCCTGATCTCGAGAGTCCATGTTGTAGCGCTGAGCCAATGCGATCGCCGCTGGTCCTATGAATTCGGGGTCAAGTGCATAAATCGGACAGGCTGAGTAGCAAAGCATACAATTGATGCACATGCTGTATTGCTTGTACGCAGCCAGTTGCTCAGGAGTCTGCAGGTACTCCTCGTCCGCCAAGGGTTTCTCGTCGGCGCGCACGATCCACGGCTTTACACGCGTGAGCTTTTCCAGAAAATCAGTGATATCCCCGACGAGATCGCGAATGATGGGAAATCCTTGTAATGGTTCCACCCGGATCGGCCCGGGGAGCAGCGATTCCAAATACGTGGCACACGTCAGAACCGGCTGGCCGTTGACCATCATCCCGCAGCTTCCGCACACGCCCATCCGGCACGCCCACCGATAGGACAGAGTGCCGTCGAGATGGTCCTTGATGTAGTTGAGCGCGTCGAGGATCATCCATTCCGAGTGCAGCGGCACCTCGAACGTCTCCCATGACGGCTCCGGATCACTCTCCGGACGGTAACGGTACACCTGCAGTTGGACAGATTCAGGCATGTGCGCTCACCGTCCGTAGATGCGCTCGCCGGGAGGCCAGCGCGTTATGGTGACAGGCAGATAGTCGATCCTGGGCGCGCCGTTGCCGGACCGGTAGGCCAAGGAGTGTGCCAAGAATTCGTCGTTGTCGCGTTCAGGATAATCCGTTCGCTGATGGGCTCCGCGAGACTCCCGTCGCTGGAGGGCCGAGTGCAGAATGGTTTCTGCGAAATCCAGCATGTTCTCCAGCTCGAGACAGCTCACGAGTTCTGTATTGAACGTCCGACTTCGATCGTCCAAGGCCACATCGCGGAACCGCTCCTGCAACTCGTGGATCTTGGCGATGGCCGCGTTGAGCCCGCTGTCGTCACGATAGATGCCGGCGCCCGCCTCCATCGCCTCTTGCATCGCCGATCTCAAGTCGGATATTCGCTCGCTGCCTCCGGTCTTCTCCAGAAACTGCCCGCGTAGGCGCCTCTCTTCGTCCAGTGCTTGGCTCAACACGCCGCTGGAAGGGTCCGCCCGAGCGGATGCGTACTCTGCGGCCGCTTTTCCCGCACGAGCGCCGAAGACCAATAGCTCCGTGAGGGAGTTGGATCCGAGGCGGTTGGCGCCGTTGATGCTCACACATGCCACCTCTCCCGCCGCATAGAGGCCCGCCACCGGCGTCGCCCCGTGGATGTCGGTGTGCACCCCACCCATCATGTAGTGAACTACCGGACGCACCGGAATCAACTGTTTGACCGGATCGATTTTCTCATATTTCAAACACAACTCGCGGACAAATGGAATCTTCGACTCGATGACTTGCTTGCCGAGGTGTCGTATATCCAAGTGCACCACGTGACCGTGCGGGGTCTCGATGGTGCGACCCCTTTCCATCTCCTTTACGAAGGCCTGGGATAGCCGGTCTCGCGGGCCCAGTTCCATGGATCGTAACACCGGTTTCGGTTCCGGTTTGCCCAGGTCATAATCCTGTAGGTAGCGGTATCCGTCCTTGTTGAGCAACACCCCACCCTCGGCCCGGGCCGCTTCCGTGACGAGAATCCCAGTGAACGGGAGGCCGGTCGGGTGGTGCTGCACGAACTCCATGTCTTTCAGTGGTACGCCGGCGCGATAGGCCAGCGCCATACCGTCTCCCGTCTTGATGTTCGCGTTGGTGGTAAACGGGAAGACTTTGCCACCGCCACCGGTGCAAAGGATCACGGCCTTGGCCAGAATGGCATGGACCTCACCCGATGCTAACTCCAGCGCCACGACTCCCCGGCATTGGCCGTCGTCCACCAAGAGTTTGGTAACGAACCATTCGTCGTGACGGATAATCGGCTGGAACTTCAGCGAGGTCTGGAACAGGGCGTGTAGCATATGGAAGCCCGTTTTGTCGGCGGCGAACCAGGTGCGCTGGGTTTTCATGCCGCCGAATGGTCTGACGGCCACATGTCCGTCTGGTTCCCGACTCCAGGGACAACCCCAATGCTCCAGCAGCAGCATCTCTTGTGGTGCCTCGTTGACGAAGGCTTCCACCGCGTCCTGGTCGCAGAGCCAGTCGGCCCCACTGATCGTGTCGTAGGCGTGGTCGTCCAGACTGTCGTTGGGCTTGATTACCGCCGCGGCGCCGCCCTCGGCGGAGACGGTATGGCTTCGCATGGGGTAAACCTTCGATACGACCCCAACCCTGAATTCCGGATTGGCCTCCGCGACCGCGATAGCCGCTCGCAGTCCCGCTCCGCCACCACCAACAAGAAGAATGTCGTGGGTTATGGTGTTCATGACGTTGCCGCTGCGCTCTCAGATGTGTGCGATATCCCCCGCGGTGGGGAGATGGTTCGGTGGGTGCTCAGGGTCTGCCAGCCTTCGCTCCATCAGTCATGGACTCGGTCTGAGGTAAGAGGTGGTGGTGGCGGTTTGACCTAGAATACCGTCTGTGAACGAGCCGGGCCAGAGCGCCCGTTGGTGGAGTTTTCCTGCTAGCTCCGTCACCCAAATCGAGGGGCACAGAGAGCGAAGAGGCAAGTGCGAGGCACGATCGTCGGCATGACACCTAATACCTAACACTAACTAGGTTGCAGGTTCTAGGTTTCAGGTGTCAGGAGGTAGGCCCTGACACCTGACACCTGGCACCTAATCGCCCATTCAATCGTACCTGAGAGCGGTAATCGGATCCACCCGCGTTGCCCGCGCCGCCGGAACGTAACTGGCCAGTAACGCAACGGCACTCAGCACGACGGTCGCGGTAACGAACGTGATCGGATCGCGGGCCGTCACCCCGTAGAGCTGGCTGGCCATCACGCGTGTCAGTAGGAGGGCACCGGCGATCCCACCGGCCGCGCCGATGGCGATAAACGTTATCGATTGCCGCATGACGTACGTCAACACCGTGCGTTGGCTCGCGCCGAGTGCCATGCGGATCCCCAGTTCCTTCGTGCGCTGTGCCACCGTGTACGACAGCACGCCGTAGATACCCACGGAAGCCAGCAGCAGCGCCAACGTGCCAAACAGTCCCACGAGGAACATCGCGAATCGATCTCTAGCGATAGAACGATCGAGCGCGCCCTGCATTGTCGTGATGCTGCCCATGGGGAGATTGGCGTCTACGGCAGTCACTTCGTGGCGCACCGCGCCAACCATGTTGGCCGGATCTCCGGCGGTTTTGGCCGTGATTGTCATACGGCGGAACGGCGCCTGTGCGTGGGGAAAGTACAGCGAAGCAGCACCACCGGTTCGCAGATTCCCGTAGTGAACATCGTCCACGACACCAACGATTTCAGTTTGCCCATTCAACACCCGACCCATTGGGCCCCAATCGCCGGACACGCCGCTGAGACGCCGGCCGATGGGATCCGCGCCGTCGTCGAACAGCAGCCGGGCCAAGGCGCGGTTGATGATCACCACACCCGGGCTGTCGGGAGTGTCTTGATCGCCAAAGGCGCGGCCTTGCAACAGCGGGATGCCCATGCTTGTGAAGAACGCCGGGCTCACTTGACGGTACCAGGCGTTTGGTTCTTCTCCCGGTAGCGGAGCGGGGGCCCCGATGAGGTTCAAGCGGAGGAGGTAGTCTTGCGCCTCACTCAACGGCAGGGACGAGGTCATCCCCACCGACCTCACGCCGGGGAGGGCCTCAATCCGGT
>CAYLZR010000169.1:0-5123 GCA_964388145.1 uncultured Gemmatimonadaceae bacterium | reverse complement strand
TCCGGGGTTGGATCGCCGACCTCAGAAGCCACGAGGCCCTTCTTTTCCATGCGATCCAGCGCCGAGTAGACCGACCCGATGGCCACGTCGTGGCTGGTCCGCTCGTCGATCTCCTGCCGGATCGCCATCCCGTAAGCCCCGCCCTCCAGCCGGGCCACGACCAACAGGACGACCTGCTCGAACTCCCCGAGAAATTCGCTATTTGGCATGGGACCCCATTTTTTCGCTAAACGTGAGTATATGGGACCTACGGGGTCTTTGGGTGGGAGGTTTCACGAAAGGCGGTAAGGGGGTAAGGGGGTATGGCGGTCGCCTTACCGCCGTGGTGGGGCGGCAAGGGGTAGTGGTACCGCCCTACCGCCGGGGAGGGGGACCGGGGGTGGTGGTAGTGGGGTCGAGCAGCTTTCCATCGCGGACCCAGACGTCCCGACCCACGGTAACGGTCGCATCCGCGAAGAAATTCCAACGGACGTATCCGCCGGTCACGTTTCCACCCAGCTCAGAGTTGTCGCCCAATGACAGGCGCACGACCCCCGCGCCGTACCCGTAGTACGGTATCCAGGGGAAACGCTCCGGCACGGCCAGTGTGGGATTGAACCCGAGCGCGAATTCCCTGAACCGCCGGCCCGCCTCACCTGCTGCGCGCATCTCTCTCTCGGCGTGCTCCAGGCCGGACACGGCGGTCACGTCAACCACCCGCCCCGCTTCGATGCGCAGTGTCAGTCCTCGAACCGGCCGCCCGTCCCACTGTGACGGCGGAAACACGATGGTGCCATGCACCGTTTCCTCTATCGGTGCAACGCGGACCGCGCCGGCGGGCAACTCGATCTCTCGATCGATCAGAATGCGTCCGGCTTCAGCCCGGGATCTAGACGCATCACCGTTCTGTTTGTTCACCGGGCGCGATCCTATTCTGAAACGAAGATCGGTGCCGGCCGGCGTGGTCACACGGACCTCGGCGTTGCGCATGGCGCGCTCGAACTTCTGTTGGGCGGTTGCCAATGCATTGTAGTCCGTGTTGAGCAGTGCGTGTTGAAACGTGGAGTCGATGGTGGCGAGGGCTGGAAGGGGTTGGCCGGGGATTGCAATCGCGCCACCGCCCTCGAGCCAGTGAAAGTGGATCGTTCGACCCCGTCCTTCGCGCAACAGATCTTGGATTGCTCCGTAGGCGGCGTGACCTGTGGACGCACCGGGCAACATCACCGACACGTCGATGTCGCGAAACATCTGCCGGTACACCGCTCGAGAGTCACGGTGTGCGCGTTGCAACAACTGAGCATCCCACGATCCGGGCCCCGGTGACGGAAGCACGTCCGTCACGCCCACGTCGATGGCCCCGGCGGTGATCACGGCGTATCGCAGGTGGGGAATCAACTCCTCGAACATCCCCGGGCGTGCGACGAACAAGACCCGTTCGTCGGGTTCCAACGCCATCCGTTCGACGATCTTTTTGGCCACCGCCTGCCAATCGAGTGAGAGCCGGGTTTGGGCCGCCAGCGTTCGGTTGCCCGCGGTGAGGCAGACTGCGATGACCATGACGATGAGCGTGCGCATCACCTCTCAGGTCTCACTCTTTATCTACGACCCAACCATCCAAGAGGTCGATAATCCGATCGCTGTAGGCCGCGTTCGCTTCGGAGTGGGTGACCTGAATGATCGTCGTTCCTTCGGCATTCAGGCGCTTGAACAGCTCCATGATTTCGCGCCCCTGCGTCGTGTGCAGATTTCCGGTCGGTTCGTCTGCGAGGATGAGTTTGGGATCCGCGATGACCGCGCGGGCAACCGCGACCAGCTGCTGCTGGCCGCCCGAGAGCTGGCTCGGGTACAGATCCTTCTTGCCGACGATATGAAATCGATCGAGAGAGTCTGCCACGATCGCGGCTCGCTCGGAACGTTTCACGTTTCGATAGGAGAGGGGAATGTCGAGGTTCTCGTAGACCGTCAAGTTGTCGAGTAGGTGGTACTGCTGGAAAACAAATCCGATGTAGCGTTTGTGAAGCTCGTTGCGGTGTTTCGTCTTCAGCTCGTGGACAGGATTGTCATACAGCCAATACTCCCCGTTCCACGCTCCATCCAGCATCCCGAGGATGCTCAGCAGCGTCGTCTTGCCGGCTCCCGACGGGCCCATGATGGTGATGAACTCACCCTCGTCAACTTCCACCTTGATCTGGCGCAAGACGTAGGTGCGGCCGGCGCCCGATTCATAATATTTCTCGAGATTTCTCAGCTTGATCATTGAGAGACCTTTTTAGGGCCAAGAGGTTGTTGCGGGTGGGGTCGAGTCGTCTCGCGCCCCCGCCCCCGCCCCTGCCCCCGCCGACGGCAGGGACAAAACATACTGCCGACGCTTCACGATTGCGACCAGGACAGGGCATCGAGGTAAGCCGGGCCCTGCCACGTAAAACGGCGCCCCCCAAAGCCTGGAGGGCGCCGTTCCCACTGGATTGCTTGCGCCCCTTTACTGGGGGACGCCGGCGTTCTCTTCGACGACTCGGCCGTCGAAGAGGTGGACCGAACGTTCCGCGCAATGCGCATAGCGCGGATCGTGCGTCACCATGATGATCGTCGCGCCCTCTTGGTGCAACTCGCGCATCAAATCCATCACGGCCTCGCCGTTGGTCGAGTCGAGGTTGCCAGTCGGCTCGTCCGCAAGCAGGAGCAGGGGGTCGCCCGACACGGCCCGTGCCACCGCTACACGCTGCTGCTGACCGCCGGAGAGCTGTGACGGATAGTGCTTGATCCGGTGCGCCATGCCGACTTTCTCCAACGCGTCGTGCACGCGCTTCTTGCGCTCGGCGCCGGGCATCCCGCGATACGTCAGCGGCAGTTCGACGTTCTCGTACACCGTGAGATCGCCGATCAGGTTGAACGCCTGGAAGATGAACCCGATTTGCCGATTCCGAATGTAGGCGCGCTGGGAAGCCGTGAGCCCCACCGCCGGCTCGCCGTCCAACAGGTACCTGCCCTCTGTCGGGGAATCCAACAAGCCCAGAATGGAGAGCAGCGTGGTCTTGCCGCAGCCCGATGGCCCGGCGATAGCCACGTACTCACCTGGCTGAATGCTCAGGTGAATTCCGGACAACGCGTGGGTCTCGACGTCTTCGGTGTAGAACACCTTGGTGATGCCGTCGAGCTCGATCAATGGCTTGGCGGAAGCATCCATATACGTCTCACTCCTTTACCGTTCGAGCCGCCCTTCCTGGCATCGGCTCGGGTTCCGTTAAACTACGATGTCTGTCTCTCTAAATCGAAAAGATCTGCGGCGCGCTGCTTCGGGCTTAGCGTGGACCCGACTCGTCCCCTCCGGCGAGAACCTCGCCTGGCGGCAAGGCTAGCAACACGCCCGCATTTCGCAATTTTCTGTGCTTTCTAGTACGTCCCCCAACACCCAAATGTTTCAGAGCTACCGCAGCCTCACGCGGTCGAATGCGTCCCACCGCGCCATGTCCGACAGGATCACAGAATCGCCCACGCTCAGCCCACTCTGCACTTCGACTTCGTTGACCGAACTCACGCCCAACTGCACGGTCACACGAACCGCCTCATTCGTACCCGGAACGAGCCGAAAGATGCCGACCTTCTGCCGAGCCGAGCCGAATGCCGGGCGTCCCATGTGAAGGACGTCGGCGAGGCGCTCGATCTCGACCGTCCCGTCAACACTCAGGTCGGGACGGGCGCTCGGCGGCAACCGGTCAACCAGGAGCCGCACTTCCACCCGAACCGTGCCGTTCACGGCCGCTGGGTCGATGTGCTGGACCCGGCCCGGAATCGTATCGGTTCGGGTGTCGATGAACGCTACCTGGCCAACCACGACGTCCTGCACCTGCGTCTCCGGAATCCTGAGGTCGGCCCGGAGCCGGCCAGGTTGCACGACTACCGCCAGGCGCTGGCCCGAATTCACCCACTCGCCGGCTTCGAGAGGCAGCTCGCGGATGATCCCGGCCGCCCCGGCCGGCACGTTCATCTGGGCCAGCTGACGGCGTCGGAAATCCCGCATCTCCTGCAACCGCAGGATCTGCCTCTCCTCCACGTCCAGCTGTTCCTGCATCGACTGGGTCATGATCAGGAGCCGGTCTTCTTCGATCTTCAACCGGGTTTCCAGCTCGATCGCCAGCTCGCGGGAAGCCTGCACGTCGGATTCTGAGATGAGGTTCTGTTCCTCTAGCTCCTCGTTCTGCTTGATCGCCCGCTGGGCAACGAGGTATTGCGTTCTCATGGTGGCGACCATGCCCTGTTGGGCCAGACGCCCGTTCTGGAGACCGGATTTCAGGGCGATCAAGCTGGCCTCCGCCTGCGCGAGCGACTGCTCGGCGGCAAGGGCCTGCAACTCGATGTCGGGATTGCTCATCCGCAAGATGACGGTCTCGGCGGTCACCGTATCGCCGGGCAGGTGAAACTTCTCTTCGATGCGCCCCGAGTTCAGGGCAGACACGAAGCGCATGCCCTCGGGAACCAGCGTTCCGGGTCCGCGCACCTGACGGACCAACTCACCCTGCTCGACCGAGCCAAACCAGATGGCCGCGCGGTCGACGCCCGGAGCGGCCGGCTTGAGGCGGGACAGCCCCACCGTGGTCGCAACTACCGCGGCTATGGCTAGCCCGCTGAGGATGTACTTCTTGGGGCTTTTCTTTTTTTCTCGTGGGATATCCATGTTCTCGTTCCTCTATGGCGTGACACGCCGGGCAAGTGTTGCGTTGTAACGCAGAGAACGTGCCGCAATCCGCCCGGTTATCTAAATCGTTTTATTACAAGGCTTTATGTAGCATAGAGTCGGGCGTGCGAGTCGCGTCTGCCAGTTCGGTTGTGGGATAGATGGTCCCACAAGCGGACATGGGGTTTGAGGGTGGCTCGCCGGCACTCTCTCTACGGTTGCGGGGCGTGGAAAGTGTCTGGTGGGCCGCGCCACTGGATCCCTCAGATAGGGCGCAGTGGAGGCAGAGGAGGCAGTGGAGGCAGGGGAGGCTGGAGGCAGTGGAGGCAGTGGAGGCAGCGAGAGCCCTCGTGCCGGATCGTCGATCTCTGCAGCCCCTGCCTCTTCTGCCTCCACTGCCTCTTCATCTTTCCGTCCTTCCGTCCTTCCGCCATGTTCTGACCGACGCCAAACCAACGGAGGTCCATTTGAG
>CAYLZR010000168.1:0-5144 GCA_964388145.1 uncultured Gemmatimonadaceae bacterium | reverse complement strand
ATAGCGGAGGAGGGACTCGAACCCCCGACACGCGGATTATGATTCCGCTGCTCTAACCAGCTGAGCTACTCCGCCAGGTTGCCACCCCGCACCGCCCTTCCACCGGGTTTCAGGTTTCAGGTTTTAGGTTTCAGGGCTCCGCCCCACGGCCCCTGACACCTGACACCTGACACCTGACACCTTGCTGAGAACATCCTACCAAGCCGCCAGGAAAGCCGTCAACCCTAGTCCCGACCGGCACCTGCGGGCACTTCTTCAATCCGATACATCATCTCACCGGGCCGCAGCATGCCGAACCGTTCGCGGGCCGCACGTTCCTGCGCCGCCGGGTCGGTCTCCAACGCATCGGCCTCACGGCGCAAGCTGTCGATCTCGATCTGCAACCGCGTGGCCGCCGCATGCTCGGCCGCGACGTTGTCTCGCAAGGTGCGCCAATCACCCGTGCTGTACTCGCCTCCGGTGTATCCGAATGCGAGACCGCCCACCACGACGGCGCCGGCGAGGAAACGGCCCGGTTTCATAGGTCGTATACCCGCGAGCCGGGATAAAACGCCGCGTCACCCAACTCCTCGGCGATGCGCAGAAGTTGGTTGTACTTCGCGACGCGATCGGTGCGCGAGGCGCTGCCGGTCTTGATCTGCCCGGCGCCCGTCGCGACGGCCAAGTCGGCGATGAACGTATCTTCGGTTTCGCCCGACCGGTGCGAGATGACTGTTTCATAACCGTTGGCCTTCGCCATATCAATACACTGCATGGTCTCGGTGAGCGTGCCGATTTGGTTCAACTTGATCAAAATGGCATTAGCGATGCCTTCGTCCAACCCGCGCGTGAGACGCTCGGGGCTGGTGACGAAGAGATCGTCGCCGACGAGCTGCACGCGGTCGCCCAATTGGTCGGTCATCTTCTTCCAGCCGTCCCAATCGTCTTCGTGTAACCCGTCTTCGATGGAGACAATGGGATATTTCTCGAGCCACCCGGCGTACAGCTCGATCATCTCCTCCGCCGAGTGTTTGCTTCCATCACCCTTCTTGAAAACGTATTGGCCGTCATCGTACAACTCACTCGCCGCGACGTCGAGCGTGATGGCGAGGTCTTCGCCCGCCTTGAACCCGGCCGCGTCGATCGCCGCCATGACGCATTCGAGCGCCGCCTCGTTGGACGGCAGCATCGGCGCGAAGCCACCCTCATCACCCACCGCGGTCGAAAGACCTTGCTTGTGCAACACTTTCTTGAGCGCGTGGAACACCTCGACGCCCATCCGTAGTGCCTCTCCAAACGATTCGGCCCCAACCGGCGCAACCATGAACTCCTGCGCGTCGACGTTGTTGGACGCGTGCACACCGCCGTTGAGGATATTCATCATCGGCACTGGGAGCACGTGGGCCATCGGCCCGCCGAGGTAACGGTAGAGCGGCAACTCCGCGTTCGCCGCCGCCGCGCGCGCCACCGCGAGCGAGACGGCGAGCATCGCATTGGCCCCCAGTTTGCTCTTATTGGGGGTCCCGTCGATCTCGACCATCAACGTGTCGACCCCGATCTGATCCTCAACGGACATGCCCTCGAGCCTGGATGCCAGCGTCTCGTTGACGTGTTGAACCGCTTTCAGCACACCCTTGCCGCCATAGCGCTTCGGATCGCCGTCCCTCAGCTCCACCGCTTCGTGCTCACCGGTGGATGCGCCGCTGGGCACCGCGGCGCGTCCGATGATGCCGTTCGAAAGCGCGACCTCGACTTCGACCGTGGGATTGCCCCGGGAATCGAGGATCTCACGTCCGTGCACTTCGATGATCGTAGACATGGCGGCGGCAACCTAGCCGAGCACCTCCTTGGAGTCAACGCGGAGCTGTTCGATGGCTTGCCGGGTGATCGCCATCAACTCCGTACGATCCTCATAACCCTTACCCTCGGTGGGGATCTGTTCGCCGAACATGATGACCACCGGATGGGGATCGATACGAATGGAGCCCTTGGGAAGGAGCGTGAACGTTCCGGCACAATAAACCGGAACGATAGGAACCTGTGCCGCGAGCGCCAACACGAACGGGCCTTTCTTGAATGGGAGCAGCTCGCCGGTGCGGCTGCGCGTCCCTTCCGGAAACAGGACGGCACTCATTCCCTTGCGGATGTAGGCCGCGGCGTCCTCGTATGCCGCGAAAGCCGCCTGGCGGTTCTCTCGATCGATGTAGATGTGACCGGCCGACTGCATCGCTCGACCCAAGACGGGAATCTTGGCCAACTCTTTCTTCGCGACAAAGCGTGTCTGACCGGGAACGATGCACAGAAGCGACCAGATGTCGAACCACGATTGGTGGTTGGATGCGTACACGACGGGCCGATCCTGCGGCACGTTCTCGTACCCGTGCGTGCGCAATTCGACGCCTGACACCTTGATCATCCGCACGGCCCAACGCCGCGCGCACTCGTCGTACACGCCGCCGGGTCGGTTCGGTACGCGAAGCAAGCCGGCGACGACCGCCTTGGTGGCGTACCACGCGGTATATGCCAGGAGGTTGGCAAGGAACCAGACGGTGCGTACCATGCCCTACCCTTCCGCCTCCCCCCCGGGGGTCGGGCGTCGGGGGTCGGGGGTCGGGCCACCCCGCCTCACCGCCAAGGGGCTAATCGTGGTCAGTTCAGGCCGCTTTTCACAGACAGCGAAACATGACGGCATGGTCAAAAGTGCCGGAACGTTACCAGTCCGTCGACGGGCGTGCCGTCGCGCTCGACGCGGACGCCCAAACCTGCTTCCACTCGACCGACACGGGTCAATGATAATCCAAAGCGCGCGGAGAATTCATCGGCGGCGACCGCGCCGTCGGGGAGCGCCACGAGGAGCTCGTATTCTTCGCCGCTGGCGAGGGCCTGTTCGGGACCGTCGGAACTGTCGTGCACGGGAACGGCGTCAATATCCAGCACGCACACAACCTCGGAGGCCGCGGCGAGGTGGCCGGCGTCTGCCAACAGTCCGTCGCTCAGGTCGATCATCGCCCTCGCGCCGGCGTCGCGCAGCCACTGCGCTTCCGCGATCCTCGCGACCGGTCTCACGAATCGATCTCGTGCCGCCGCGTCGGGCTCGCGGCGATCCTCCCAAGCACCCAACGCTGCGGCGGGACCGCCGAGCTGTCCTGTCACGAACAATCCATCGCCGACCTCCGCACCGCGGCGCGTCACGGGGTCCTTGTCCATTCGCCCAACCACGGTCACACCCAGCACCAACCGCTCACTCCACACGATGTCACCACCCCAGATCATGGCGCCGGCGGCTTCTGCGGCGTCCGCGGCCCCTTTCATCAATTCCGCTACGTGATCGTCCGGCTGCTCGTCCGTTGTTCCGACGCTCACCGTCATGCCAAGCGGCGTTGCAGCCACCGCCGCCAGATCCGAGAGTCCGGCCGTCGCCGCACGCCACCCCGTCTCCTCATGGCTCATCCAACCGACCTGGAAGTGCGTGACCTCGATCGACAGATCACTCGAGATCGCAAGCTGCTCACCACCCACCTTGAAAAAGGCGCAGTCGTCTCCCAAGGGTGACGCGCGGTCGCCAATGCGGTTCCAGATGCCGCGGATCATGTCGAATTCGCGGCCCGGGCCAAGGGGGGTATGGGTCAAAACCCCACCGCCCTCTTCTCAATCCTGACAAGTCCCCCCTCCGTCCCCACCCACAGAAAATCGCGCGACACCCCGAGATCGGTGACCACACCCGGAAGGTCTCCGGGCCCAGCGGCGCGGACGAACTCGCGCGTGGCGAATCGGAAGTATTGCACACCGAGTTGGCCGCCCACCCATACACCGTCTTGGTCCGCGGCGAGTGCCGTGATGCGTCCCAGGTCTCCAAACGGTGTTTCGCGCGTCCAGCCACCGTCGGTATCACGCCACACGATCTGATCGCGCGTGGCGACGACGACCCGCCGGTCGGCAACCGCAAGTGCCTCGATTGGTTCGCGGAGCAACGGGTCTCCCGTCGGGCGCGTCACTCCCTCCGCATCGGCGGCGACATGGAGCACCCCGATCGGTCCGCCGACCCATATCGTTCCCTCGTCGGCAGCCAGCGCGTCGAACGCCCCTTGGGTTACCTGCACGCTCGTTCCATCGTCGCGCAACAACGCGAGCCCACGCGACGTAGCGACCCACATACCGTCGCGTGTGACTGCCAAGGCGTACGTGTCGGTGGCCGGAAGCCCACCACGTCGATCGATAGTGTCCGAACGCCGCCCCCGCCCCCGCCCCCCCACGCGGACCACGCCGGCATCCGTCGCGGCCCACCACTCGTCTTTCCAACGCGCGATGTCGCGCACTTCTCGGAAGCGATAACCCGCCAGGTCTTGGCCTCGGTCGATGTGGAACTCCTCGAGGTCTTCGGTGAGCCACGTGAAGCCTGGTGCGTAGGGAGTAGGCTGCAGGGTGTAGGGTGTAGTCCCCACCCAAACCCCTCCGTCCGCAACAGCGATCGCGCCGACGCCGTCGGCGAGCAAACCGAACGGCATGCGCTCGAGCCGCGCGACGCCGGCATCGTAGCGGAACAGGCCGAGCCCGTGCGTGCCGAAGTATGCCATCCGACCCATCGGATCGACGGCGGCTGACGTGTACCGGTACTGTCTCCCGGATTCGAAGAGGGCGGTGGCTTGCATCGCGTCGGCAGCCGGAAAGAGTCTCAGCACGCGCCCGAGCGTTGATGAGGTCAAGCGTTGACCTGGCGGTGGAAACCGGCCGACCCGGACGGGAATGCTGCTGCCTCGACGGATGACGAACCACTGGCGATCTGAGGTACCCAGATACAAACCCCCAAACGGATCGGATTCGTCAAAAAACAGGGATTCTATCAGCAGGGGCACGGGGATGCGCTCGACGAGTTGAATCCGTGGCAAGTAGTGCACCAACTCGTCCACAGCGACGATCCACATGGACTGATCCAACGGATCGCCCAACATGGCGGTGACGACCTCGCCCCCAGGAAGTCCGTCCAACTCCGTCAGTGGCGTCAACCACCGGTTGAATCGTGTGTCGTAGACGATCAATCCGCCGGTCGTGGCCGCGAACACCGCGTCATTCGTGGTCGCGACCTGGAATACGGTGCTGTAATCGCGCAACACCACACGTTCCTCGGGGCGCCACTGCCGGGTTTGGGCCGTGGCTGGTTGCGCAGC
>CAYLZR010000167.1:1258-5159 GCA_964388145.1 uncultured Gemmatimonadaceae bacterium | reverse complement strand
CTCATTTCCGTTCCCACATCGGCGCCGAACCCGAAAAGTTCTTCAAGTCCACGGTGTTCCAGGGCGAGGGTTTGCTGGTAGGAATCAACTGTCTTGAACCCGGACAGTCGCAAGCAGAACACGTTCACGGCAATCAGGACAAGTTCTACTACGTCGTCGAGGGTCACGGCGAGTTTGTGGTGGGTGAAGAAACGCGCGGAGCCGGAACAGGCATGGTTGTATTTGCGCCCGCCGGCGTCAGTCATGGCGTGAGCAACAATGGCAGTGCCAAGTTGGTACTGCTAGTTGGAATTTCCCAGGGCAGTGGTTCCTCAGCTTCGACAACAACCTCGAGGAGACGATTGATGCCAACCAAACGGGTGCGGAGGTCCGCCAAGCGCGCCGTGCGCAAGGCGAAGAAAACGGCAAAAAGGGCTCGCAAAGCGGCGGGCCGGGCAACGCGGAAGGCGACGAAGGCGGCTGGTCGCGCCAAGACGAAGGCCACCGAAACAGCACAACGCGCCAAGAGGGCCGCCAAGCGGGCGCGCAAGGCGGTGAAGCGCGGTGCCACCAAAGCGAAGCGCACAGCCAAGCGAGCCAAGAAGGCGGCCGGTCAGGCCCGGAAGAAAGCGTCGCGAACCGCCAAGCGCACCAAGCGTGCCTTCGGCGCGGTGAGAAAGAAAGCCGCCAAAACCGCCAAGCGGGCGCGCAAGGCTATGAAACGGATAAAGAGAAAGCGGTAGGTTATCGCAACAACAACGAGTGTTTGGTCACCACATCCATGTAGCTGAAAAAACCGCCGGCTCCATACTCATCGACGAAGCTGTCCATGGTCTGGAGGAGTTGGGTGCTGTAGTACCCCGGCACGGCCTGTGGGTGGCGACCGCGGAACCCGCCGCCGAAGAAGCTCCGGATGATCACGCTGCGCTCGTTACGCGGTAACCCCGCCACGTTCTCGGCAAACCGGTTGAACCCTCGGCCACCCATGAGATAGAACTCAACGTTCGATGTGTAGAACGCCGACACCTCCTCGCTGATTTCACCGAGGTATTCGCCTACGGCCTCGACCGCATGCCTTCCGGCCAGGTCCCCTACTACCGGGATGATCAGATTACGCTGTTGCATCGACTTCACAACGTCGAAGCTCGCCTCGTCTGCAAGGTAGTTCGCCTGCTTGCCGGTCAGATCGGTCTCCAACACGAGCTGCCGTAAGTCGGGATAGTACGCCTGGGGGGCTCTGCCGAACGAATTGAAGCGAAGGCCGAGTCCGGCATCGATAAACGCGTCGTGGAATCGTCGGATCGTTCCGAAGTCCGTGGCACTCAGTGGCAATCCAAACCCGCGGATACGTTTCTCGATTGCCGAACGGTTCGTGGAAACCAGCTCAGGCTCCAACGACCGGCTGTCGATGTACGACACGAGATCCTCGATCGACCGCTCGCGCCACTCGGAGGGATTGGAGGGGGGTTGACGCCCGAACAGCATCGACATGTACTCGATGCGGGTTTCGGAAAGCTCGAACAGTGCCTTGTAGAGAAAGTGCTGCAGCAGGTTGTCGCGCCGGATGTCGATCATGAACGCAACGTTTGGACGGGTCTGTGCGATATACGAGAAATTCTGACCCGGCCCGACGCCGAGATACGCACCACCAGTGACTCCCATGTCGCGCATCTTGCCCAACACGTGTAAGTACGACTGCTCGTTCGATATCAGGTTGTCGGTGTCAAAGAACCCACCCGGCTCGGAAAGCCGCTCGATCAGCCGCGCAAAATCGGTTTGCGCGACCGCCTGTACGGCAGACTTTTGCGCCGTCGATGGACGCTCGGCGGCCTGGCTGGTGCACGCAGCCATCGCGATCACCAGCGCAGTCCATACGAGGTTACGTATGCGAGCCGTCATTGACCGCCGATCCGCCCTCCCAACCGGCCGAGGTGAGTCTCTCCAAACGCCGTCGCGTACTTGAGACCATAACCAAGCGCCCTGTCGAAACCGATATGGGCGGTCCAGATCAAGGCCAACAGCACCGCCAGAGGCACATCGGCGAGCACACCCGCCGCGCCAAGCACCAGCGGCGAGATGTACGCGTGCGCTAGGTTGTACGACACTGCCCCCACGCGCGGTCCCGCAAAATATCCCAGCATGAACAGATCGGGAGTCAGAAACAGCACCACGAACATCAACCACCCCCCCGCGTGGTGGTAGTACAGCAGCACGGAAACGGCTGCTACCGCTGCCCCTTCTATCCGTAAAACCCCTCGAACCGACCCCTGTACGGCAGTCATCTCGATTACCCCCGGATTGTTTCGGAATGGCCCGGCGCCATTCTAGCCGCCCGCAATCTGCGGGGAAAGGATCCTAGCCGTCGCCGCGGACCCCCAATGTCTCAAACAACCCGTGTCAGTCGTTTATCTGAGGGCGACGCGCCGGCACCGCTCGGCGCGAGGTCGGAACAGCGTCGTCCCACGGTTGTATTTACCTAGACCGGTCGTCCCCTCCAGCGGCGACCATGCCTCATCCCGGGACGAAAAAGCATGACACCGTCGCGACGCTGCCTGGTCAAGCACGTCTTCTCAACCGCACTGGCGCTGGCACTCGTTGCCTGCAGCTCTGACGGAACCGCACCCAACCCCGGTGAGATTCGGGCGGTGGTGCTCTCCCCCGATGGAGACCTCGGTGCCGCGGTTCTGGAGCTGGGAGGCGTGTTGGACATCACACCTGTCGGCGGCCGCGCGTTCACCGAGCGGAATGGTGACGTCCTTCGGGTCGTCATCGTGCTCGACGAGCCAGGCCAGATCGAATTCCGCATCAAGACGGCCGACATGACCGGCCAGCCGACTGCAACCGTCGTCGAGGTCGCCGACGGCGACAACCAGGTTCCCGAATCGGTATCCGGTTACAGTGTGCAATTCATTCAGTAGCCGACTGGCGTCGGCAGCGGTTGCCGTGCTGCTTTGCGCGGCGTCCACGCCCACGTTCGCGCAGGACGTCGCGGTAGCGTCCGAAGTCACCGGCCGAGCGCTGCCGTCCGGATACATCCAACGCGTCACCCAACGACCCGATTTTTTTGAGATCCAGCGCGGCTGGAAGAACGCCGCACTTCGATCCGCGCGTAGCGGACAGCCATTGAGCGGCACGCTCCCCATGGCTATCCTGCTCGCCTTGCACTCGGACGTCCCCGATCCTGCCGTGACGCCCGAAGAGATACAACGAATCCTCTTCGATGGACCGTCAACCGCGGGAACGTTGGCCGAGTTCTACAGTGAAATGTCCGGTGGACTTCTCCAGATCGATGGACGCGTCATCCCGTGGGTACGCACGGGCCTGACCGTAGCGGAGGTACGAGGAACCAGCTTCGGCCTCGGTGCGGACGCACGCACTCCGGAATTCTTGATTCAAGCCCTCACCGCCGCCGACCTCACGACAGACTTCGGCCAATTCGACAACGACGGACCCGACGGAATACCGAATAGCGGCGATGATGACGGGTTTGTCGACGTGCTCGCCGTGGAGTTTCTCGAGTCGTCGATTACGTGCTCCGGTGCCGGTCCAACGATCTGGGCACATCGGGCCAGAATCTCGGGTTGGACCGGCAGCCAGTTCACGACCAACGACATCCGCCCCGGCGGCGAACCGATCTACGTAGACGACTACATCATCCAGGCCGCTGTGCGGTGCGACGGAACGTCCCAAACGATCACCACGATTGCCCACGAGATGGGACACATTCTCGGCTTGCCCGATCTGTACGACAGGACCGAGGGAATTCTGCCCGTGCGACGCAACTGGGTCGAGGGCTGCTGGTCGCTGATGGCGGCAGGCACGTGGGGTTGCGGTCCGGCCTTGGAGCGCGGTGAGTGGGATCGCCCAACGCACCTTGGACCATGGGAAAAGAACGAACTTGGGTGGCTCCCCAATCTGCAAG
>CAYLZR010000167.1:0-1158 GCA_964388145.1 uncultured Gemmatimonadaceae bacterium | reverse complement strand
ACGCACCTTGGACCATGGGAAAAGAACGAACTTGGGTGGCTCCCCAATCTGCAAGTTGTGGGTGCGGTGCAAAATCAGGAGTTCACGCTCAGGCCATCCGAGACTACCAGTGACGCACTGCAAGTGCCGCTCTCACCACGCGAGTATCTGTTGGTCGAGTACCGCGAGGGGTCCGGTTTCAACACCCACCTTCCTGCCACCGGCGTGTTGATTCACCACGTCGATCTCGATCGCCCCCTGAAACGGTGCCGCACGTGTCCCCAGTTGTATCGCGTTGCCCTCGTCGAGGCGGACGCAAACAAGGGGCTGATAACCCGCGAGGGCGAAGGCGGAAATCGAGGAGAAGCCGGTGACGTGTTCGCACAAAACGGGCCAGTCACGTTATCAAACGCTACGAGCCCGTCCACGCGCCTCAACTCCGGAGCCGAGTCACCGGTCACGTTTTACCGAATCGCGGTAGAAAACGGCGTGGCTAGCATCCGCCTGTCGACGATGGTCGTGTCATTGGAGCGGCTGCTCGAGCCTTTTGTCGCCAACAACGCCGCACCGCTGACCGCCGAAGATCGTGATTACCTCGACTCGGTCGGGAACAACAACGGCCGGTACGACGTCGGGGATCTGCGCCGCTATCTGCAACGACACCCGTCGGTCGGAGTGTCGAACGAGCGAAACGACGCGCCATGATCGCCACGCACAGCAAACGTCGGGCGCCCCCCGTTTTGCTCGTTGCAGTCGCACTTCAGCTCCTGGCTTGCTCGAACCCGACGGGCCTCGGCACAGAGTATTGGTTTGCCTATGTCACCAACCGGGACGGCGACAACGAGATCTATCTCGTCGACACAGGCGGGCGCGTGTTCAACCTCACTCGCCACCCGGGTTCGGACGCCAACCCGACGTGGTCGCCCAACGGTGAACGGATTGTGTTTACGAGCATACGGGACGGCAATAGAGACGTTTACGTCACCACTCCGGACGGACGCGACGTGTTGAATCTCACCCACGATCCGGCGGTGGAAGACCATCCGGCCTGGTCGCCGGACGGCTCGAAGATTGCGTTCACGAGCACTCGCGACGGCAACACGGAGATCTACGTCGTCGACGTCGATGGCCAGAACCTCGCGAGGCTCACCGATCATCCCGCCCCGGACACCGATCCAC
>CAYLZR010000166.1:0-5206 GCA_964388145.1 uncultured Gemmatimonadaceae bacterium | reverse complement strand
CGTCGAAAACGAGGCCGGTCCGCGCATGACTGTCAGGCCGCGCGGTTTGAGCCAACCGGACGCGGCCTCGAAGATCTCGTCCGCTACCGATTGATTCTCGATCGAGTCGAAGAAGCCGTAAAAGCCCACCGTGTCTTCGTGGAACTCGTTGTGCGCGCGGTTGTGGATCGCGGCGATTCGCCCGACGACTTCACTCCCACGTTCGGCGAGGAAGTACTCGGCTTCGCCGTGCTCGAAGAAGGGATTCTTTTCGCGGGAGAGGAGTTTACGCACGTCCATACGCAAAGGAGGGACCCAGTAGGGGTCCCCTCGATGCAGGCGGTATGGAAACGAAATGAATTTGTTGAGGTCAGCAGCCGTGCGAACGCTCCGCACGGCGACGGTGCCGGTCAAATAATACCCGTCTCTTTGCGCAGCTTTGCGAATGTCTCCAGTGTGTAGTCGATCTGGTCGTTCGTGTGCGTCGCCATCAGGCTCGTGCGCAACCGGCACTCCGACGGAGGAACCGCCGGCGGTACGACCGGATTGGTGAATACGCCTGCATCAAACAGCTTGCGCCAGAATACGAAGGTGTTTTCTATTCCGCCGATGAGCACCGGTACGATCGGCGTTTCGGACGGGCCGATATCGAAACCCAAGCTCTTCATGCCCTCTTGGAGCCGCAGGGTGTTGGCCCACAGCGAGTCGCGACGCTCGGGTTCCTGCAACATCACCTCGTGAGCTGCGATCACGCCGGCGGTGTTCGCCGGCGGCAGGGCCGCCGAGAAAATCAATGGCCGCGCGTGGTGCTTCAGGTAGTGAATCACCTCGTTCGATCCCGTAATGAACCCACCAATCGAAGCCAACGACTTCGAGAACGTACCCACGATCATGTCGATTTCGTCGACCATGTCGAAGTGGGCCGCAGTACCGTCCCCCTTCGGACCCAACACGCCCACGGCGTGCGCGTCGTCGACTGCGAGTGCCGCACCGTATCGTTGGGTGAGCGCGTACAAGGCCGGGAGGTCTGCGATGTCGCCCTCCATGGAGAACACACCGTCGACCGTGACCAACAGGCCTCGGTCGGAGTGTTTGTCCAACAGGCGCTCCAACTGCGCGAGGTTGCCGTGCGCAAACCGCTCGGTTCGCCCGTACGACATTTTGGCGCCGTCCACGATGGAAGCGTGATCGAGCTTGTCGATCAACACGACATCGCTCCGACCGACGAGGCCGGAAATCAATCCGAGGTTGGCCTGGTACCCCGTCGACAGAACCAACGCCGCGTCCTTGCCGAAGAAGTCTGCTAGCCTTGCCTCGAGCTGTTCGTGGAGATCGAGTGTGCCGTTGAGAAAACGACTACCTGTGCACCCCGACCCGTAGCGCTCGAGCGCGTTACGCGAGGCCTCGAGGACCTTCGGATGATGGGTCAGTCCCAGGTAGTTGTTCGAACCCATCATGATCCGTGGCTTACCTTCGATCGTGACGACCGTGTCCTCGGATTCCGAGATGGGCTTGAAATATGGATAAAGGCCCGCTTCCTCAACCTCGCGCGCCTTTGTGAAATTCTTACACTTGTCGAACAGGTGGACGTGCTGTAGCGTCTGGATGTCCACTGAACCTCAGCTCGGAAAAAAGTCGCGTTCCAACCTTGGCGATCCTCAAAGGCCTAGATCAAGGCCATACGATAGTACCCGCCGCCTTGGATTGGCACAAGCCCATCCCGAGATGGGCCATCTTTTTGCTATTGACCAGCTTAGGCCTTCCCAAGCCGGCCCAAACGCAAGCTCCGACCGAACCGGTATTTACAGCCGCCGATGCCGTTCTCTTCGGGGCCGCCGCGGGACTTTACCTGGCTCCCGGGATTCTCGGCATCGACGGACGGGACGCGAACTGCGCGCCCTGCGACACCGCCGATGTCCCTTTCTTTGACCGGTGGGCCGTTACCGAGCCCCGCGGGGCGCTGAGCGACGTCAGCAGTGGTCTCGTTGCGGCACTCGCTGCCGGCACGTGGTGGTCTCTGGCGACTCGCGGCCCAGCCGGCAGGCGGAACGTCGTTGCGTCTGCCCAGTCTGCGGCCTTGGCCACCGGGCTTTCGGTGGCGATCCAGGAGATCGTCGGTCGAGATCGCCCGATCTTCTACACCAACGCGCCCGGCGACGTCGACCCAGCCGAAACCCGTCCTTCGTTTCCCTCGGGGCACACCGCGGTCGCGTTCGCGCTCGCGTCCAGCTACGTCTTGAGTGGTGCAGCTCCCAATGATGCGGCCAAGATTGCGGCCGTGGCGGCGGCGACGGTTGTGGCGGTACTTCGCGTCGCCTCCGGCCGGCATTTTCCATCCGATGTGGCCGGCGGTGTTGTGATCGGTGTGGGTAGCGCATTGTTGGTGCACTCCATCCGTTTCTAACTGGCCTGCGCCGCCCGCCGAGTGGGTTGCGAGAACCCCGGCGTCCGACCACCTTCGGCGCGGGCATCTCTATGAAATGAGGAATTTTGACCATGCATCGACACCTTCGTCTTTCCGCCCTCAGCCTTTTGACCACCGTGGGGCTCATGCTGGGATCCGAATTGGCAGCCCAACAACTTTCCGACGACATCCTCGGCAAAGTGCACTATCGGTCGATTGGCCCGACTCGTCAGGGCGGTCGCTACGTGGATTTCGCGGTCCCGCTGCAGGACATCAACACCATGTACGCGGCTACCGGATCCGGCGGCCTGTGGAAGTCGGTGAATGCCGGCATCAGCTGGGAACCGATTTTCGACGATCAGCGCGTGATCTCGATCGGTGACGTGAGTGTGGCACCCTCCGATCCGAACGTCGTCTGGGTTGGTACGGGTGAGGCAAACAATTCACGCAGCACCTATTGGGGAGACGGCGTCTATAAGTCGACCGACGCCGGAGCAACCTGGACCAACATGGGTCTGCCCGAATCGCATCACATCGGTGGCATTGTCATCCACCCCACGAACCCGAACATCGTGTACGTGGCGGTGCTGGGCCATCTGTACTCCGAGAACGAGGAGCGCGGTCTCTACAAGACGACCAATGGTGGCGGCCGTTGGAGCAAGGTTCTCGACATCGAGGATCATGGAAAGCAGATGGGTGTCGTCGACGTCGTGATGGACCCGCGCAACCCCGACGTGTTGTACGCGGCGACGTACGACAAGGTGCGCCGGCCCTGGACCTTCAATCAAGGTGGTCCGGGAAGTCGCATCTACAAGACGCCTGACGGCGGTCGCAACTGGTCCAAGCTCGAGGGTGGCTTGCCCGGTGGGATGCTCGGACGGATCGGATTGTCGATCGCCCCATCGCGATCCAACACGATTTATGCGACCATCGAGGACGCAAACTCGGCCGGTGTGCCTGAAGACGAGCGGTATCAGGAACTGCTCGATGGTAGGCCGCCCCAGGTGCGTCCGAATAACGACGGTGTGTGGCGCTCGGACGACGCCGGCGCGACCTGGAGGCGTACCAGCCCCGATTCGATCCACGTGGGCGGCGGTCCGCCGTACTACTACGGCAAGATCATCGTCGATCCCAACGACGCCGATCACGTCTACGTGTTGAGCAGCCGGATGTACGAGACCACGGACGGCGGCACCGAGTGGGACCGGCCGTTCAACTTCGGCGGTGACAACCACGTGCTGTGGATCGATCCGGATAATTCGAAGCATATGATGCTCGGATACGACCACGGCATGGGGATTACGTACGACGGTGGGGAGCATTGGTACCACCCGGACAACATTCCGCTGGCGCAGTTTTATGCAATCGGGCTCGACATGGACTTTCCGTACAACGTGTACGGCGGACTGCAAGACAACGGGTCGGTGAAAGGTCCCAGCACGAGTCGCGGCGGTTCGATCGTTTTCGAGGACTGGGAACGCGTCGGCGGTGGTGACGGCATGTACAACGAGATCGATCCGAACGATTCGCGATGGTTGTACAACGAATCGCAATTCGGCCCGTTGAACCGCCTCGACCAGGCGACCGGGGACCGTCGGAGCATTCGGTACACGGGAACGGACGGCCTGCGTTGGAACTGGAACGCGCCGATTCTGATCTCCCCGCACGACAGCAAGGTTGTTTACCACGCGTCGAACATGCTCCTCAAGTCCACCTACCGCGGCGAAAACTGGGAGGTGATCAGTCCCGACCTGACGAATGCGGACTCGGCGAAAATCGTCGGCATCGGAAACATTCAATACGCGACGATTACGACGGTGGACGAATCTCCCATCGTTCCCGGTGTGCTTTGGGTGGGATCCGACGATGGCAACGTCCAAGTCACGCGCGACGGTGGCGAGAACTGGACCAAGCTCAACGATCGTATTCGAGGCAATCCCGAGTACTGGGTCAGTCGGGTAGAAGCATCAAACCACTTCCCGGGCACGGCCTATGTGTCCTACACGGGCTATCGCCGTGATGATTTCCGCCCGTTCCTCTACAAGACAGAGGACTACGGTGAGACGTGGACGTCGATCGCGAACAACCTGCCCGATGAGCCGATCAACGTGATCAGGGAAGACCACAGGAATCCGAACTTGCTGTTTGTAGGGACCGAATTGGCGGTGTATGTCTCCGTCGATGGTGGGAATGTCTGGAACAAGATGAAGGGTGACATGCCCACCCAGCCGGTACATGATCTCAAGATCCATCCTCGAGAGAACGATCTGGTTGTGGGAACGCACGGTCGGGGAATCTTTATTACGGACATCACGTGGCTGCAGGAGTTGACCCCCGAAGTGTTGGCGTCGGACGTGCATCTCTTCCAGCCCGAGTACAAAGTTCGATGGGTCAACAACAATCGCCGAGTGTCGAGTTCTGCAAATTACCGTGGTGAGAGCGAGCCGAACGGCATCGTGATCAACTACCTCTTGAAGGGTGAGGCGTTCGAAGCACCGACCATCGAGATCTATCAAGGCGTGCGGATGGTCGCCGAGATCGAGGGGAGCAACGATGCCGGCTTGAACAGCGCGGTTTGGGACATGACCACGCGTCGCGAGCGGACAGAGGCCGAGCGCGAGGAGGCGCAAGAGCGCGGACGCCGTGGACGAGGAGGCGGTGGATTTGGGGGCTTCGGTCGTGGCGGTGCCGGTGCCAATCGCGATCCGCGGTTCGTCTACACGCCGGCCGCGGCCGCAACGTACACGGTTGTTCTCAAGGTTGACGGCGAGGAGTACCGCAGCGCGGCCACGATCATCAACGACCATTGGTATAGATAAAGGA
>CAYLZR010000165.1:0-5217 GCA_964388145.1 uncultured Gemmatimonadaceae bacterium | reverse complement strand
CCCTCGAATACCTCATCGCGTTGCCGAAGGAAGTCACGCCGTCGCAGTTCATCAGTACCCTCAGAACACGAGCCGCGGACCACGTCGTGGCCGCCGAGTACCGAAACCTGAAGCTGCGCAAATCAAAAGAAGACCGGGTGCCACACTGGACGCTTCCCAAGTAACCGATGCCCCCTTTCGAGCCGGTTGGCTCGTCTCCCTGGCCGTACTCACGCTGCCAACGGGGGCATGGGCACAGAATGTCACACTCGACGACTATGACTTCTCCGAGTCATCCGCCACACAGTGGAGGCTTTCGGGGCGGTTACGTGAGATCTCCGGGCTCACCCTGGGCCCCGAAGGCCGATTGTTCGCCCACGCCGACGAACACGCCGTCATTTTCGAGATCAATCCCACCGACGGTAAGCTCATAAAGGGATTCGCCATGGGCGACAATCCCGCCCCGGGCGATTTCGAAGGCATCGCCTACGCCGAAGAACGCTTCTATCTCGTCACCAGCAGAGGGCTGATCTACGAGAGTCGTGAAGGCGAAAACGACGAGCGAATGCTGTACAACATCTACGTAACGGGCGTTGGGAAAAAATGCGAGGTCGAAGGACTGGCATTCGAGCCGGCCGACCGGTCACTGCTGCTCGTATGTAAGACACCCCGTGACGACGACATCGAAGATTTCCTCGCCATCTACCGTTTTTCGCTGGACACCCGCGAGGTGGCCGGAGAGCCGCTGCTGGTCCCCTTGAAAGAAATCACCGACCGGATCAACAAAAAGGCGTTTCGCCCGTCGGGCATCGAACGTCACCCCGGGACGGGCAACTACGTCGTCGTGGCAGCGCAGCAGTCAGCGATCGTCGAGATCACGCCGGCTGGACAGGTGGTCGCGGTCGTGGACCTCAAGCGGAAAAACCACCGCCAGGTCGAAGGGATCACGTTCACGTCGTCGGGCACGCTCGTGCTGGCGGATGAGGGCGGAAACCGGCGGGCCAGATTGACCCTCTATTCCATGCACCAAGACCCGGTTGAGCCCGCAAGACGTGGCCTGGACCCCAAGCGGGCGAATCCGGCCGCACGGTTGTGATCCCCGGGCCAGGGGTTTATTTCCACGGTATCCGCTGATTACCCATCGTCTGGAGAGCACACCACTGCATGAGCCACACTGAAGATTCCGTCACAAAAGCCTACGACGGCCTGGCGGAGCGCCTGTTCGACAAGGCGACGGCGGCGTGTGCTCGACTAGACAAAGACGACGCGGAAGCCCTCCACGATTTCAGAGTTGCCCTGCGGCGATTGCGTACTCACCTCGAGACTCACAAGGAATACCTGGGGCGCGACCGCGCCAACAGAACGCGGAGGAGTCTCAGCGAACTGGTCTCGGCCACGAACACCAGCCGCGACTTCGAAGTCCAGCGAGAGTGGATCGAGCAACAGATGAGAGGCGAGCGCGTCACTCATATTCAGCGAGAAGGGCTCAAATTGATTCTCACCGAGTTCTACGGCAACGGTCAAAACGGTACGAGCCGCTCGGAGCTGGAGCCGATCAAGAGTCGTTTCGCCAAGATCGGCGACAAGTTCACTCAGCCGAGCTGGTCGATTCCGGAGTCGTCGGGCCCCAACTCTGGGGTCGTCGCCGTCACACGTGCTGCACTCCGCAAGCACGCGGCGAAGTTGAAGGATCAGTTAGGACGGATCGAATCGGTAGACTCGGTTCGAGCAACCCATCGCGCGAGACTGGCCCTCAAGCGGCTGCGGTACATTCTCGAACCGTTGGCCAAGATCATTCCGGATGCCCGCGAACTCGTTGGCGAGTTCAAGACGATGCAGGACACGCTTGGCTCACTGCGCGACTTGCAAATTCTTCGAATGCAGATCTCCCTCGCCGCCGGTGCGGCGGATCAGATCGAGGCGTGGGCGGCGGAGGACCCGGCGGCTACCGAGTTGGCGACAGCGGCACCATCCATGCGGGCTCTCGAGGAGCACAAGGATGCACTGGAGGCCGGTCTGGACCACGTGCGCACGGAAGCAGAGCGTCATTTCGCCGTTCTCGAGGAACGGTGGCTCGACGGCAAAGCCGAGCCTTTGATCAAGCGCATCGAGGAAATCGCCGACGCGCTATAGTCCTGTCTCTGACATCAGCTGCCCCACCCAATACTCCTGCGCGCTCTGCAGATCGACGCCGATCGGCACGGGCCGTCGGGCATAGCTCCCATCCGCATTCATCTGCCACGCAAACGGGTCGTCGAGTTCCCGATCGAGGATATCCTTGAGGCGCTCACACGCATCCGGATCGGTAACCGGCGTCACGACTTCCACACGGCGCCTGAGGTTGCGGGGACGCCAGTCGGCGGATCCAATGTAGAACTCGGGTTCACCCGCGTTCTCGAAGTGATAGATACGGGCGTGCTCGAGAAAACGCCCGAGTATCGCGTACACGCGAATCCGGTCGGATAACCCCGGCACACCCGGTCGCAGAGCGCATATGCCGCGGATGATCAGATCGATCTCGACGCCGGCTTGCGACGCCGAATAGAGTGCCCCAATGATCTCTTTGTCGGCCAGGCCATTGAGCTTCACCCGAATCCGACCGCCGCGACCAGAGCGAGCGTGCTCCGCCTCGCGATCGATCATTTTGAGGAACCCCTTGCGCATACGTTTTGGTGCGACGAGTAGACGGCGGAATTTGCCTTGTGGAGGTCTCGACGATCCCGTCAGTTCGTTGAACAGATCGCTCAGATCGGCGCCCAGTTTTTGCCAACAGGACAACAAGCCCAAATCGGTATAGAACTTGGCGGTGGCCCCATTGTAATTGCCGGTACCGATATGGACGTAGCGACGTACGGTATCCTTCTCTCGGCGGACGACGAGCGTGGTCTTGGCGTGTGTTTTCAGGCGGACGAGCCCGTACACCACATGGATACCCGCCTGCTCGAGTTTCTTCGCCCAGTGGATGTTGCGTTCTTCGTCAAAGCGCGCTTTGAGCTCGACAAACACGGCTACTTCTTTGCCGGCCCCCGCTGCCCGCATCAAGCCATCCACGATGCGTGATTGATCACCGCTCCGATACAGTGTCAACTTGATGGAAAGAACGTCCGGGTCGTCGACGGCCTCCAGAATGAACCGCTCGACCGTCGAGCTGAACGAGTCGTACGGATGGTAGACCAATACCTCTTTCTCGCGAATTTGGTCGAAGATCGACACGTCGGGATCGAGCGGCGACCTCGGAGTCATTTTTGGGTAATCCAACTCCGGCAGGGGCACTGACGCGAGTTGGTTCAAAGACGTCAGGTCGACCATCACCTCCGCCTCGGTAATATCGGCGTCAGAAAGCGTGGTGGCCCGCTTCGACTGTTCCAATTGCAGCTCGCGCTCCAGCAGTTCCCGCATGGGTTGGGGCATCAACGCCTCGACCTCGATGCGCACCACCGATCCGAAGGGTCGGCGCTTGACTTCCTCCTCGATCGCCAGAAGCAGATTGGATGCTCCCTCTTCGTCCACCTGAAGGTCGCCGCTACGCGTAATGCGGAACGCGTTGATTCCTTCCACTAACCGACCAGGATACAGCGTCCCGATGTTGGCTTTGATTATCTCTTCAATCGCGATGAATCCTCCGCTGGCGAGGGCAACGAAACGAGGGAGTCCGCTCGGGATGCGAATTTGGGCAAAGTGCAGAGGGCCACCGTCCTCATCACGGACCATGGAGGCCAGTGACAGGGTGAGGTTGGGAATGTGCGGAAACGGATGGCCGGAAGCCTGCGTCATCGCCTGCGGGGTCAAGACCGGAAAAACCTGCTCGTCGAAGTACGCGCGCATGGCATCCTGGTCGGACGAGTTCAAATCCACCCAACGACTCAGAGCAATCCCGTGCTGTTCGAGGTCAGGAAGGAGCTGCTGAAAACATCGTTGTTGCCGATCCAGCAACGGGTTGAGCCGCACGGAAATCGCGTCGAGCTCTTCTTGCGGCGTGAGTCCATCGATCGTCGTGGTCTCCACCCCTTCGGCCACCGCGTGCTTCAGGGCGCCGATGCGGACCATGACGAACTCGTCCAAGTTCGAACTGAAGATCGCCAGGAACCGGAGACGCGCCAACAACGGCGTTCCCGGATCCTCCGCTACCTCCAGCACACGTGCGTTGAACTCCACCCAACTCAGTTGCTCGTTGATGAACTGATCGGGCACCGGTTCCCACGTATCGAGTGATTCTTCCGGCAGCGCCGGAGCCTGCAGATCCGCCATCGTCTTGGTACCCGAGTCGGTGCCGGACGTGACGGCTTCGGTGGCCGAGTCGCCGCTGAGTTGAACGAGATGCGAACGTGCCGCAACCGCCAGCGCGGCCAGTGTGCGGCCGTCGCGCACCAGCGGTGACCCCACACGTTCCATGATTGCCGACAGCGTGAACCACTGAACCCGTTCGTCGGGCGGGGTCTTGACCGATTTTGGCAGTCCGTCGGCATGCCACACTTCGAGAACCGGCCGCGTCCCCACCGCGGCGGCGCGACCGAGCAGGCGCACCTTGCCTTCGGCCGTTCCCAGGTGCGAGGCGAGCAGACGACGGCAGGCCTCCTCTCCCTCCCCCTGCTCTGCCGGAAGGACAAGAGTGTTCCCTGCCCTCTTCATCGCAATGTCACCCCGATGCGTAGCGATCACCGCAAGTTCCCGGTTTCCCTGCACCTCTTCCGCCAAGACACGGCTTTCGAGCCCTGCCAGGATCTTGCGTGCACGGTCCATCTTGCTCGTGAGCGACGTATGAAGACCATGTCGTCCGCGGATATCCTGCACGACTTGCTCCAGGCTCGGCTTGCCCCGCCGAAGATGTCGCACCTTCAGTTCGTAAAACGTATGTGTCGCGTGGTCGCTCCGCACGGTAACGACATCGTAGACAAACTCGAACTGTGGAAGGGGAAGCCGGCCGCTCCACACACGCCTGCACAAACGCTCCGTTTCGAGCGATAGCGTGGGCCGCAAAACGCTCGGATCGATAATGGCGCGGAGGCGGCGCGCCGGGTGCGAGCGCCCGCCAAGGATTTCGTGGGGTTCGATCTCGGGCACGAGTTGATCGTAAACCTGCCGAGACAGCATCACCGCCCCACCACCCTTTGTCTCGCGCATTTCGACGGAGAGCACGCGCCGGTCGTCCGAGCGCGTTCGGATGCGACAGCTCACACCACGATCGGCGAGACTCCGATCGCTCGAATCGAAATACACGTCACGGTGAAACGAACGCTC
>CAYLZR010000164.1:0-5257 GCA_964388145.1 uncultured Gemmatimonadaceae bacterium | reverse complement strand
TGATTTTTCAGGAGAACCTACTCCAGGGCCAGGTCGCGCTCGTCACCGGTGGGGGCACCGGCATTGGATTCGGAATTGCCAAGGAGCTAGCCCGATACGGCGCCGACGTGGCGGTTGCGAGCCGAAACGCAGAGCACCTCGACCCGGCGGTGGCCAAGCTCGGCGGATTTGGGTTTGGTCGCGCCGTGGGGGTGCAGGTAGATGTTCGGGATCCGGACTCCGTCAAAGCGATGGTGGCTGAGACCCTCGATCGCCTGGGCAGGATCGACGTCATGGTCAACAACGCCGCGGGGAACTTCTACGCCCCGTCGGCGGGTTTAACTCCCAACGGGTGGCGCGCCGTGGTCGAAACCGACTTGTTCGGGACCTTTTTTGGCAGCCAGGCGGTGTACCCGGCGATGAAGACACAGGGCGGCGGAAAGATCATTTCGACGTCCATGACGCTTCACTACCGGGGGTGGCCTCTCATGGCACACGCCACCGCGGCCAAGGCCGGCGTAGACGCCTTGACCCGCACCTTGGCAGTAGAGTGGGCCGGTGACAACATCACGGTGAACGCGATCGCCCCCGGGCCGATTCTAACGGAAGGCGCGCGCAAGGCCTTCACGTCGCCGGACGAACGTCAGGACACGGCTAGCCTGGACGACCGTTTGAAGGACCAGATTCCGCTCAAGCGCCTCGGGACGCCGCAAGATATTGGGAACATGGTTGTGTACCTGGCTAGTCCCGCAGGATCATGGATCACCGGGTCGATTATCGTCATAGACGGCGGGAGTTGGCTGGCGAAGATGTAAGAAGGGAGGTCGCAAATCCTCGTTCTGATCGTACTGCACATCGGTGCTTCGATACTGCTGTCTGCGTTCGGCTTGCATCGTTTGTATCTAGCCCGCGAGTACCGCCGCAGAGTGCGTCAGCGTTCTAGACGCCGAGTGGTACGTGTACCCAAACAGTGGCCATCGGTGACGGTGCAGTTGCCGCTGTACAACGAGCGGTACGTGGCCGAGCGCGCGATCCGCGCGTTGGCGGCGCTCGAGTATCCCAAGGACTTGCTCGAGGTGCAGGTGTTGGACGACTCCACGGACTCCACCTCCGACGTGGTGGCACGCGTGGTCAGCGAGTTGTGTCAACGCGGAGTTCATATACATCACATCCGCCGGATGACGCGAACGGGGTTCAAGGCGGGGGCGTTGGCGGATGGACTGCTAACCGCCTCCGGCGATCTCATCGCGATCTTCGACGCGGACTTCATTCCGCATCCCGATTTCTTGTTGCAGATCGTCGGCGAGTTCGACCACGCCGATGTTGGAATGGTTCAGGCGCGGTGGAGCCACATCAATGAGGATCACTCGCTACTCACGAAAACGCAGGCTCTGCAACTCGATGCCCACTTCACGCTGGAGCACGGTGTACGTGCGGCGAAGGATTTGTTCTTCAATTTCAACGGCACGGCGGGTGTTTGGCGCAAGGAGGCTATTCGCGACGGCGGCGGCTGGCAGGCTGACACGCTGACTGAGGATCTGGATCTCTCCTATCGGGCACAATTGAGTGGTTGGCGATTTGTGTATCGCGATGACGTTGCCGTGCCGGCAGAACTGCCGGTCGAGATTGCTGCGTACCGGCAGCAACAACAGCGCTGGGCACAGGGCGGTGCGCAATCGGCTCGCAAACTGCTTCCGACCATTTTACGGGCGCGCCTACCTCGAAACGTCAAGTGCGAAGCCACTTGGCACCTGTTGACCCACTTCGCGTATCCGTTGTTGGTGCTCGTTACGCTGGCCGGTCTCGCGCTTGGACTGACCGCCGACTCTCTCTCAGCGCGATGGGTGCTCGCCGCCGACGGCGTCCTTTTGACATTCGCCATGGCGTCGCTGGGGGTTTTCTATGGAGTCACGGCCGAAGCGCGCGGCGGCCGATGGGGCAAGCGACTGTTCCTCGTGCCGGCTATCATGATTCTCGGCGCTGGAATCGCTTTGAGCCAGACACTGGCAGTCATCCGTGGCCTGGCGGGACGCCGGACGCCGTTCCTTCGAACACCAAAGTACGACATCGCCGACGCCGACGACGAATCCTGGCGAACCGCCGCGTACCGCCTCCCGGCGGCAGGGCCGGCGTTCGTTGAGTTTCTGGCCGGTTTCGGTTTTCTCGCCGCCGGGGCGCTGGAAGCAATACGGAGCGACGTGTTGCCAAGCGGATTGGTTCTGCTGTTCGGTGTGGGCTTCATTTGCGTCGGTGGCGTCTCGCTGATACAGGCTGTAACGAGAACGAGACAGTAGCGCGCCCCTCCGCTGAACGGCTTCTCTCCAACACAAATCACAGACACACGTATTCCACAATGGGACGCGTGTTCGATCATGTTGTATCAACGAGGCAAGGAGGCACTTCGATGAACGATTTTCTCACAAAGCTCCAACCGGTGGCCGTGAACGCGATGCGGATCATGGTTGGTCTCACGTTCTGGTCGCATGGAGCTCAGAAGCTGTTCGGCTGGTTCGGTTGGGATCGCGACTTGGATCTCATGAGCAGGTGGGGTGTGGCCGGCACGATCGAGTTCTTCCTTGGTGCCATGGTGGTGTTGGGCTTCTATCACCGCCCGGCGGCGTTCATCATTTCCGGCGAGATGGCCGTGACCTACTGGTGGATGCACGCGGGTCGCAGTGGTGAGTTTTGGTGGTGGGCGAATCGGGGCGAGCTGCCCCTTGTGTACGCATTTGTCTTTCTCTTCATCGCCGCGTACGGCGCCGGCGACTTCAGCATCGATGGCTTCTTGGCCAAGCGAAGGAGCCGAGCCGCCTGACGGAGGAGGGGAACTCGGCGGGGCGCCAAACCGTTAGTTAGTCACCATGAAACGCTACTACGCCCCCGGCCGTATCTCGGCCCTGACCGCCGCGCTCACAGTGTCACTCGCGGCGCCCGCTCTCGGCCAATCGGTCGCTGACCGAGTGGAGTTCAAGACCGACTTCAGCAAACACACGGTTCCACTCGAGGAAATCGTGTCCGGAGGACCGCCCAAAGACGGGATTCGGTCCATCGACCGACCGACGTTCGTGACTGTCCGAGACGCCAACCGCTGGCTCGACGATCGGGAGCCTGTAGTGATGGTAAGCAAAGACGGAGTCACCAAGGCGTACCCGCTCCAGATCATGATCCAGCACGAGATCGTCAACGACGTTGTTGGTCAGACCCCCGTGACGGTCACCTACTGCCCGCTCTGCAACACCGCAATTTCTTTCGATCGGCGGTTCGATGGCAAGCTGCTCGACTTCGGAACGACGGGGAGATTGCGCCACTCCGATTTGGTCATGTACGATCGCCAAACCGAAACGTGGTGGCAGCAAGCCGTCGGCGAAGGAATCGTGGGCGAATACGCCGGCGAAAAGCTCACTTTCATCTCGTCCCCACTCGTGAGCTGGAAGACGTTCAAGGAAAATTTCCCCGACGGCCAGGTGCTGTCGCGCGACACCGGGCTCGGGCGGAACTACGGCAGGAATCCATACGAGTATTACGACCGCCGCGATGGACCTTTGCGTCGTTTCTTCTCCGGGCGTCCCGATCGGCGGCTTCCCGCAATGGAGCGCGTTGCCGCCGTGGAGATCGACGGTGAAAGCGCCGCTTTTTCCTTTGCGGCCCTCCGTGAGAAACGCGTGATTGCGGAGCAAGTTGGACGCACGCCCGTGGTGGCGTTCTGGGCGCCGGGCACGGCAAGCGCGGTGGACAACTCGAGGATCGCGAAGGGACGTGATGTCGGATCGAGTGGCGTATTCGACCGCCGCCTCGACGGCCGGACGCTGCGATTCAACGCCGACGGAGACGGGAAGTTCAGGGATCGCGAGACGGGATCGACTTGGAACATTCTCGGTCGCGCCATTGCCGGACCACTCACCGGCAAACAGCTAACGGAAATCATCCACGGCAATCATTTCTGGTTCGCGTGGGGTGCGTTCAAGCCGGAAACACGAATCATCAAGTAACACATGCGACTCTCCTCGGGTTTGGCTCTCGCAGCGCTCCTCACACTTTCGCTTCCCGCATCGGCACAATGGACTCAAGGCGCTCCCGGTAAAGTGTGGGTCAAGAGTGCATTGTTCGTTCAGAAAACCGGTGACCAATTCGACGTGATCGGAGTGCGGCGACCGTTCTTCCAACCCAACGGTGTTTCCGACGCCAAGGCACTATTTACGGAAGTCATCGTAGGTTTGCATTCCAACCTGGACTTATGGGTTCAAACACCGTACTTCGACCTGACGTTCAGAGACGATAACCAGACGCTCACGAAGACCGGATTCGGCGACGTCCGGGCCTGGCTGCGATGGAACATCACCAAGCTGTTTGGTGGAAGCACGCCAGTCTCGATTCGGGCCGGCGCCAAAGCGCCGATCGGCGAGTCTCCTATCGACGCTCAGCTGATACCGTTGGGCGAGGGCCAGTGGGATCTCGAGGCATACGGCGAAGTCGGTCACTCGTTCTGGCCCGTGCCCGTGTACGCCATCCTCTGGTTGGGGTATCGAGTCCGGATGGAGAACTCGGAGCAGTTCATCGATCCCGGCAACGAGTTCGTCTTCCTCGGCGAGGCTGGGGTGAATCCCACCCCTGACACCTTCCTCAAAGCCACGTTCGACGGGTTCAGAGGCGAGAGACGCGAGGTGGACGGCGTCCTCACGGGCACGCGACGGCGTATTGCCACGTTACAGTTCACGGGTGCCGTGCGGACGGGACCGATTTGGCCGGAAGTGGCCGTTCGGATTCCGATCTCGGGGCAGGAGTTCCCGGCCGGAGTGCAGTTCGTTTTCGGGGCGAGCGCGCAACTGAGGTGAGCCCACTTCCCACGTCTCCCCTCTGGTTGTAGTCTTGCCACTGTGGAAATCACCATCCTTAGTATCGGCCTCTTGGTCTTTGCCGGTCATTTCCTGACCGGGTTTTTCGAACGCACCAAAGTCCCTGACGTCTTGATCTTGATGCTGGCCGGCATTGTGATCGGGCCATTGCTGGGCGTGGTGACGCCCGCGGATTTCGGGAAGGTGGGGCCGGTCTTCACGACGCTCGCGCTGGTTGTGATCCTTTTCGAGGGCGGCCTTCACCTCAACATGAAGGATCTCAAGAAGTCGGCGCGTGACACGCTGGTCATTTCAGTTGCGACGTTCGCGTTGACAGTGTTGCTGGTATTTTTCGTCGCCGATTTCCTGTTACCGATCGAGCCGCTCACCGCGTTGCTGATCGGGATGATTCTCGGCGGGACGTCTTCAGCAGTCGTGGTACCGCT
>CAYLZR010000163.1:0-5276 GCA_964388145.1 uncultured Gemmatimonadaceae bacterium | reverse complement strand
GGACGGGCACTGGCGCGAATCGGTGTTCGACGAAGAGCTGATGACCGGTTTCATCTCTGCGCCCGGCACGGCCAACCCGTTGAGCCGGCTCACCGTGGCATCCCTGTGGGACCTCGGCTATGCCGTGAATCTCGACGGTTCCGATGCCTACATGCAGGTTTTCTCGGCACCGCCGCTCGCCGCCACTGTCGGCGGTAAGCTCCACTTGAAGGATGACCTGAGACGCGGACCGATTTATGTCGTCGACCCGAGCGGGAACGTGACCCGTGTACTCCACCAATAGGTCACGGCGGTGGCCCGTGCTGCTGGTGGCGGTGGGGACGATCGCGGCAGGGGCGTGCCGCTGGCGGGTCGCGGCGAACGAGAATGCTCCGTGCGTCCCGACCACGGACACGTTGCGTGCTGATGCCTCGGCAGCCGGGCTGGCCGGGGAGTATCGCGTCACCATCGTCGCGACGACGGGACCAGCGGTAGGCGATACCGCGCGCGGCACGCTGTCACTTCAGCCGTACGCCGAGGAGATGCAACAGGTGCCGGGAGTGGGAGGCGCCGTTGATCCCAACTTCGTCGCGCCGGTGTTCGGAGCGCTCGACGTCGATATCACTCGCCTCGGCGCGGTGCGTCTCGGAGCGCTTGGATCGGTGGATCCCAACATGCCGGGGGTGATTGTGATCGAGCGTGTGGGCGAGCCCAAGCGTATCCTCCTTCGCCTCGGCTCTGAGGCGAACAGGCGCGACCTGCAGCGGTTCGACGGCGGCTACACGGTGCTGGAAGTGCAAACGCTATCGGACGATTCGTTCGCTGGTTCCTGGCGGAGCGGGGTCACGAGAACTCAGGCAGAAGGGTTCTTCTGCGCGGTCAGGGTCGGGTTGTAGCACGGGAGCCTCACCGATACCGCACGAGTTCGGAGGAAACGGCAGCAACGTTGGGGCATCCGCACAGGGCCAGGGCCAACTCCACCTCGTCGTGTAGCATCTGCAATACTTTGGTAACGCCCGCCTCGCCATCGGCCGCCAGGCCCCATACGTACGGGCGGCCGAGCAGCACCGCCCGTGCTCCCAACGCCAGCGCCTTCACGACGTCGGTTCCGCGTCGGATTCCCCCGTCCATCAACACTTCGACACGATCGCCCACGGCGGACACGATGTCCGGGAGGACGTCCAACGCGGTAACGACCCCGTCGAGCTGTCGTCCGCCGTGATTGCTGACCACGATACCGGCGACGCCGGCGTCAGCGGCAAGCTTGGCGTCGTCGCTGTTCAGAACGCCCTTGAGCAGCAGTGGTAGGGTGGTGATCGACTTGAGCCAGGCGATGTCGTCCCAGGTCAGTGAGTCGTCCAACAGGCTCCCGATGTGATCCGCCAAGTGCGATCCGAGCGCGGCGGCGTCGACACCGGCAAGGTCGGCCACGTCTTCGAAGTTTCTGGGCGCCATATCGGAGGGCAGCGTGAACTGATTTCGAAAATCTCGTTCCCGTCTCCCCAGACGGGGCACGTCGACCGTCACGCAGATCGCCTTGTACTCGTGCGCCTCCGCCCGCTTCACGAGTTCTTGCGTGACACCGCGCTCTTTATGGCAGTACAGTTGAAACCACTTCGCGCCGGGTGCGGCGGCCGCGATGTCTTCGAGCCGATGTGAGGCCATCGTGCTCACGATCATGACCGTTCCGGCGGCGGAGGTGCCTCGTGCCGTTGCCAGCTCGCCATCCGCATGGGCGAGAGTCTGGAAGGCCGTGGGAGCCACCAACACGGGAAAAGAAATATTCTCGTTCAGCACACGAGTCGACGTGTCAACGGTGGACACATCGATCAGCACGCGTGGAAGCAGGGCGAGTCGCTCGAACGCCGTGCGATTCTCTCGCAAGGAGACTTCATCGTCGGCGCCGCCGGCAACGTAATCGAAGGCCTGCTGCGTCATGCGTTCCCGGGCGAGCCCTTCGAATTCGGAGATGTTGACGGGTTCCATGGCTACAACGTGGCGGCCAACGGAGGGGGAGGGAAGGGGGAGTGGGCAGCAGGCAGCGGGCAGTTAGGCACCGCCAGCCCGGCCCACTGCCTACTGCCTACTGCCCACCAGTGTATTATCGATTCCATGATCGGCTTCCTCTCCGACCTTTGGCCCGCCGTCGTCGGCACGCTGGTTGTCGTACTGGCGTTGGTGACGTCCGCGCACGTCGTGTTGTACAAACGGGATTCCCGGGCGGCCGTTGCCTGGGTGGGTATGGTGCTCGTCTTCCCTATTCTCGGTGCGGTGCTGTACGCCCTCTTTGGGATCAACAGGATTCGTCGGTTGGCTACGGAACTCCGACAGGAACGGTTGCGGCTGGAAGCGACCACCGCGGAGCTGCGCGTGCAGCGGCACAGCATCCAGCAAGTTCTCCTGGCTGCGGACGATCATTTGACGGCGCTCGCGCGGTTGGTACACCAGGTGACGCACACTCCCGTCACCGTCGGAAACGACGTTCGGCCGCTGGTGAATGGAGACGTCGCCTATCCGGCGATGATCGAGGCCATAGACGGCGCCGAGCACACAGTGGCGTTGAGCACCTACATCTTCGATCGCGATTCCGCGGGTGCCGCATTTACCGACGCGCTTGAGCGGGCGGTGAAGCGGGGTGTCGAAGTGCGAGTGCTGATCGACGGCGTCGGGGCGCTGTACTCCTGGCCGTCGATTACGAAGGAGTTGCAGAAGCGCAAAGTGCCGGTAGCGAAGTTTCTCCACTCGCTCTTCCCATGGAGGATGCCGTTTCTGAATCTCCGCTCACACCGCAAGATCCTTGTTGCCGACGGACGTATCGGGTTCACCGGCGGTATGAACATTCGGGACGGCCATTTACTAGAAAACAACCCCCGTACGCCGGTGCAAGACGTGCAATTCAGATTCGAGGGCCCGGTGGTTGGCCATCTCATGCACACGTTTGCGGAGGACTGGGCGTTTACCACGCGAGAAATCCTCGGGGGGGCGAACTGGTTTCCGACGTTGGAACCTGTGGGTTCTGTTGCGGCGCGTGGCATCGTGGACGGTCCCGACGAAGACCTCGACAAGCTGACCTGGGCACTGCTTGGCGCGCTGGCACGGGCGCAGACCCGCGTCCGCATCGTGACGCCGTATTTTCTTCCGGACTCGACGCTGATTACGTCATTGAACCTCGCGGCGCTCCGGGGTGTCGAGGTCGAAATCGTCCTGCCGCAGGTGAGCAACCTGAGCTTCGTAAAATGGGCATCAGACGCCGAGCTGTGGCAGGTCCTGGTCCACGGTTGTCGGGTCTTTCATTCTCCCGCGCCGTTCGATCATTCCAAGATCATGTCGGTGGACGGAGCGTGGGTGTTGGTGGGCTCGGCGAACTGGGATCCGCGCAGCCTACGACTGAACTTCGAGTTCAATGTCGAATGCTATGGAACCGACTTTGCCGCGCAGATCGACCGTTTGATCGACGAGAAAATCAGTCGGTGCCGCGAAGTACGCAGCGAGGACCTCGACGGGCGGCCGTTTGTAGTGAAACTTCGGGATGGTGTGGCGAGGTTGATGAAACCCTACCTGTAGGGAAATAGGGAGTAGGCAGTAGGCAGTAGGCAGGCTTAGCGCGAGTTGCGACCCACTACTTACTGCCCACTAATAGCTAATAGCTAATAGCTAACAGCTAACAGCTAATAGCCACTGTAGACTCAGTTCCGAATCCTGTTTCTCAACTGCGCCGGCAGGATGTCCCACACAAACCCCGCTCTGACACCACGCTGAGTCTGGAACGGGTCTCCACGAATCGGCGACCGCACCGCGGCGTAGTGAATGGCAACCACGGTCCCGTTGGAGAGAATGAGCGGGCCGCCGCTTCCGCCTCCGGTAGCCGATGCGGTGTGGATGATTTCGGTGCTGGTCGTGTCGCCGATGACCCCGGTCGTGACGAACGGTTGAATCTGCCGCCGGTGGCCCAACTCCCGCGCCAGGTCCACCGGGTCCTCACCGATGCGGGCGAGAATCTCGTTGCGTTCGTTGTCGGCGACCCGGAACAATAGGTTGTGCACGCCCGTGGGGTAGCCGATGAACGCGACCTGCTCGCCGGGTGAAACGAGACGATCTTCGGTCGACAGGGTCAGGACCGGCGCGTCCAACCTCCTGACGGGGGCGCGCATCAATGCCAAATCCACTTCGTCCGTGGTGGCTTCGACCTTCAACGGGTACGATTTGTCGCCGGGCGGGAAGTAGATGGATAACGTGATGAACTCCGGCTTGACGTCGAACCCCTGCATCCGAAGGGTGATTAGCGCATCGTCTTGACGCCAGGGCTCCGCAACGTGTCGGTTGGTGAGTATCCATCCCGCTGAATCGATCAGGAACCCCGTGGCTGATCCCTGGCGTTGTACGAGCGGACCATCGCCGCCAAAATCGACTTCGGGGACGGGTTCACCCCGACTGTTGAAGCGCGTGCGACCTAGGCCCTGCGCGTCGACCTGATGTCGCAAGAATTCGCCTGTGCGGTTGCTCGTGAACCCGTACGCGTAGACAATGAGGCCCACGCCCCCAGTCAATTGTGCGGCCAGGTTCCGCGTGGGAATGTTGCCGGCCGCCGCCGCCGCCTCGGCATCGCGCCGCTCGCGCCCCTCCTGCTCGATGGCCGTGAGCAGTGAATCGTATCGAGCCTGGATGTCACTGAGGTCCCGCTCGAGTGCGACTCGGGTTCCCCGCTCGGTGTTTGCCGTCATGGCTAATTCGCCAAGCGCGTCTTTGAGGGCGTTGCGCTGACGTATCTGCCAGATGGCCACGCCCGACACAAGGGCGAGCAAAGCGACGAGGCCGACGGTGTTGACCAACGCTCGCCGCTTGTTGCGTTGCACCAAAGAAACAAAATCGCGGGTGCTCGGAAAACGGCGCCGCAGATCGCTTGCCGTGTCGGATGCCTTGCTACGCCTTTTGGAGATGCGACGTAAGGTCTCGGGTGTCTTTGTGTCGGACAGGTCCAGCGTCGGGGCAATGGCCGCCTCCGTGCCCATTACGAACTGCGCCGACGGCCCTCCCATCCCAAACTCGATGATGTCGCCGGGTTCGAGCACCTTTTCCAACACACGTTTTCGGTTGACGAAGGTCCCGTTCCGACTGGAGAGATCGCGCAACACGTACCGGCCGTCGCGGAAGACGATATACGCATGCTCGGCGGACACGAGGACCTCATCACGCGAGAACCTCACGTCCTGATTTTGCTTTCGACCGATCGTGTTTTCGCCTTCCAACAGCGGAGCGCTCGACCCCGATTTGCTGCCGGTCACGAAAACGAGCTTTGC
>CAYLZR010000162.1:0-5285 GCA_964388145.1 uncultured Gemmatimonadaceae bacterium | reverse complement strand
CAGATTCTCGAATGTTGATTTCTAGATTTTGGGGTCGTAACAATCTGAAATCTAGGATCTAGAATCTCGAATCTGAGATCTGATTGACTCCACCTTCTCCCAGGGATATTCTCGCCCTAGAGCCCGGCACCTGACTCACCTCCGCCCCCGGAGTCGATCATGTACATGAAGCGTCTTTCATCCCGTCTCATTCTTGTTCTCGTGGCGCTGGCCCTTCCGGTCGGCCTCGGCGCGCAGCAGATCCCGACTCCGGAACAGTTCTTCGGCCATGAGATGGGGGCCGATCGCAAGCTGGCCCGCTGGGACAAATTGGTCGAGTACTACAACCTACTCGGCGAACAGAGCCCGCGAATGGAAGTGGTGAACATGGGACCCACGACGTGGGGGAATCCATTCCTGGTTCTGTTCATCTCATCGCCCGAAAATCTCGCGAGACTCGAGGAGCTACGGCAGATCAACGCCACGTTGAGCGACCCGCGCGGAGTGTCGGAAGCGGAAATCGAGCGGGCGGTCGCCAACGGTAAGGCCGTGGTGGTCCAATCGATGGGACTTCACTCCACCGAGGTGGGTGCGAGCCAGATGGCGGCGGAGTTGATATACGATCTGGTAACGCGCACGGACAGCGAGGTCGAACGGATCCTTGCCAACACCATCGCGATCATGATCCCGTGCTTCAATCCCGACGGCGAGATCATGGTCACGGACTGGTACAATCGGTGGGTGGGAACCGAGTACGAGGCGACGCGCATGCCGTATCTGTACCATCCATACATCGGTCACGACAATAACCGCGACGCATTCATGACCAACACGGTGGAGTCGCAATACGGGGCGAAGATCCTGTTCCGCGATTGGATTCCCCAGGCCTATATCGACCACCACCAGATGGGAGCGTACGGCGCCCGCATCTACGTGCCTCCCTACGCCGAGCCCATCCGTCCCGAGGCCGATCCTCTGGTGTGGCGCGAAATGAGCTGGTACGGCGCGCACATCGCCTATAAAGAGGAAGAGGCGGGGCGGTCCGGCGTGGTGAACGCCGCCATCTACTCGGGTTGGGGGCACTTCGGATTCCATTGGATCACGCCTTTCCACAACATCGCCGGAATGCTCACCGAGTCTGCCAGCGCGCGACTCGCGACGCCGTTGTTCTTGCACCCCGACCAATTGCAGGGATCGCGACGCGGCATGCCGGAGTACGAGGAACAGACCACGTTCCCGAATCCGTGGCCCGGCGGTTGGTGGCGCGTGCGCGACATCGTCGAGCAACAGAAGATTGCCGCCATTGCCGCACTGGACATCGCCGCCCGCAACAGAGAGACGGTGCTCTACAACGCGTACTTGAAAGCCAAGCGGCAGACCGAGCGTGGAGTAGAGGGATCCCCGGTGGCGTTCATCATTCCGGCAGAACAGCACGACGGTCTCACCACGACAAAAATGGTGAACAAGCTGTTGGGGCAGGGGGTCGAGGTGCAGCGAGCCACCGCTGATTTCACTCACGAGGGACGGGTGTACGGTGCCGGCACGTACGTGGTAACCATGGCGCAACCGAAGCGCGGGCTCATCCGCTGGCTGCTCGGCCAAACATACTATCCGGACAACTCGTACACGCGGAATCGTGACGGCACTCCGATTCGCCCGTACGACATGTCCACCGACAACATGGCCGAGTTCATGGGCGTACGCGTGGACCCCGTCGACGAAGCCGTGAGTACCTCGCTGACCGTCGTGCGTGACCTCGTCCAACCTGCGGGGCAGGTGACACAGGGAGCGTTTGGCTACGTTCTCGACGGACGCCTGAACGACAGTTTCAAAGCGGTGAATCTGTTGCTCGACAGGAACGTCCACGTGCGGCGCGTGAATCGTCCGAGCGGAGAACTGCGGCCGGGCGACTTTATCGTTGCCCGCAATGCCCGTGCCGATCTGGTGGCGACGATTGCAGGTGAAACGGGCGTGAGCTTCAACGCGGCCAACAGCGACGCAAGTGGCGTGAGCCATCGTCTCACCCGGCAGCGCATCGGGCTGTTCCAGAGATATCGTGGCGGTAACATGGACGAGGGGTGGACGCGCCTGATGCTGGAAATGTTCTCCTTCCCATACGACACGCTCATGGACACGCGGATCAAGCAAGGCGATCTCAACGACGACTACGACGTGATCGTGCTTCCTGCGGATAACGTCGCGACCATGACTGGTGAACGCCGCCAAGGCGGCGGCGGCGGTGGTGGTTTTGGCGGCTTCGGTGGTGGTGGTGACGATGAATCGATCCCGCCGGATTACCGGAGCGGTTTTGGGCAGGAAGGTGTGGATGCTCTCGAAGAGTTTGTCGAGAACGGCGGTACGTTGGTGACCTTCGCCCAGGCCGGAAGCTTTGCCATCGAGAAGTTCGGTTTGCCGATCAGGAACGTTGTGGGTGGCTTGTCGTCAACGGAGTTCTGGTCGCCGGGATCGACGCTGAAGGTGACCGTGGACAACACAAATCCCTTGGCGTACGGCATGCCGGAGGATGCGCTTGCAACTGTCCTGGCGCAGAACCAGGTGTACCAGGTCGTACCCAGCGATCGCAACCATCGCGTCGAGCGGATCGTGACGTTTATCGATCGCGATATTCTGCAGAGCGGTTGGTTGCTCGGTGAGGACGTCATTGCCGAAAAGGCTGCCATGGTGGCGGTGGGCCACGGTCGGGGGAAGGTGGTGCTGATCGGTTTCCGCGCGCAGCATCGGGCGCAGACGCACGGAACCTTCAAGCTAGTGTTCAATGCGTTGATGAACGGTCCCGCGTCGACGGAGGAGGTGGCTACGGGCGGAGGACGGTGACCGATTTCAGATTCGAGATTCTAGATTCGAGATTCGAGATCTCAAAAGACAAGCCTCCGCGGGGGCGGCGCCTGGAACTGAAAATCCTTCGGCGGTTCCACACCTAGCAGATGGCGCACGAAATAATCCCAGCGACGCCGCATCATGTAGGGCTCGTTGCCGAACCCGTGGCGGCGGTTGGGGAACAGAATGAAATCGAAATCCTTGTTCGCCGCGATGAGCGCGTCCACGACGAGCATGGTGTTGGACGGTGGCACGTTGTTGTCCATCGTGCCATGGGCGATGAGCAGCTTGCCCTTCAAATTCTCCGCCAACAGTTGATTGGCCTGGTTGTCGTAATTCGTGCTGCCGTCGGCGTATTCCTCTAATAGTCCCTGCCACTTCTCGCCCCAATCGTCCTCGTAGTTCCGATTGTCGTGATTGCCTGCCTGCGACACGGCCACCTTGTAGAAATCGGGGTAGCGCATGATGCCGTCGGCTGATGCGAAACCTCCACCCGAGTGACCCCAGATGCCGACGCGGTCGATATCCATCCACGGGTGCCGCTCCGCCAACTGTTCGATTGCGGTTATCTGATCCGGAAGGCCGTTGTCTCCCATGTTCCCATAATAGGCGGCGTGGAACGATTTGGATCGGCCTGGCGTACCCATCGCGTCCACTTCAACGACGATGAACCCAAGTTCGGCGATGGCTTGTTTGTCACCGCGAGAGGCGATGAAACTGCGACTTCCGACGCTGCCGCTCTGCGGGCCGGGATAGAGATAGTTCAGGATCGGGTACTTGTTCGACGAATCGAAGTTCGTGGGTCGGTACATCAATCCGTACAGATCCGTCTCACCGTCGCGTGCCTTGACCGTAAAGTTGGTTGGGGGTTGCCAGCCGATGGCCTCCAGACGGGAGATGTCGGCCTTCTCCATGGCCACAACCGTCCTTCCCTCCACATCACGCAGCACCGTGACCGGAGGCGTGTTCGGCGTCGAGTAGCTATCCACGAAATAGTTGCCCGAAGGTGACAGCGTTACGGTGTGGTGCCCGCTGTTGCGCGTGAGCAACGTGAGGTTTTTTCCGTCCATCCCGATGCTGTAGAAGTAGTGAAAGTACGGGTCGCCGGGCTCATGTCCCGAACCGGTGAAGTACAGTGTCCGGTTCTCTTCGTCGATTCGACGGAGTTGGAGTACGTTCCACTCGCCGCGTGTGATCTGATGTTTTAGTTGTCCGGTTGCCAGATCGAATAGGTATAGGTGGCCCCAGTTGTCACGCTGGGAAAACCAGATCACCTCGTTCGACGCCGGGAGAAAGTGCCAGTTCACCATGCGGCTTCCCGACTCGAAGAAGGTGTCGACCTTCTCCTCCATGACGTCGCGGACCTCGCCCGTCGCGGCATCCGCCACGCGGAGCTTCGCCTCTTTGTGGTCGCGCGAGCTGGACACGAAGGCGAGTTGGGTCCCGTCAGGGCTCCACTCGACATCGGAAAATCGTCCGCCGCACTTGATGTGGTCGCAGATGGTTGAGCGGTGTTGATCAGGCGGCATTTGGAGTCGAATGACGCGCTGATTCTCGACGTCGATGATGACCCTGCTAATTCGGAAGATGACGCTGTCTTCGGGAAGGGGGTACTTCCACGCCTCGAGCGTCGGGTGGCCCACGTTCGTGGAAACGAGGTACATCTCACCGACTCCGCGCGCATCGTGCTGGAAGGTGGCGATCTTCTTCGAATCCGGCGACCAAAGTACGACGGGCCGGTCGCTTTTCGTCCACCCCGCGTTATCGGTCGCGTAGCCGTAGTCCTCGATGCCGTCTGTCGTGAGTTGTGTCTCGCGACCGGTGGCGAGATCTCGCGCCCACAGGTTGTTGTCTCTAATGAATACGGCACGCGTACTGTCGGGTGAGACCGATGCGTTGCGTGCGACGCCGCGGTCTCCAGCGCGTTCGGTGGCGCACCGATCGCCGTGAACCTCGCAGGTAAAGCGACGACGGCCGATGGTGAACGTGATTTCTTGGTTGCCGTTGGTGAATTCAAAGGTGTTGAACGGAAGATCGAAGGAATCGTAGGTCGTATCGGCCACGGCCGAGAGGGCGGCCGCGAGTCCTTCATGATCGAAGGCCCGGGTGCGTGCGCGCGCCCCGGCGTCCACCAGCACGAACTCGGTTCCTTCCGGTATCGTATTCCTGTACCAGACGCGGTCGTTCTCGATCCAAGTCGGGCGGCCCGCGTTGCCCAGGACCAGGGAAGCCGTGTTGGCGCGTAGGAACTGCTCGCCGCGGCGGTAGTCGTCGGCGGTGACGGCGCGTTGTTGGGCCACCGCGGGGCCCGAAGCGGCGAGAATCGCCAGCAGAACCATGCTCTGTCGCATAGAGACCTCGAAAGGAGCAGTGAAAAGCCTGGACGGCTCGGAGGGGACAGACTGATTATGCTGTGGCGGAGGCGGCTGGGCAACCGGATAGGGGCCGGCTTGCCGTTATGGCCTTAC
>CAYLZR010000161.1:0-5288 GCA_964388145.1 uncultured Gemmatimonadaceae bacterium | reverse complement strand
ATCGGGCGCATCGCGCTGGGTTTCGTCACCCCGAAAGGCGGGCAGATGACGGTGCTCGGCACCGAGCTTTCTATGCTTCCCAAGCGGGATTTGCTCGCGTATCGGCGTCGGGTGGGCTACCTTCCCGCAGGAAACGGGTTACTGCAGAATCTCACCCTGCGACAGAACGTTGCATTGCCTCTGCGGTTCGGCAGCGACCTCTCCGAGAACGAAATCGAAAGCCGGTTGAACATCATGCTTGCCGCAGCGGGGCTCGCCAGCGTCGGGCACCTGCGACCAGCACAGGCCTCCGACGAGCAACAACGTCGGGCGGCACTGGCCCGCGCGTTGGCTTTTGACCCCAAGCTCGTGATTCTCGAGGAGCCGTTTGTAGGTCTCACGGATCGGGCGGCGAGGAACGTGCTCGAAACAGCCCGCGGGGGTGACAGCGGCGCAGGGTCGCACCGCACCGTGCTCGCATTGGGCCCCAACGTTCCCGCTGAGATATCTCGGCGGTTCGATCTGCGATATCGATTGATACGCGGCGTGCTACAGCAGGAGGATTGACTCAGAGCGTGGAATCGTATCGCGACTTCACGGTTGGCCTTTTTATCTTGGCAAGCATTGGGATCATCCTGGGATTGCTCGTCGTGACGAGTAATGTGCTTGACAACCGCCAGGAATTCTTCATGCGCTCCGCGACGGCGGACGGATTGACCGAAGACACCAGGGTATCTTTGCAGGGATTGCAGATCGGTCGCGTCACGCAGGTCAATGCTCGAGTCGACAGCGGGGGCGTTTCGTTTGTCGCCCAACTCCGTCTCCAGCGAACGTACCCGGACGGAACGCCGTTACGGCTCCCTGTCGGTACCCGAGCGGTGATCGCGGCGCCGCTTCCCCTCTCCATCACCGCCGCCGCGGTTGAATTGCAGATGCCGGGTCAAACAGCCGGAACCGTCTTCCTCCAACCCGGTGACACGATCAATTCCGACCGTATCCCCGGTGCCGTCGATCTGCTTGCCGAGGTTGCTACGGCATTGAAGAGCGAGGTGTTGCAAACCCTGTCGCAGACACGAGCGCTGATCGAGCAGAGCACGAGTACGATCGCAGAAACACACGACCTCATCGAATCCACCCAACACATCATCGGGACGACTACCCCAAAGCTAGAAGAGGCGTTGGAGCTGTTGGCGGCGAGCCTAGAGCGGACCGACCAGATCCTCACGGAGATCTCACCTCGTGTGGGACCGTTGCAGGACAGCCTGGCGGCGACGCTTGCGCAAGCTAGACGCATCTTGACGTCGTTCGATACGCTGGCCACCACCGCGAACCAGCTGTTGGTGGAGAATCGTAGTGTTATCCAAGACGCCCTGACACGCCTCGCACATACGACCATCGTGCTGGACAACTTCGCCGAGCAGGTGACACGTCGCCCCCTGCGCTTCCTGACCGGCGTCAGCCCACCCCCGCCGGACACAACAGAAGAACGTCGATGAAATACCGGCTCTTCCACACGGCGGGTTACGATCCAACACCGCTCGCTGGTACGCTTTCGGCGGAAGGCATCGAGACCACGGAGATTCACGCACCGGACGAACTCGTTGTCGGAGAACAACCAACCGTTCTCATACTGGATCCTGCGTCGCAGCAACTGCTTTCGCTCACGAGCTTAGGATCTTTCGTGGATGCCGGAGGTGCGATTGTGGCGTTGACGGAAGATGATGACGACGACGTCGCCCAATCCGTTCCGGACCGCCTGCTCCGCAGCTTGATCACCATGCCGTACCATCCGCGTGAACTGCTGGTTGCGCTCCGTTCGGCGTTTCGCGACGCGGCAACCCGAACCGAAAACCAACGGCTGCGAGAAAACGCCGACGCCCGGACCCAAGAGCTCGAGGAGCTGACGAAAATCGGGGTCGCGCTCTACACGGAGCGGGATTACGACAGTTTGCAGTCGTTGGTGCTCTCGAAGGCACGACTCGTGACCTCGTCGGACGCGGGCAGCTTGTATCTGGTGGAAACGATCGAAGACGGAACCCAATTGTTACGATTCAAGCTCACTCAGAATCATTCGCGCCCCGAGATTCCGTTACAGGAGTTCACCATCCCCATCGACCACAAAAGCATCGCGGGTTACGTGGCCAGTACCGGCAAGATGCAGGTGATCCCCGATGCCTATTTCCTTCCGCCCGGCGTGGAATACTCCATCAATCGGTCGTTCGACGAAAAGAACAGGTATCGCACAAAATCGATGCTGACGATTCCCATGAAGAATCACAAGGATGAGGTCATCGGCATTCTTCAACTCATCAACCGCAAGCGGGACTTTGAAGCCGTCCTCGATGCGCCAGAAGACTTCGACGCGCAGGTGATTTCGTACAGCCGTCGCATCGAGAAGCTGGTCTTCAGCCTCGCGGGCCAGGCCGGCGTCTCCATCGAGAACAGCCAACTCTACGAGAACATCGAGCGACTCTTCGAGGGTTTTGTCACCTCGGCGGTCACCCTTATCGAGCAGCGCGACCCAACGACGTTCGGACACTCGAGTCGGGTGGCCAGGATGACCGTCGATATCGCAAAGGCGACCGATCGAGTCAACGTGGGACGCTACAAAGACCTCTCGTTTAACCGCGAACAGCTGCGTGAGATTCGCTACGCAGGCCTGTTACACGATTTCGGCAAGGTCGGCGTGCCAGAGAAGGTGTTGGTAAAGGCGAAGAAATTGTATCCGCCGGACCTCTCGCTCTTGAAGCAACGCTATGCGTTTATTCGGCGCACGGCCGAGCGGAACCTCTACAAGCAGCGAGCCGAATACCTCGAACAGCACGGCCAGAAAGGGTACGACGCCTTCTCGGGGCGGATGCGCGAGGAATACGACAGCCACATGAAGGCGCTCGACCGGTTCTTGTCACTCGTCATCGAATCCAACGAGCCGACGGTTCTTCCCGACGGGAACTTCGATGAGCTGCTCCAGTACGCCGACCACTTCTACCGGGATCTCGATGATACGGTGCAGCCCTATCTCACCAGCAACGAGGTACGGTACCTCACGATTCGGAAGGGAAGCTTGGACGAATCCGAGCGCTTGAAAATCCAGGACCACGTGAACAGCACCTACCAGTTCTTGTTGCAGATCCCGTGGACCAGCGAGTTGCAAGACATTCCCCGCATTGCATACGGCCACCACGAGAAGCTGAATGGCGGCGGCTACCCCCGAGGCGTGCGTGGAGACGATATCCCCATTCAGACCAGGATGATGACGATCGCCGACATCTACGATGCGCTGACTGCCTCGGATCGTCCGTACAAGCGGGCCGTGCCCTCAGAGAGTGCCCTGAACATCTTGTCGAGTGAAGTGACGGACGGGATGCTGGACGCCGACCTCTTCGAAATCTTTCACGAAGCACGCGTCTACGCAAAAACAGACTAGCCTCTACAACTCGACCGGGCTACCGGTGGCCGCTGACCGGTAGATCGCCTCCATCACCCGGTGAACCGTGACTTGCTCGGTCAGATCGGAGCGCTCCACCTCTCCGCGGATCAGGGCCGCAAAATGCGCCCACAGAGAAATCGACGCCGCATTGAACGGATTCTTTCGCTCCGACGCTCCCGTGGGTGTGACGTTCACCGGCGACCCCTGCATCTCCTTGAAAACCGCCAGCGGACTCACCGTCCCGGACCCTTCCGACCCCAGCAGCTCGAACCAATATCGTTCAGCGTCGCCCACGTAGTGCCAGGAGACGTCGGCCGTGATGGACACGCCTCGTTCACACGTAATCAGCGCCACGGCCGAGTCCTCCACTTGGGCGTTAGTGTCGCCTCTGGGTCCAAACGACGCGGTCACGTGACAGGGGGTGGGCCAATCCAGCATCCACAGTGCCAGATCGATCAGCGGTAAACCGAGATCGAGCATCGCGCCGCCGCCGGATTGCGCCCGGTGTTGACGCCACCCCAACGCGCGCCGCGCGGGTTTGAACGTGTACCAACCTGACCGCACCGCGTGGAGACTCCCCAACTCGCCACCGTCGAGAAATTGCTTCACCGCCTGCACGTCCGGACGGAAGCGGTTCTGCATTCCCACCAGGACGACCTTGCCCGACCGTTTCTGCGCCGCCATGACATCTTCCACGCCCGCTACCGACAGACCCAAGGGACGCTCGCACAACACATGGACACCCGCGGCGAGTGCCGTTTTTGTGTGTACCTCATGAAGGTGATTGGGTGTGCACACCGCCACGGCCTCCGGTTTGGAACGCCGGAGGAGATGTTCGATGTCGTCGAAGACCTCCGGGATCACAAAGCGCGCGGCGAGAGATCGTGCCTTAGGCACGTCGTTGTCACAGATAGAGACCAGTTCGAACTCCTCGAGCCGAGAGAGTGTGGGTAGATGCGCCACTTGGGCGATCGCCCCGGCACCGATCACACCGACTCGCAGCGGAGCTGACACTAGTTGTTACCCAGAATCCGATACATGAAACCCACGCGCACAGAGGCCATGATCAGCTCGCTACTCAAGCTCCCGCGCACGTCAGTGGTGAAGAGAACGTTGTCGGACAACGCGAAGTCCATTCCCAAGGTCAGGTCGGCGCTGGCGGCAATGGTGTCGAGAGCGTCCTCGACAAACGTGTTCTCAATTGCGGTTCCCGAGGCGTTCCGCACATGTGCCCCGATCCCCAAACCGATGTACGTGAGGAAGCGAGGGCCGGACGGAAAGAGATATTGCAAATCGAGCGTGGCTTCCAGGTTGGACCACGTGATCCTTCCGACATTCACAGTCGCATCACCGGTGGGATCCTGTACGTTCTGGAGAAGTTGACGCTCAAACTGGAGGATCTCTTCTTGGTTCAGCTCGCCCTTGAAGTAGTTGGCGCCAAACATGACCCGCACCCGCGGCGCGATCATGCCGTAATCCACCCGCACCCCGCCGGACACCTCTGTCGTCAGCTTATCGGAACCCACCGGTCCGATGTCGAACCCAATACCGGAAAAACCCAGCCCCTCATAACTGAATTGTTCGAGAAAGCCCTGGGCGTGTGCCGATCCGGGAGCCAACCATAGCGCCGCCAGGGTCAGAACTGTTCGCTTGGAAAAGGAAGTCGCCATGATTTCAGATTGCAGATTGCAGATTGCAGGTTGCAGATTGTGCGCGTAGCCAAAACCTCATCCCTTCCCTCCTTCCGTCTGTCGACTGTCAATCCGACCGAACCACCGTCGTCCCAGGGAAGTACGCATCCAGAATCGCTCGGGCGTCTTGCCCCACCCGCGCACGTCCCATCGCTCCCCACTGGCACATCCCGACTCCGTGCCCCACC
>CAYLZR010000160.1:0-5292 GCA_964388145.1 uncultured Gemmatimonadaceae bacterium | reverse complement strand
GCTCGTCGAGGAGAAGATCATAACCAGCGAAACCGCTGCGGCCGCCGCTAGCGATCCCGGGATGTTCGATAGTCCGACCCCGAAACGCCGGCGCACAAAAAAGACGGCATCATAATGAACAAGCGTCTGCACGGAGTGCTCGCACCACTCACGACACCGTTCGACCCGATAGGTGACGTCGCTCCGGTTGCATTGCGCGAGAACACACGTGCGCTGCTGTCCGCAGGGGCGAATGGCGTTGTGGTTGCCGGCTCGACAGGCGAAGCCTCGTTGTTGAGCGATGACGAGTCCCGAAGAATGGTGAGCTGGCTGCGAGAGGTCGTGCCCGATGGAAAACTGCTGATTCTCGGAGCGGGCCGCGAGTCGACGCGAGGTACGATTGCCGCGTGCAAATATGGGGCCGAGGAGGGTGCAGACGCCGCGCTGGTGCGCCCACCGTCATACTTTGCGCGGCTCGTCTCACAACAGGGACTGGTCGATCACTTCCGCGCCATTGCGGATGCGTCGCCGATTCCCGTGCTGGTGTATAACATCCCTGTCTATACGAACTTGCCCATCAGCGATGCTACCCTGGCGTCGCTGACCGATCACCCGAATATCGTCGGCGCCAAAGACTCGAGTGGGGACTTGAAGAACTTTGCCGCGTACCGGGATGCCGCTCCGGACTGGGCCCTGTTCATCGGATCGGGTGCGGCCTTTTACGCGGGCCTGGAGCTCGGAGCGGTGGGTGGCATCCTCGCGGTCGCGAATTTTGCCGTTGAAACGGCGGTGGACATTGCGGAATGCTTCGCACGTGGCGACAAGGCCGCCGCGGGGCGGGCGCAAGAGCGATTGACACCCTTGCACAAGGAAATCGTCGGAAAACTGGGGCCGGCGGGTGTGAAGGTCGCCATGGACGGTGTTGGGCTCGTCGGCGGCCCAGTCCGCGCTCCCCTCGATCCGGTCGGGTCGGCGGACGAGAGCCGTATCGCCGACCTGCTTCGAACGGCTGAGCTGATCCTGGCGTAAGGTCGCTCCCCGGCCCTCGCCGATTTGGTTGACGCCGTTCACGTCCCTTTCTACCTTTGTTCAAAGGATACTCCATCGGGGGAGCCCCCGGTGGAGTTTTTTTGTGGGCCCGATACCCTGTCGATAGCGGGAGGACGCGAACCGGATGTTCGACACCAAACGCAATTGCGTTGTGGTCGTGGGTGCCCAGTGGGGCGATGAGGGCAAGGGCAAGATCGTCGACGTGCTGGCGCAACAGGCCGATCTGGTGGTGCGTTACCAGGGCGGCGCGAACGCGGGCCACACGGTGGTAAAGGGCGATGACGAGTTTATTCTCCACCAGATACCGTCGGGAATCCTGCACCAAGGCACACGCTGTATCATCGGCAACGGCGTGGTGCTCGACCCCGACACGTTGCTCAAGGAAGTGGACGATCTCGTCGCACGAGGTGTGGATGTCACCGATCGCTTGACCGTTTCGGATCGTGCCCATTTGGTCCTTCCGTATCACAAGCTGCTGGACTGCGCGTCGGAAAAGAAACAGCGCATCGGCACGACGGGACGTGGCATCGGACCGACCTACGAAGACAAGATCGGGCGGCGAGGCGTGCGAACCGGAGACCTTCGCGACTTGGATCGCCTGCGGGAAACCCTCGCCGACCGCGTCGCTCAGGTCAATCAACGTCTCGAGCTGATGGGCGCAGAGGGCCGGGTCTCCGCCGCCGAGAACCTCCAACTGCTCGAACGGGTGGCGCCGCGTTTGGTCCCGATGCTGGCGGACACGGGTCTCATCACGTGGCGGGCATTGGAGGATGGGCGTCGTGTCCTCCTCGAGGGTGCGCAAGGTGCGCAGCTCGACGTGGATCACGGGACATATCCGTTCGTGACCTCGTCTAACACGACCGCCGGCGCCGCCGCGGTGGGTGCGGGCATAGGGCCAACCAAGATCGACGCGGTGCTGGGCGTAGTAAAAGCGTACACGACACGTGTGGGGAACGGCCCTCTCCCCACGGAAGCCGAGGAAAACGAGGCAGCCTCGTTGAGAGAACTCGGGGGAGAGTTCGGCGCGACGACGGGGCGCCCGCGGCGCTGCGGATGGTTCGACGCGGTGGTGGTGCGCTATGCCGCTCGTGTAAACGGCCTCACGGACCTCGCCGTCACCAAATTGGATGTACTCGACACGTTGGACACGATTCCCCTTTGCGTGGGCTACAAGATCGACGGGGATCTAGTGGACGAGATTCCGTCCGACACGCGGGTCCTCGACCGGCTCGAGCCGGTCTACGAGCGATTGAACGGTTGGCACCGCCCGACCTCGGAAGTGCGGCGCATGGCCGATCTCGCTCCCGAGGCCCGTGCGTACCTCGACCGCCTTCAGGAGTTGATCGGGGTACCGATCCGCTACGTGAGTGTGGGGACGAGGAGGGATCAGATTATTGAAGTGAGCCGTGAGCTGTGAGCCGTGCAACGTGCCACGTGGTCATGCAACGTGCCACCTACCGCCTAGCCAATGTGTCCTTGACCTTCTCGGCCACCGAGCGGAGACGCGATCGTGACGGAGGGTCCTGCCGGTAGCGGTAGCTGTAATACGTGTACTGCGGATCCTTTTTGGCGCTGACGGCGTTCAGCACGGCGCCGGCGATTCTCGCGCGCACGCGTCGTAGCTGATCCATGGCGCGCTGAGCGGCGGTTTCTTCGGTGTCTCCACTCTTCACGACCAGAATGGTGGCGTCGGCGTTGGTGGCCACGACCGCGGCATCGGTGACCGGAAGTGTCGGCGGGGTATCCACCACGATATACTCGTAGTCGCGACGCAACTCGGCGACCAACCGGTCCATCGCCGAAGAACCGAGCAGCTCCGACGGGTTCGGCGGTGTGGATCCACTCGGTAACACGTCCAGAGAAGGCGCGACCTCGGGGCGAATCCCTTCGGCCGCGCTCACCCCGCCGATCAACACGTCGGTGAGGCCAGGCTCTTGGACTAGGCCGAAGGCGCGGTGAATCGTCGAGCGTCTCAGGTCTCCATCCACCAGGATGGTGCGCCGGCCACTCTGCGCGAGCGTCAACGCGAGGTTGATAGCCGTCGTCGACTTCCCCTCGCGCGGTCCGGGACTGGTCACGGCGATGTACTGCAGCGTTTTCTCCGCGCCAACGAACGTCACGTTCGTACGGAGCGCACGGTACGATTCCACCACCGGTTCGTCGGGGTCGAGCTGATTGATTGTGACGATAGGTCCTCGGCGGCCGTCGACGCCCCGGGTGAGTTTGGGCTCCTGCGGGATCGCCCCCAGCAGCGGGACGCCCAATACACGCTCGATGTCGGCGGAACTCTTTACCGTCTGGTCGAGATATTCGAGGAAGAACGCGCCGGCGAGGCCCAAGAGTAACCCCACGAGCACGCCGAGGATGACACGTTGGCGGAGCGACGTGCCAATTCGGAAGGCAGGTGACGCGCTGTCGAGGATCTGGACGTAGGGACTGATGGTCGCTTCCTGCATGCGCGCCTGCTGGTACTGTCCCAGCAAGTAGCGACGCGTTTCCTCGAGAATGGTCGACTCCAGGCTCAGCTGCCCGATGCGCGTCTCCATTCCGGGAAACGCCAACAGCTCGTTGCCTTGCCTGGCGATTTCGACGGCGAGCGCATCCAGCCTCGATTGAATGCTTTGGATGGTGGCGTCGACGGCAGTTTCCAACGCCGCATGTCCTTGGCGAATCTGTTCGTCGATGCTGCTGATTTGGGGATTCCCTTCTCGCAAACCCAACGCGCCCGCGGTGAGCGTGCGGCGTTCTTCATAGAGCTGTAACAAGCCCGTGATCTGAAAGTTCATCGCGGCGTTGGAGGCCACGCCTTGGGTTGCCGCCAAGCGGTTCAGCGTCTCGACGCCGATCGTGTCGGATACCGACATGGCGTCCTGGAGGGTGGAGATCCTCACCAACTCCAGTTGTCTGTCTTGCTCCAACCGTTGAATCGTCCGGACGATCGCGGCCGCCTGCGCCGACAAATCGGTGATTTGCCGGCCCTCCCTGAACTGCTGGATGTCGCGCAGGCTCCGCTGCAACGCCGAGTCGGATCGTTCGAGCTGGGCTTCGATGTATTGGCGTCTGGTGCCCGCCGCTGCCCGCGCGCGCTGCACCCCCATGTTGCGCAGTTGGAGCGCCGCATCGTTCAAGATGAGGGGAACGAGGGTCGGATCGGTGCCGGTAAACAATAGATCAACCGCGTTCGTCCCGTCCCGGACCCGGTACGACAGACCGCCGGTCACACGGGCGGCAGCGGTCGGGCGGCCGATGATAGCGAAGTCCACGGCAATTGGCGCAGCCCGTGGCTGAATTGTGAAGGAGAATCCGGGCCCGACCACAGTGTCCACCACCGAACCGGATGCGATCACGGCGCCGGTCACATCCAACAACTGATACCCTGGGGCGTCCGCTACCAGCCGCAACGTACCGGGGTTCGCCGCGTCCGGATCGATCGCGATGTCTGTGAAGACGTCACTACGGCGGACGGTGGGATCGCTGGGTTGGAGCTGCAGACTCAAATTGTCTACGATCTTCAGAGCCAAACCCTGGGTCGTGAGAACGAGCGCCTCGGAGAGGATCGGGTCGGTGCGGAAGGTCAGTTCGTCGATGTTGACGTTATCAAGACGGGAGAACACTTGGGTGCGGGCGTTGATCTGGACCGTAAGTGTCGATTGGTATTGAGGGACCGCCCGTCGACCGGAATAGTACGCGCCGGCACCCACGAGTCCCGCCAGCAGAATGACGAGTAGCCAATGGCGCAGCACGACCGTCGCCAGATCCCTGAGATGGACCTCGCGGTGTGGCGCTCTACGCGAGGGGTGCATACCCCCCTCCGCTAAGGGCTCGTGGGTCACTTTGAATCGGTCTTTCGCTAGCTCGTCGCAGTTTTTCGCTCAAGAAAACGCCCGCGCCCGTCTTGGACATGGGGCGTGTCTTTCCTCATCATCCTAGGTCAAAAACGCAATTTTTGTGCCCCTGGCTTGATAGCCGAGAGGTGCTTGTTCCCTTGGTCATCGACGGTCGGGGAACGTCGATTGGAAACCTAACCTACTCGCTGCCCAAAAATTGCACAAGTCGTTATAAGTCAAACATTTACGCCAAATTGGCCGCGCAGTTGACCAAACGACGGCAACGCGCAAGCGTGGCGCGAATCCGGCTGTGGCGATGGCAGGGTTCCTGAGGAGACCTCTGACGTCCGCACCCCTCTGGACTCCCTCGCGCCAATCGGCACGCTCGAAGGAGTTGGTGTTGATAGTCTCGTCGTCGGTGACGGCTGTGAAGGGG
>CAYLZR010000159.1:0-5339 GCA_964388145.1 uncultured Gemmatimonadaceae bacterium | reverse complement strand
CAGTTCGACGAGTTCGGTTTCTCCGTGTTCTTCATCCAGCATGTCGATCGTTGGACGGTTGATGTGATAATCCCGATCATCCAGTGACTCTTCCTCGAGTTGGTCGATCAAGAAATCGAGCTGCTTTTGTGTGATCGCCCCAATCGGCTCGCCGGACTCGTTGTCGAACAGCTGGATCTCCGCCATTGCACCTCCTCCAGGGGCCGTCGTCTGGAAACCGCGAGCACTGATACGATCCAGATACAATGAGATCGGCGTTGACGCAATAGCGATATCCCTGGGGAGCAGGGAGCGGGGAGCAGGGAGCAGGGAGCAGGGAGCGGGCCACCCATCTGCCACCCCGAAGTGAATATCGAATATCGAATATTCAATATTGGATATTCAATATTGGATATTGGATATTGGGTCCGCTCCCCGCCCCCCGCTTGTCACTCCGTGCCCCAGTCAGGACCAACTATGTACATTTTGGGCCAAACCGGTATACCATACCTCGCTATGCCACCAAACCCGCTGCTCAACATCGCGTTCGCTGTCCCCTTCGATCAGATACGCGCCGAACATGTCGGGCCGGCCATCGATCGACTCTTGATCGAGACTCGGGCGAAGATCGACGAGATCATCGCGGTCGAGGACGAACCGGATTACGACAACACCCTTGCGGCGTTAGAACGCGCCACAGAGAGGCTCGAATGGGCCAGTGGCGTCGTCAGTCACCTCGAATCCGTCGCGACGTACCCGGCATTGCGGGAAGCCCACCAAGAGATGCAGCCGAAGCTCAGCGCTTTCTGGTCGAGCGTGCTCCTGGACGAAGGTCTATGGGATGCCCTGCGAGCGTTTGGGGAGAGCCCGGCAGGCAAGGAATTGACGGGACCCCGCGCGCGCCACTTGAACAAGCTCTTGGACGAATTCCGTCGCCAAGGCGCGGAGCTCGGTGCCGCCGGTAAAGAACGCGTCGCCGGAATCAATGTCGAATTGGCCGAACTCACCACGAAATTCTCCCAAAACGTGCTGGACGCTACCAACGCCTTCGAATTAGTGATCGAAGACGAGAGCCAACTGGCGGGTTTGCCTGATTCAGCCAAACAGTCCGCGCGCGAGAGCGCGGAATCAAAAGGACGAAGCGGGTGGCGCTTTACCTTGCAAGCCCCGAGCCTCATACCCGTTCTTACCTACCTCGACGACCGGTCGGTGCGAGAGAAGATGTGGCGAGCCTACAATACCCGAGCGGCCAAGGGCGACTGGGACAACAGCACGCTCATCGAACGAATCCTGCAGCTCCGTGCCAAGAAGGCCCACCTTCTCGGTTACGATGACTTCTCCGACCTCGTATTGGAGGACCGCATGGCCGGATCGGGCGCGGTTGCCGGGAGGTTCTTAGCCGATCTGCGCGCAAAGACCCTGCCTTTCTTTCACAAGGAAAACCGCGCCCTCGAGCGTTTCTCCCGCGACGCAATCGGCACCAACGACGCCACTTTGCAACCCTGGGACATCGATTACTACTCCGAGAAGCGGCGTACCGCACTGTACGACTTCGACGAAGAACAACTACGACCGTATTTCTCTGTCGACAACATCCTCGACGGTTTGTTCGAGACCGTCAAGCGACTGTATGGGGTTCGCGTGGTTCCATCTCAGGACCTGCCTACGTGGGATGCGGCCGTTCGCACGTACAAGCTCATCGACGATGAAGAACAGCACCTGGCGTCGTTCTACGTCGACCTCTACCCCCGCGAGAACAAGCGTGCGGGAGCATGGATGGACGGATTGCTGCTCGCCGAACTCGGTAAACCGCACCTCGGTCTCATCTGCGCCAACGTGAACCCGCCCGTGGGTGGTAAGCCCGCCTTACTCACTCACCGTGAAGTCGAAACCTTGTTCCACGAGTTCGGCCATCTCATGCACTTTTGCTTGAGCGAGGTTGCCGTGCGCAGCCTCGGGGGCACCAACGTCGCTTGGGACTTCGTGGAGCTTCCATCGCAGATAATGGAAAATTGGTGTTGGGAGCGCGAGGCCCTCGACCTCTTCGCGAAGCACTTCGACACCCAGGAACCCATCCCCGCCGGCCTGTTCGACAAGATGAAACGGGCGAGAACATATCGGGCAGCGAACGCGCAAATGCGGCAGGTCGGCTACGCGAGCGTCGATCTCATGTTGCATCGCGAATACGACAAGGTTCGAGACAACGACGTGGCCTCGTATACTCGCGAATTCTTGCAGCAGCACTACCCGGCACCACTTCCGGAAGATTACGGCTTCATCGCGAGCTTTGGACACCTGTTCGCTAGTTCGGTGGGGTATGCGGCGGGATACTACTCCTACAAGTGGGCGGAGGTACTCGACGCTGACGCGTTCACCCGATTTCGTGATAAGGGAGTCTTCAATCAATCCGTGGGCCGGGAATTCAAACAGCACATCCTGGCGCAAGGGGACAGCCAGCCCCCAATGGACCTCTATAAGGCCTTCATGGGACGGGAACCCCGTCTCGACCCGCTGCTCGAGCGGCAAGGCCTGATGGGATCCCCCGATTGATCGCGGCGGCTACTGAGCCCGCTTCAGACGTATCGTGCCGTTGACGGTGCTCAGCTTCAGTTCGTAACCTCCGGAACCCAGCGTCCCGTGCATACGCCGCCGGTCGACCATTAACGGAAAATCGCTCGACAGCCGACCGCCAACCGTCGAGGCGCCGATGTCCGCATTCAGTCCCTCAGGGACCTCAACGGAAATGCTGCCGTTGACGGTGCTGAACACGAGATCCGCAGTCAGATTCGTCGCGCCGATCTCGGCAATGATCGAACCATTGACCGTGCTTGCCTCCGCACGACCCGTCGTGGAAAGCGTCACACTCCCGTTTACGGTGCGCGCCACGAGGTCACTCTCCAGCTGGGAGGCCTTCACAGATCCATTCACCGTTGTGGCCACGAGACGTACTCCCTCCGGGACGCTCACGTGGAATTGGACCTGGACGTCGTTGTTACGGATGTTGATTCTACCGGACCCGCAGGAACTCGCACCCGGGTAGACCGCACATATGGTCACCCCCTCGGCGCTCTCGACCGCCTCGATCTTCACCTCACGGGGGTCGCTTCGCTTGCCGACCTTGACGGCCACGATCCGGACGCGGTTGCCGGACGCTTTTTCGGCCGTGACCGAGCCGTTGATGCCCCTGATCTCGATTGTCTTCCCCGCTTCCAAGACCCTCTCCCACCGAAATTCGTGTTGCCGCTGGTCAACGGTTCGAGTCGTTGCGGCGTTCCAGCTCGGCAACCCGAAGGTGTGCCCGAACTCTCCCCAGAGCACTACGATTGCCAGCAAGCCACCGACGGCGGTCGGAACCTTGAAATGCCAGTCTTTCATCTCAGCCAGATCCTCCACACGGGGGTAGGGGTAGGGGTAGGGGCAGGGGCAGGGGCAGGGCCCCGGACTTTGTCAACGTTCTACACATTGGACGCTTCAAAGTCCCGAAGGGTTGAAGGAGGATGCTACCGGATTTGGTGGGAGGGTCTGGGAGGAATTGCGGACCGAGGATGCTGGGAGATTGCAAAGTGGGCAGTCGGCAGTGGGCAGTGGGCAGGCGCCGCTAACTGCCGACTGCCCACTACCTACGGCCTACTCTTACAGCAGCCCGCTCTTTGCCAAATCGCAGAGGCGAGTCATGCGCTCGAAGCCCTCCGCCAGAATCTCGGCCGACATCTGATCGGCGTCTCCTCTGAGCGCCCGCTCCATCTCGATCGCGACCTTCGGGAACTCGCGCCGCATTCTGACCGCTGGATCCCGCTGGATCTCGCCTAGGATCTTCTTCAACCGCGCCCTTTCGTCTTGATCCTCCGGACACTGATGGAGGTATCGAGCGATGTCGAGGCCGTTCTGACATAGCTCGGTAAGGGCGTCTGTATATGATGGCCGTTGTGCGCTTGCCATGATGTACTCCTTAATGTACGACCCACTTTGGGGTGCCAGTTTCTCTCGAATCTTCAATTTGGCGTCCCAAAGGGCAACGCGCTGTAACTCGGCCGCCTCTCAATGTGTGATATTCGACCCTCTTTGTTTTGGCCCGCGGGACCTCCCTCAGTTGGTAATGGGACCGTGATGAGTCGTTCTCAGTCCAGATCGAGTCGCTTCTGCAAGTGGACTCTTACGGAGTCGGTGATCGTACCCTTCTCGAGACATCCATCCAGTGCCGCCACAATCTGGGACCGGTCGCCGTCGATGCGTCGCTCCCGAAGCTCCTGGAGGGTCTTAGCCAGTCGCTGATCATACTCACCCGGTTTGTAACCTCCTTTTGTTATCCCTGCATGCAGCTTCTCGAGTTCCTCGACGAACCGTTCTATCGAAATCGGCGACGTCATTTGACCTCCCTCGTGGGCGATGAGTGACCGCGTAATGAAAAGTTAAGATTCTTGAACAAGCCACCGACCAACGTAATCTGTCGGCACAGCCAAGTCACGGCTGCGGTTCTCCAAGCCAACCAGCCTCAGCCATGGACCACGCTGGAATGCATGAGCAGCCATGAAACGAGCATCCACACGTCTGGAACTTCGTCGCTCCAAATACGTACAAACTGTATACATACTGTTTGTATTCATATGGAGAGGGCCCCATGCGCGAGTTCGGCCAGGACGCTATCGACAGATGCCTTCCAGTTAAACCATTGGTGTACCACATCTTACTGGCTCTAGCCGAGGAGGAGCGCCACGGCTACGCCATCATGCAGAGGGTTCGCGAGCGTTCCGAAGGCCGCATCCGTCTCGAGACGGGGCCACTCTACCGACACCTCAAGCGCCTGCTCGACGAGGGTCTGGTCGAGGAGTCCGACCACCGTCCCGCACCGGACCGTGACGACCAACGACGTCGATACTATCGACTGGCGCGGTTGGGACACGCGGTCGTCGCTGCGGAAGCGGAACGGATGGCTGACCTGGTGAATGACGCCCGACGACTCGAAAACACACTACAGGCCGAGACATGAAGAGCACGTCCGGTCATATCTACCGTTGGTTGCTTTTGGTTTATCCGAAGTCGTTTCGCGAGCGCTTCGGGGACACCATGTGCGAAACATTCGACGATGCTCTGCACGCTGCTCGCGGGGAGGGTCTTGCAGCCGTGGGCCGTGTTTGGATCTCGGCCGGCGTGCACGCGGGACGTTTCGGTGCCAGCGAGCGCATTGCCGAGATCAAGAGACGGGCCTCGGTGGCCAAAGATGCGAGTACGACCTTGAGGTCGCTCTCCGCAGACATCAGGTACGGCATCCGGATGCTAATGAAACACCGCGGTCTCACACTGAATGCGGTCGCCGCGTTGGCACTTGGCATCGGACTCACCACGACCATGTTCAGCATCGT
>CAYLZR010000158.1:1185-5347 GCA_964388145.1 uncultured Gemmatimonadaceae bacterium | reverse complement strand
AGGCTGCCGTAGGGATCCGGCCACGGAAACTCGTAACCCAGCTCGTACGCCGCGTGCCGGGTCCAATATGGGTCCCACAGATGCGCGCGGGCCATCACGCAGAGGTCGGCGCGCCCCGCCGCGAGGATCGTGTTCACGTCCTCGTACGATGAGATATTGCCGACCGCCATGGTGTAGATGCCGGCGTCGTGCCGAATGCGATCGCTGAAGGGCGTCTGGAATTGTCGCCCGTAGACCGGCTTGGCATACGGCACCGTCTGCCCGGCCGAGACGTCGGTGATGTCGCAGTCGTGTTGCTTGAGCAGCTTTGCCACCTCGACCGCGTCCTCGGGTTGCAGGCCGCCGGGCGCCCAATCCACCGCGGAAATCCGGACGGACATGGGTTTTTCCGCGGGCCACGCCTCGCGCACCGCGTCGAGAACCTCGAGGGGAAAGCGCATGCGGTTCTCGAGCGAGCCGCCGTACTCATCATCGCGCGTGTTGGTCAGAGGAGAGATGAAGCAGGCCAGCAAGTACCCGTGAGCAAAGTGCAGCTCGACGATGTCGAAGCCCGCCTCGTCGACTCGACGGGCAGCGCTGACGAAATCGTCACGGACTTTGTCCATGTCGCTCCGATCCATTTCCCTCGGCACCTGGCTGTGCTCGAAGTACGGAATCGGTGAGGGCGAGATGATCGGCCAATTTCCCTCGTCGAGCGGCTCATCCATGCCGTCCCAAGCTAAACGAGTGGATCCCTTGCGGCCGGCGTGTCCGAGCTGCATGCCGATCTTCGCATAGCTGTTCTGGTGCACGAAGTCGACGATTCGTCTCCACGGCTCGACATGCTCTTGTGTGTACATGCCCGCGCACGCCCGGGTAATTCGTCCCTCCTCGCTCACGTCGGTCATCTCGGTGAAGATGAGTCCTGCGCCTCCGATGGCCCGGCTACCGATGTGAACCATGTGCCACTCGTTGGGCATCCCGTCCTCGGCGATGTACTGGCACATAGGAGACACGACGACACGGTTCATCAACAGCATCTCACGAAGGCGGAACGGGGTGAACAGCGGCGGAGGTGGGTTGGTCACCGAGATCTCGACGCCGCTTTGCGCTGTTGCCTTTTCCGCGCACCACGTGTCGACAGAGCGGATGAAGCCTTCGTCGCGCAAGCGCAAATTTTCATACGTGATGCGAAAGCTGCGCGTGAGGAGGTTGAACGCAAACTGTGTCGGCTCCATGTCGATGTAGCGTTCGGTATCCTCGAACCACTGAAGACTCACCTGCGCCGCACGTTGCATACTCTCGACCTGCGGGCGACGCTCGGCTTCGTAGGCGGCGAGCGCCGAGGAAACATCCTTTCGGTCGTTCAACTCTTTCGCCAACGAGATGGCGTCCTCCATTGCGAGCTTGGTTCCCGAGCCGACCGAAAAGTGGGCGGTGTGCGCGGCGTCTCCCACCAAGACGACGTTGTCGTGATACCAATGTTCGTTCCTTATGGTGGGGAACTGTCTCCAGACCGAGAGGTTCTTCAGGAGCTTGTGTCCGTCTAGCTCGTCCGCAAACAATTCCTCGCAGAAAGCAACGGTCTGATCTTCGTCGGCATCGGCCAACTCGGCGCTCCGCCACGTCTTCTCGGTTGCCTCAACGATGAAGGTCGATAGTCCTTCCTCGTATCGATAGGCGTGCAGTCTCCATAACCCGTGCTCGTTCCACTTGAAGTAGAAGGTGAAGGCGGGAAAGACACGGGTCGTGCCGAGCCATACAAACCGGTTAGAGCGCCAGTCGATTGTGGGCTTGAACTTATCTTCGAACATGCCGCGGATCGTGCTGTTGACTCCATCGGCGGCCAGGATGAGATCGGCATCTGAGTACGGCGCGAGATCACTGACCTCGTGATCAAAAATCAACTCGGCGCCGAGCTCTTCGCAGCGTTGGCTGAGAATCGTGAGCAGCGTAGCGCGGGACATGCCGCTGAACCCGTGACCGCTCGAGGTGACGGTGTTGCCCTCGTAGTGGATGTCGATGTCGTCCCAGTGAGCAAAGTTTTCGGTGATCTTCCCATAGGTGGCGGGATCGGCCTCCGCGACGTTCTCGAGCGCCTGGTCGGAGAACACGACCCCGAACCCGAACGTGTGGTCGGGACGGTTGCGGTCGACTACGGTGATGTGGTGTTTTGGATCGGCCTTCTTCATCAGGATGGCGAAAAAGAGACCGGCCGGTCCCGCGCCTACGCTGACGATCCTCACTTAATCCGACTTCCGCTGCTTGTGTTGTTTGATGAGCTGGCCCGCGATGATGAGCTGCTGTATCTCGGTTGCACCTTCATAAATCCGCAGCGACCTCACCGACCGATACAGTCGATCTACCGGATGGTCCGCAAGCACGCCGCGGCCGCCGAGCACCTGCACCGCGTCATCGACGATTCGCTGTGCGGCTTCCGTCGCGAACGCTTTGGCCATGGCCGACTCCAACGTGACGCGCTCGGCCCCATTGTCTTTCTCCCACGCCGCGCGGTACACCAACAGGCGCGCGGCCATGAGGTCGGTAGCCATGCGCGCGAGCTTCTGTTGGATGAGCTGAAACTCGGCAAGTTGATTGCCGAATTGTGTGCGGCTCGTTGCGTGGGACAGCGCCTCGTGTAACGCGCGATCGGCCATCCCGCATGCAGCCGCTCCCACCGTCGCGCGAAGGCGATCGAGTGTGGCCATGCCAAGCTTGAACCCGCTGCCCTCCGACCCGATGAGATTGGCCTTTGGAATCCTGCAATCCACCAGGGCGATGTCGCCCAACGGATGCGGTGCGCTCATGACGAGGGGGCGCACGAATTCGAGGCCGGGGGTCTCGGCAGGTACCACGAAACACGCAATACCCTTACTGCCCTTCGACGTGTCGGTAGACGCGAATATTGTGTAGAAGTCGGCGATCCCCGCGTTGGAAATGAGAGTCTTTTGTCCATTCAGCACGTAATGGTCGCCGTCGCGCTGCGCCGATGTGGTCATAGACGCCACATCCGAGCCGGCGTCGGGCTCGGTCATTGCGAACGCGGCCATAGCCTCGCCGCTCATGGCGGGATCTAACCAGCGCTGCTTCTGCTCCTTGCTTCCCGCAAGCGCAATCGGCGTACATCCGAGGGCCTGAAGCGCAAAGACTGCGTCGGCGAGTGGGGAGGCGTAGGCCAAAGCCTCTCGAATTAGCGCGCACGATCGAAAATCCTGTTCTTGGATCGCTTCGTACCAACCCCCGCGGCCCAACACGAACAGAATCTCTCGAGCCTGCTTGCGCGACGCGTCGTCGTCATCAGGCTCGGGAAGTGTGGCGATTTCATTGGTGACGAACTTCCCGAGTTTCGCCGTGAGTTCGACGTGCTTTGGATCGAGAAAAGCACGCACAGGATGCGGATCGGGGATTGGCCGGCTCATGCGAACTTCGTGCCGCGCTTGGCCTGAAAGGCCTCAAACGCCTCGCGAAAGTTGGGGTCCTCCATACAGACGGCCTGTGCCTCCGCCTCTGCTTGAAGCGCACTCTCCAGGTCGAGCGATGCCTCTCGATTGAGCGACTGTTTTGTGACTCCCAATGCATACGACGGAGCTTTGGCCAGTTGCTCGGCAAACGTGCGTGCCTCGCCAAGAACCGCTTCGGTTGACACGACACGGTTATAAAGACCGATCTCATACGCCCTTTGTGCGTCGATGAAGTCACCGGTCATCAATAGTTCGGTCGCGCGGCCAAATCCGACGATTCGAGGCAACAGCCATGCAATCCCCATGTCGGCGCCCGACAGTCCGACCTTGGTGAACAGGAAGGCGATCTTGGCCTTGTCAGAGGCGATACGCAGGTCGCATGCGGAGGCGAGCACCGCGCCTGCGCCGGCCACGGTCCCGTTGAGAGCTGCAACTATGGGGCGCCGGCACAGGCGGATGGCGAGAATCAAATCGCAGGTCATGCGAGTGAATTCGAGGAGGCCCTCGCGGTCCCGGTCGAACAGCGCTCCGATGATGTCATTGACGTCGCCGCCGGAGCAAAACGCCCGACCAGCTCCCGTAATGACAACGGCTCGGACGCCTGGCTCGGTATCGAGCGCTCGAAAGGTATCACGCAGCTCCGCGTAAACGTCGAACGTCAACGCATTGAGTCTCTCGGGGCGGTTGAGCGTAATTGTTGCTACAGAAGTTTCGGTGTCGTG
>CAYLZR010000158.1:0-1085 GCA_964388145.1 uncultured Gemmatimonadaceae bacterium | reverse complement strand
CCACCGGCCTCGCGGACCACCGTGAGCACGTTATCGAGAACGATGCCGAACTGATCGACGATGCTTGTCGCCGTCACGGTACCCGTCGTATCTCGAGCGTCCTGTCCCGCGACAAAAAGCACGCGCCCATTGGAAGGGCCCACCAGTCCGTTGTTCCAGCCCCTGGGAGCGCCCAACGACTCCGGGTTGACGATCTGGAAAGTCATGCGAGTAATGCTCCGCCGTCGAGCACGATTGCCTGCCCGTTTATTCCTTTGGCTTGCTCGTCACAGAGCGAGAGTACGGCGTGTGCCACCTCTTCGGGTTGAAACAGACGATGCTGTGGCGTCGCGCCGAGTATGCGCTGTAATGCGTCCTCTCGCGTAATTCCCGTCTTCTCCACTATTCGGTCGATCGTTCTTACGGTCATGTCTGTGTCCACGAACCCCGGACAGATGGCATTGACGGTGACTCCCTTCTTGGCAACCTCCACTGCAACACATCGAGTAAGGCCGATCACCGCGTGCTTCGACGCCGAATAGGTGGCGGTGTATTGCAACCCGGTTAGTCCGGCGACCGAGGCCACGTTCACCACGCGTCCCCACCGTCGTTCGACCATGCCCGGCAAAAAAGCCTGGATGCAGAGGAGTGAGCCAGTCGCGTTGATGGCAAAAGTGGTGTTCCAATCTTCGAGCGTGATCTTCTGAATCGGCGCAGCCACACCGATCCCTGCGCTGTTGACCAGGATGTCCACGTGGCCGAGGTGCCCCGCTGCTGAGGTCGCGAGGTTTTGAACGCTCGACGGATCAGCTACATCGCAGCGGACTGCCCAAGCTCGATGGCCGTCCGCGGTGAGCGCGGAGGCTACTCCCTCGATGTCGCTCTCAGTTCGTGAGGCCACGACCACCGACGCTCCGGCTTCGGCGAGCGCATGCGCCACCGCCGCTCCGATGCCCCGGCCTCCACCGGTTATGACCGCTGTCTTTTCCTCAAGCCCCATGTTCCCTAATCGCTTCCTCGAGGATCGAACCGAGAATGTCGACGGTTTGCTTTCCTTCTTCAATGCTTGCGTCGGCCGGGTAACCAAAATACGCCCGCGCTCCATC
>CAYLZR010000157.1:1393-5400 GCA_964388145.1 uncultured Gemmatimonadaceae bacterium | reverse complement strand
TATTCCGGCCGCAACGCATCCACCAAATCGATCCTCGTCGCTCGCCGTGCGGGCAGCAAGCACGCAAAGAGCCCAGCGAGACCGAGTGTGACGACAATGGCGCCGTACACAAATGGATCGGTGGCATTCACGTCGAACATGACGACTCGCAAGGGGCGGGCCATCGCGATCCCGATCCCCAACCCAATCGCCATGCCGAGGCCCAACTGCAGAAGACCTTTCTTGAGCACGAGGCGGACGATGTCTTTCGCATGAGCGCCAAGAGCCATTCGTAAACCCATCTCTTGCGTTCGGCGACTCACAGAGAAAGCCATCACGCCGTAGAGCCCGACCGCTGCCATGAACAACGCCACCGTCCCGAAAATCATGAAGAGCGATCCAAACAACCCAAAAGCCCAGGTGTTGTCTGCGATCACCCCGTCCATCGTGTCGACCCAATAGATCGGAAGATTCGGATCGATGCTCGCCACGGCATCGCGCACCAGGGGAACGAGTGACATCGGATCCCCGGCGGTCGTCACGGCAATGCTCATGAAGCGCTGCGACCACTGGGGCAAAGGTGTGTAGATCGTCTCTAATCGGGTGTTGTTGCTCCCGAATCCCCCCGGGGCGAAGCTGCCCACGTGGAGGTCTGGTACCACACCGACAATCGTCATCCACGGAAATTCGGACTGCGAGCGACCGAGACGGATCCGCTTGCCGAGAACAGATTCGTCCGGTGAGTAACGCCTGGCGAAGCTCTCGTTTACAATAGCCACCGGCATGGAGGTTTCGCGATCCTGCGTGGTGAAGTCTCTACCTTCGCGGAAGCTCACGCCAAACGTCTCAAACAAGCCGGCTGTGGTGGTTACTCGGTTTGCAGCCGGGTAATCCCGGTCTTCTTCATAGGCCTCACCTTCGACGCCGAACGATGACCCACCTTGTCCAATCCCCGGCAGGTTGGTCGTGAGTGCCGCTGATTGAACCCCCGCAAACCCTTCCAGCCGAACCTTGAGCCGGTCGAAGAACTGCACACGGCTCTCCGCGTCCGGATAATCGGTCTCGAATAACCCCACCCGAGCGGTGAGGATTCCTGCGGTCTCGAATCCCATGTCCAAGTTCTTGAGGTTCACCACGCTTCGGATCATCATACCCGCGGCCACGAGTAGCGCGCAGGATACCGCTATCTCTCCGACCACGAGAAAAGTGCTGAACTTGCCCATACGGAGGCTCGACGCCGAGCGCGATTCATCTTTCAACACGTGGTGCAGGTTGCCGCCCGAAGCACGGATCGCCGGCAACGTTCCGGAAACGATGCTGGCGAGCAATGTCACACCTAGGGCGAACGCCAACACAGGCGGGTGAAGCGCCATGACGATCCAGTAGGGTTTCTCGACGTCCACCAGCGCCGCGTTGAAGAGATCGATACCCACCTTACTGAGGGCGATCCCCAACACGCCGCCGATCAGTGACAACACGGTAGCTTCGACCAATAGCTGGCGAATCACCCGGCCGCGGCTCGCTCCCAACGCAGATCGGATTGCGACTTCCTTGCTGCGAACAAGTGATCTCGCAAGCAGCAGATTCGCGACGTTGGCACACGCGATCAGGAGCACGCCGAACACGGCGAAGAGCATGACGTAGAGCACCGCGCTGATCTGCGGCGGCATAAACCCTTCGATGAATGTCTTGACGCCGACGCCGATGCCTTCGTTCGATTCGGGATACTCCGTCGCAAGGCGCTGCGCAATACCTGCCATTTCCGTCCGCGCCGCATCCAAGGACACGCCCTCTCTCAACCGGCCGAACACCTGAACGCTCCAACCCTCTCCACGGGGAAGGTCGATCGGATCGAGGTTGAGAGGCATCCACACTTCTTCTTGTATTGGGAAACGAAACCCCGGTGGCATCACGCCGATGATCGTTGTGGAACGTGAATTGGCGCGAATAGTTCGACCGAGAATGTTTGGGTCACCGCCGTAGCGCGTCTGCCAAACGTCGTAGCCGAGAATGATGGTCTGCGGTGTGTGGCCGGCGTCGTCTTCGTCATTGAACCCTCGACCCATCAACGGCTGAACGCCGATCTGAGAAAAGAGCCCAGCGCTGACAAAGGCCCCGTCGAACCGCTCCGGACGTCCCTCGGCATCCACGACGTTGACGGTGCCACCCCGACTGGCGCCCAGATCCTCGAACAGCGTCTGCTGTTCACGCCAATCGGTGAAGTCGTGAACCGAGACGGACATGTTCTCGATGCCTTCGGAGAGATTGTTGCGATCGAGGTACATGAGACGCTCGGCGCCCTCGTACGGCAGCCCGCGCATGAGCGACCCGTACACGATGCTGAACGTGTGAGTGGTGAGCCCCACGCCCAACGCCACCGTTACTATCGCAACGAACGACAACGCAGGTGTCTTGAGCAGCATTCGGAGGCCGTAGCGAATGTCGTTCCACAACGTTCCCATGAACTCTCCCCCAGGATTTACCATGACTCCACGAGCTAGGTATTTGTCTGAATGTATACACAAATACGAAGCGTCCGAGAAAACGTTTCAGTTTGCCGTCTTCCCCGCGCTCGGGTCAGCTACATCTATCGTCCTGGCCTATGCTGAATCAGGAGGTGCCGGGTCTCGTCCTCGCGGTGGAGCCGTTCCAATTCGTGTCGTTTGTGTTGCCCATCAATGAGCTTTCTGAGCTGGACTTGCTGTTCCTCCGATAAGAGGTTCTTGATCCGGATTAGCAGGCGCAGATGAGCTTGTTTCATGCGGGTTTCGGCATCCATCACTCGGCCTGCTTGGGCTAGAGCAGCGGCCTCGTCGATCGACGAGAGGCGCATGATCTCCGTCAAGGCCTGTGTTTCGTCTTGTATCTGCCACTCGAGCTCCAGTTGGCTTCGCTCGAAATCTCGGATCGCGTCGGTGATAGCGGCCCGCTGCTGTTCATCGAGGCCGATGCTTCGGCTCGCCTGCATGACGGCCTCGGGCGGAAAGATGTGGTTTTCCATGTGATCCGCTTGACCCGCGGCACTCGATGCTGTGACCGCCGAAAGCGTAAAGACGCAAGTAATGATTTTCTTCATAGCTGTATTCTCCCCTCGGTTGAGGTGTCTCTCGTGGTAGGTGTCGCGTCGTCCAGCGCACCGTAATCAGGGAACCGCACTCGTCCGATATCAGGCACCGAGCGCAAAAACTGACGGAGTCGGCTTTCGAGCAAGAAGTCGGTGGGCGCCTCCCAGCTTACCACGTTGTATGCGTCGGGAAGCTGGGGATACGAGTCGCGCATGATAAGCCAGGTACTTCCCCCCACCATCAGCGCGAACGCTGCGGCGACCGGCAACCAGGCCGGAAGCCTTGTTCTTGCGTACTCGGTCCTCGGCTTCTCGAGTAGATCGGTGTACGACGGAACGTCGGCCGCTACCTCGTCGCGCAGTCCGCGAAAAGCGCTTTCGAGGAACTCGTTGTGAGCATCGTCGGTCATACTTCGAGCTCCACGGCCAATAGTTGACGCAGTTTCGCTTTGCCACGTTCGTAGTGTGTTCGGGCGGTCCCGATCGAAACGCCGGCGACTCGAGAGGCTTCCTGGATCGTGAGCCCCTGATAAAACACGAGATGAAGAATCTCTTGTTGTCGTGGCGCTAAAGTCTGCAACGCACTCAGCAAGATCCGGTTTGCTTCGGACTGCGACAGGGCCGCCTCCGGATTCTCAGATGTTTCGGCCGGCTCTTGCTTCCAAGCCGCCAGTTTTCTTTGACGACGTCCGGCTCGCCGGCGATGCTCAGCCGCGGTATGGCGGATTACGCCGAACAGCCAAGTTCGAAAGCTCGCATGTCCGTCAAATCGCGCGCGCCCGTCCAACACCTTCAGGTAGCTGGCCTGCAGGGCGTCCTCCGCTTCCGTGCGATCCCACGCGCAGCAACTGAGCGCCCACCCAAAAGCGGCGACGTGGTGTTTCTCGAGCTCGGCGCGTAGGTCATCGGCGGTCATTCAAACAAGATGGTTGTCTTTGTCGTGGTCATGGGATTGGTGGTCTGG
>CAYLZR010000157.1:0-1293 GCA_964388145.1 uncultured Gemmatimonadaceae bacterium | reverse complement strand
GTCATATCCCATCCCCACCGCTTTCGCCGACTCGGCGAAGTCTTCGTCCCGCGCCAGATCTGGATTCGGATTCGGCTCCAGCAGAAAGAGCTTGCCATCCTCGGCAAGGCGAAAGTCCATTCGGGCGTAGCCGGTCAGCCCCAGAATCCGATAAACCCGCTTGCTCAACTTGACGATGCGGGCGGCGACACCGTCCGGGAGATCCTTCGCGGCACCGGTCTTGATGCCGTGTTTCTTCTGATATTCGAGATTCCACTTGATTCGCTCGGTCGCGATACGGGGTGTGCCGTCCGGAAGCTTCTCGAACCGCATCTCCCATACCGGGAACGTCTGCAGTCGCTGGTCCCCTATCACGCCGAGATACAACTCCCGGCCCTCGATGTACTCCTCCGCGACCGCATCCGTACCGATTTGTTCGTGGACGAACTGCACCCGCTCGGCGAGTTTTTCATCGTTTGTGACGAGCGAGGCCTGTGCGATCCCCGCGGATCCGTGTTCGGTGCTTGATTTGACGAATAAGGGAAACGCAAGGCGCCGTGGTCTCCGGATCGCACGGCCGCGTTGAAAGACCGCGAAATCGGGTGCGGGGATTCGATGATACCGCAAGAGTTTCTTGGCGAGTACCTTGTCGTCGGCAACCTGGAGGCCAGTTGGGTGACACCCCGTGAACGGTTGGTGCATGAGCTGCAGGTAACCCAGCACGTACGGAACGTAAATTCCCTCTCCCCGGAACTCCTCCAAGAGATTGAAAGTGATGTGGGGCTTCCAATCGAAGAGTGTGGTCCGAATCGCCGCCAGATCATCGACACCGCCGAGCAGTGTTGTCTCGTGCTTGAGCCGCTTGAGAGCGTTGACGACGTGGTATTCGGTCTTCCACGGCGCAATCTCTTTTTCCGACAGTCCTTTCACGCTGCCTGGAAGCTCGATCTTCTGATGAGTCAGAACTAGGACACGGAGCTTCACACGGGCACCACGTGCTCGACCCGACGAAAATCGGCTGTCATTCGTGAAACAATATCCAGGAGTTCGTGCTGCACTTCGTCGGGGGACCGGAAGGTGTGGAGGTCGAGTTCACGGGACCGCTTGGTCAGCTCAGTCAATACGAGATTGACGACATACGCTTTCTCGAAGTCGTCGCCTGCGAGCCGTCGCCGTATGCCGGCCGCCTCGCGCGCCAAAAATGCGGCAGCCGAACCGTTGGATCCTCGTGCGGCACCAGAGAAGAGTCGTTTCAGGGGGCGGTCATAGTAGTGGCGGTCATCGGGAAGGTATTTCCGTCTCTTGTTGCGGTAG
>CAYLZR010000156.1:1372-5407 GCA_964388145.1 uncultured Gemmatimonadaceae bacterium | reverse complement strand
CGTCTCGACATCCATGAGGTCCCGGCGAACGAACAGACGCAGCACCGCCCGTCGAAAGGCCTCGGTGAGGATTGTGACATCGTGCAGCGGCAACGGCACGAACGGGCCGTCCGCCCGGAACCCGCCATCGGTGACCCCCAGTGATCAGTTTCCCGCTGCAGGCGGGGCGGCAGCGTTCCACATATCTCGCGCGATCTTCCAGCTCCCGTCGGGTTGCCGTCGCCACATGCCGGAAAACTTGCCGGCATCCACGACGGCGTCGGTTCCGTCGGCCGGTAGCGACGTGTCCGAGTACCTCCCTCGGCCGTACGCCCAGTCTCCAACGACGATGATCTCGTCAAGGGTGGAACTGGCCTCCACCACTGACCACCGGGCAAAGAGACTATCCCACTACGCGCGAATCTCGTCGAGCCCTTCTACGGGGAGCTGTCGCGGTGGCATAAGGACTGCGGCCGCATCGTAAAGCTCGATGAGACGGCCAGCGTCGCCGGTCAGGAAGATTTCGATGTAAGTCTGGTTCACGCGCCTGATAGCCTCTTCATCCGCCGACACGTCGGGTTGGGGCGCCGCACAGGCTGCCACGACGGCAACGGTGCCCCAAACAAGAAACAGGCTGACTTTCCTCACAGATGCCCTCCTTATAAGGTGCCTAACGAACCTGCCCATAAGCTGCGGCGCTATCACTTGCCATGCTGAAAGATGCTGAACGTTCATAAGTCTCGCCATGCGCACAACTCGACGCCTTCGTTATCAAAACGAGCGCGCCGACAGCTTCATGGGCTTGTTAGACCGCGCCCCGCGTCGTCCGGTGCGCGTCGATCCACCGCGCCCAGGGGGGTAACAGCCAGAGAATCAGCGCACCCCATGCCACCGCTGCATCACTCGGCGGCGGAGGCGACCAGGGCTGGGTGACCCACATGAGTCCGGTGAGTGTGACGAGCGCGACCAAGGCCCAGCGTCCAATTCGATCGCGTGCTGAGCTCGAACCGACGTAGAGCCACACGGCACCCGCTAACAGACTGCCCTCAACGAGGATGGTGCCCGGGATCGAGTTCCAAAGCCCAAGACCCATGACCGGTCCGTCAGGCCACAGTGGTAAGTCAGGGCGATGAGTGATCAAGTCAAGAACCCAGTGACTCAGGACCAAGCCTCCCAACACTGCACCTACCCGCCACGAACGGTACACCCCCCGGCCCAACAGCATGGCGAGCCCCGACCATCCCACCACGGCAAGGAGACTGTGACTCCAAGGGTAGGAATCAAACGCGAGATTCGTAAAAGCGGTGTCGCCAGCATGGACCCGAACGGACTCCAGTCCAAGGAGGAGCAGGATGGGCCACAGGAGGTCGAGGCCAAAGGCCGCCGCCACCGCCGCGCCAAGTGGCATGCGTGGTTCCGCCCTCTTGGCGCCAAGTGCAACGGCAAGATGTCCCACGAACACGGTTAGTCTCCCTGGTTGTCTTGGCGCGGTCTAACGGCTCTGCCCATTCGCGTAAACCGTCAATATCTCCACAAAAAAGGCGGCCACCGGCCACCATCTGTAGTCTCAAACCCCCTCCCCTCTCCCCCTCTCCCCTCCTACTTCTCACTTTGCACGCCTCACGCCTCACGACTCACGACTCACGGCTCACGGCTCACGACTCACGGCTCACGACTCACGACTCACGACTCACGACTCACGACTCCCTGCTCCCTGCTATCTCCACCCCTCTCGTCCGCATCGCCCTCTCGATCGCCTCGCCGATCTTGTTGTTTGGCGTGGATGCTCCCGCTGTGATACCCACGACCATCTCGGCTTGCGACAACCAATCTTCCACGACGACTTCGCTCTCCGCCCCGATGGGCTTGTGGCGAATCGTTCCCCGTTCAGGATCGATACAGTCGGCGTCGTTGATGTGATACGTAGTCGTGCTGCCGGAACAAATCCTCGCGAGGTGGTTCGTATTGCTGGAGTTATACCCACCAATCACGATCATAGCGTCGAGCGGCTGCTCGATCAATTCCAATACCGCATCCTGCCGCTCCTGAGTGGCCGAGCAGATCGTGTCGAAGCTCCGAAAATGTTCGGCGAGCTTTTCTTCCCCGAAACGCGCGATCATCGATTCCCGCACACGCGCCGCGATCGCCAATGACTCGTTCGCCAGCATCGTCGTCTGATTGGCGACCCCGATGCGGTCCAGGTCGGCGCTTGCCGAAAACCCCTGCGACACCGCGTGCTGGAAGCGCTTTTCGATGCTCGCGGGGTCTCCACTTTCTTCGATGAACCGGCACACGATCAACGCCTCGTCCATGTCGCGGACGATGATATACTTGCCACCGGGATACCGCGTCACCTGGCTCGCCGTGGCCTTCGACTCCTCGTGAAAATGCTTGCCGTGAATCAGCGCCGTGAAACCCTCCTTGGCATATTTCTCAACTCGCTTCCACACATTCAACACGGAGCCGCACGTAGTGTCCACGAGCACGCAACCGATGTCACGCAAGCGCCCTAGATCCTGCACCGTGACACCAAACGCGGGAATGATCACGACATCGTCATCGTTGACCTTGGTGAAATCGAACTTCCCGTCCGGGGCAGGAAGAAGAATGGTAATGCCCATTGCTTCGAGCTTGTCATTCACGTGGGGATTGTGGATGATCTCGCCCACGAGAAAGACACGTTTGTCGGGAAATTTCGTGTCGACCTGATAGGCGTACTCGACCGCCCGATCGACTCCGTAGCAGAAACCGAATTCTTGGGCCAGCTTGAAGGTCAGGCCACCGGCCGATATCTCGTTGTTCTGGTCCCGGACGCGATCCACCAGCCGGCTGTGGTAATCAGCCGACAATGCGCCCGCCACTTCCTGCTTGAGACCAAGACCTTTTCGGAAATACGTCTGTTCCATAGGGCTCTTAATCTAACGCCGCTGGGGACTGGCGCGAAGCCGTTGGGATTCGCCCCGCCCCGGCCCGAGCACGCTGCACCAGGATTCGGGCGCGTTTCGCAGCGGCGCATCGAACGACGCAGCCATCAACACGGTGTCCTGGAACCGGTCCTCGAGGAGTTTAACCGCCAAGCGGCCCGCAACGACCGAATCGGCACGGTGTACCTCGACCGTACCACCCACCCCGTAGAGACCTCGCTGCCGAGCCCGCGGACTATACGTCTGCAGACCAACCCGCGCCGCCAGGCTGTCCGGCACGTCGGACCGTCCCTCATACACGTCGTATTCACCGACGATCGAATCCGACGGTCCGATGAACACTATCACCCCGGCGCTGTCGCTCCTGGCAACGATCTGAATGACCGTGGGCTCCTGACACCTTCCCGCCTCGGCCGGCCAGTCTCCGCCAAGCTGGTCTTCGGGAGTCTGTGAAACGCTTTGCGCTATAAAACGGCCAGCCTGCGCTGCCGGATACTCAGGCATTGTGAGATCCACAAGGGCGAAATCTTCTTGGACATTTTCATCGACTGCTTCGTCTTCGGCCGGCGCATCTCCCGCGCACCCCAAAAACGTCGCCAGCAGCACCCAATGGGCTTTCACGACGCGTTTCCCCCAAACTCTTGGAGGTACCGCCGTGCATCTTCCTCACCCAGATTGAACTGAAAGAGAGATGTCTTCAACTCTTCTGGGATCGGACGGGACTTCATCGTGCTGCGATCGGTGACGACGAGGATCTCATGTCCGGTGGCGGCCATCCGTCGTGACTTCAAATGCAACACGTCAAAGTTTAGCCGAATGGAGCTGTTGCCGAATCGGCTGACATACGCAGCAACTCTCAGCTGATCGTCTAGGCGTGGCGGATACATGAAATCACAATCCAGGTGGGCCCGCGGCAACCAGATGTCGAAGCGATCGAACACGTCCACATATGGAATGCCGGCCGCCCGAAACAACTCCATTTCGGCTATCTCGAAGAAACGGACGTACGCACCGTAAAAGATGATGCCGGCGTTGTCGACGTCGGACCATCTAACGTATTCATCTATTATAAAGGGCTTCGGCGTCATGCCGAGAAAACGTAGACGCCTACAGCGGCGTTTGGAAGAGCAGA
>CAYLZR010000156.1:0-1272 GCA_964388145.1 uncultured Gemmatimonadaceae bacterium | reverse complement strand
TATCTCGGTGCCCGAAACAGCAGATCAAATCTCAGATCCCGGTCGGGCTCGAGCCCCTTCGAGAGGTTCAACCGGATGAACCCTTCCAACAGCGACACGCCGCCGCCAATACCAATCAAGGGATCAAAACCCGAGAAGGTCGCGTCACCGATGTCGCCGAAGATAACGGGCGAGATAACGCCGCCTTTCCTCAGGCCGAAGTCCAGCTGTGCCGACCAGAACGCGTCGCCGCGCCGCTCGCCGTAGTCGAAGCCACGCACCGTCTGCGGTCCACCGACCCGGTACAGCATCTGCGGCACCATATCGCCGGCCAATCCGCCGGCCCGGACATTCAACTCGCCGGTGCGATCGAGCACCGTAAACGGCAGCCGTGCCGATCCCCAGATCCGGGTGGACGCAACGCCCTCACCGAACAGTCCTTCGACTCCCTGGGCCAACTCGATGGGTCCGGCGAACGAGTTCCGCATCGCAAACACGCGGACGAAATCGCCGTCGGTGATTGGTGAGTTGAATGGAAAGATGCCGTTGCCACCCAACCCGTCGTTGATTCCCGACGACGCTTCGGTGATCATGCTGCGCTGCCGTTCGAAGTAAACACCGAACTCGGCGTTCCTGAGGAGTTTGCGACCGTAGCTGGAAAACGAGATACCACCACCCGTGGCGAGATAGTAATCCGCATCGTCGTTGCCGGCGAAGATGGCGTTGAGCGAGTTTCCGAAACCCGACCCCCTGGTCCACGGCTCGACCTCACGAACGTCGTGGAACGTCTCGACGTTCAACCGACCGCCCGGTGCATCCCGGCGCCAAGTCAGCCGGCCGGTCGCCCGCTGGTCGCCGAAACTGTAACGGCCCGTTCCGATCAGAGTCGTGAACGCCGGACCGGGTCGTACCTGATACCCACCGCCCAGCGACACACCTTGAACCCGGTTGAACCGAAAGATGTCGTCAAAATTTTCGAGCGCGAAATGGTTCGACATGCGCCCGACCCAACTCGCCGGCAACCGTTCTTGCAGCTGGCCGAGCGTGGCAATGGATTCCTTGAGGCGCTGTTCGTCTTCGGGAGAGAGATTCAGCTCCAGGTCGTCTTCCCACCCATCGAACGCGCGCAGTGAATCGCGCGGGGGATAGTGGATCTCCCACCGTCCACCGTCGGGCCTGGAGCCTGAGTGCACGTATCCGGTCTCGGAGTTGCACCGAACCGGTATGCTGTCTGCAGACCGACAGCGCATTCCCCGTCGACGCCGCCAGCGTTCGCCGCGGTCGGTTTCCTCC
>CAYLZR010000155.1:0-5408 GCA_964388145.1 uncultured Gemmatimonadaceae bacterium | reverse complement strand
GCCTTCCGACGGTTGGCAAGCCGGCTCCTGATTTTACGCTTCCGTCGACGGCCGACGAGGAAGTGACGCTGTCGTCGCTCCAAGGGAAAAGCAATGTGGTCTTGGCGTTTTTTCCGTTGGCGTTCACGTCGGTATGCACCGATGAGATGCGATGTTTCACGAACGACTTTGCGCTTTTCGAGGGTGTGGATGCCAAGGTGTTCGGGATTAGCGTCGACTCAGTACCGGCGCTCAAGGAGTTCAAGGCCAAGCACGGTTTCGAGATCGATCTGCTGAGCGACTTCAAACGGGATGTGTGCCGGGCGTATGGCACACTCATCGAGGACACGTCCTTCTCGAAGCGCGCCTACGTGATCGTTGATAGACAGGGAATCACACGGTGGGTCTTTGTCGAGGCTGAATTGGGAGACCGCCGGGACAACACCGAGCTGCTCGATCAGCTGCGGGGGCTCCCATAGGGTTAGGATGCCGGTGAGCGATTCGGATTCAACTTCGCCTGCGGGCCGGGTCAGCCAGTCGGGACTCACGGCCTTGGCCGACGTCACGTCGTACCTGCAAACTGGTCTGGGGTCCGACGAAGTTCTTTCCGGGGTTGTGGGTGCGCTCCAGCGCGATCTCGATCTCCGCGAATGCCGCATCTGGCTGAGGGACCGGGCCGGAACGGGATATCGTGCCCTCGGCGCCGCCGGTGCCGAGAGTCCAGACGCCCGACACGCGGAACAAGTGAAGGAGTGGATCAAGGATCCGTTAGCTGGTGGAAGCGACGCCAAACTGCATCTGCGTTTTCCTCTTTTTAATGATGGGGATCCCATCGGCTTGCTCGAGGCCACGACTCGGGACGAGGCGTTGGTCGACGTCGAACGACGCATTCTCAATATCGTCGCCAACATATTGGCGCCTTGGCTGGCCTCGACCGAGTTGTCCGAGGACCTCGCCGCGGAAGTAGCGTACCGAACCAGGGAAGCCGAGGCGCAGCGCCGATTCATCTCGAGAATCGTGGACTCCCTCCCGGTCGGTCTCTACGTGGTCGACCGCGATTATCGAATCCAAGCCTGGAATACCAAACGAGAGGTCGGGGAACGGGGCGTCTCACGTGACGACGTACTCGGCCGCGAAGTCTTTGAGGTGATGAGTCGCCAACCGCGGGATCTCCTCAAAGAGGAGTTCGACAACGTCTTCGCGACCGGGCAAATGGAACAAATAGAGATCGGGTCGACGGCGTTCGGGGAGCTACGGTATTACCGGATCAGCAAAATCCCGATGCGGCTGCACGACGACGAGATCACGCACGTAATCACCATCGGCGAAGACATCACCGAGTGGCGAAACATCCAGCAACAGATCTCCCAAACCGAAAAGCTCGCGGCTATCGGCCAGTTGGCCGCCGGCGTGATGCACGAGATTAACAACCCGCTGGCCACGATAGGCGCCTGCAGCGAAGCGTTGGAATTGCGGCTCGAAGAGCTGCCGGCGTCGGCCCGCACCGGATTCGAAGAGTATCTACGCATCATCGGATCCGAGCTGGATCGGTGCCAGGATATCGTCGATGGTCTTTTGGACTTCGCGAACCCGAAAGCCCAGGCCAAAACGTCCGCATCGATCAATACGATCGTGGACGATGCACTCTTTCTCATCAAGCACCACGATCGTTTCCTACGCATCCATCTCGTCAAGCGATTCGAGGAATCGCTGCCCGAGATTTCCGTGAACTCGAAGCAGCTCATCCAACTGTTCCTGGCGTTGATGATCAATGCCATCGATGCGATGGAAGAGCAGGGCACGTTGACCGTGAGCACCGGGATGAATCCGGATCGCACGGATGAGGTCATGGTGGAATTCGCCGATACCGGAGAAGGAATAGAACGGGAAGATCTCCAGAAAATCTTCGAGCCCTTTTACACAACCAAGGAAACTGGTCGGGGATCGGGCTTGGGCTTGTCGATCTGTTATGGGATCGTACAGCAGCACCGAGGTCGCATCATCGTAGACTCGCAACCGGGCCGCGGATCCACCTTCCGTGTCTTTTTCCCTATAGCAGATGGTGGGGCGGTAGGGTCGTGAAGATCCTCGTTGTGGAAGACGATCGCACCCTTGGCCAGTTTGTGCAGCGCGGTCTCGAAGAACAGCGGATCAACGTCGATCTCGTGGCCGACGGACCCCAAGGTCTCGAGCGGGCATCTCACGGAGAATACGACGTCATCGTGTTGGACCTGCGGTTGCCGGGGTTGAGCGGCGTCGAGGTGCTCCGCACGCTGCGCGACCGGGGGATCGGTACACCGGTCTTGGTACTCACCGCCCAGGACGCGGTGGACTCCAAGGTGCAGGCGTTCCGCACCGGCGCCGACGATTACGTGACCAAGCCGTTTTCCTTCGAAGAACTCTTGGCGCGCGTCGAGGCCTTGGGTCGGCGACCACGCGAGATCGTGTCTCCGACGTTCGAGATCGCCGATTTGACCCTCGACTCCGGGAGCCGCGAAGTGCGGCGGGCGGGGAGGGTGATCGAGTTGACGCCCAAGGAATATGCCGTTTTGGAATATCTGGTCCGCAACGCGGGTCGAGTCCTCTCCAGAACGCTGATCACCGAGTACGCGTGGGGATACAACTTCGACCCTGGTACCAACGTGGTAGATGTCGTGATCAATCGTCTTCGCAAGAAAATCACCCGACAGGGGTCGGATCGTCTGATCCACACGGTGCGTGGGGTCGGCTACGTCATGAGAGCGTGACATGATAAGGATTCGCACCCTCCGTGGGCGCCTGGCGTTCGGGTATGCCCTCGCCCTTGCTGCGACCATGTTCGTGTTTGCAGGGACGATCTATTTGGCACAGCGAGCGGATCGGTACGACCAAGTGGACGCCCGGGTGCGATCTCAGGCAGACCTCATTGGGGCCATCCTCACTGACGCCTACGACCGTGGCGTCGTCGTGGTTCCGGGTGATACGGTACGCGTCGTTCCCGGTGAGCCGACGTTCGACGCCCCGCCCTCCCCGCCGCTCGTGCTCGCCCCTCGGGTGGACGGACTCCTACAGTCGGTGCAGGACTACATCGTGATCTTGGATACGGCAGGCTCCATCTTGTATGCCTCCGAGGCCGCCCGCCAAACTGGCACGGTCGGGGTCGGGCGTCTCCAAAACGCGGCGCGAGGCCCGGTGCCCCCGGCCTTGTTTGACGTCGTAGATCTCGGTGGAGCGGTTGGGCAGATCCGCTACCTCGTGCTCCCCGTATCGACGGCCGGCCCCGGCGTCGCGAGCGTTCTGGCGGGTGCGTCCACCGTCGGGATCGGCGTGGCGACCCCCCGCCTGTTGGCGGCAATGCTCGTGTCTGGGCCCCTCATTCTGATAGCATCGATGATCGTCGGCTACGTCCTAGCCGGCCGGAACATCAAGCCTGTGGACACCATCGTCGACGAGATCGAGGCCATTACCGACGGTCGCAGCCTCCATCGCCGGGTGAACGAGGTGCGCACTACCGAGGAACTAGCCCGTCTCACCACGACCCTCAACGCCATGCTCAACCGGTTGGAGCGCAACTTCCTGAGCCTGCGGCGATTCACCGCCGATGCGAGTCACGAACTCAAGACTCCGCTCACCGTTTTGCGAGCCGGGGTCGAGCGGGCCATCACGCACCCCACGGCGTCGCCGGAGCTGATGGAAGTGCTCGAGGAGACCCTCATCGAGGTCAATCGCATGACGGAGATCGTGGATTCCCTGCTCGTGCTGGCCCGTGTCGACGAGGGTAGGGCTCCGCTGCATCTCGAGGCCACTGACTTCCGCGAGCTATTGGCCGAGATCAGCGAGACCGCCAGCATTCTGGGCGAGCAAGCGTCGGTAAACGTGTCGATGGAGAGCCCGAACAAGCCGCTCATCCTTCCACTGGACCGGGCGCGGGCGCGGCAGCTTCTGCTCAACCTGCTCACCAACGCCGTCAAGTACACCCCCAGAGGCGGCCACGTTTCGATCAAGTGCGTGAAGAATCCCGAATCGGTGGTGGTGGAGGTGGCGGACACGGGGATCGGCATTGCCGCCGGCGACCTTTCCCACGTCTTCGATCGCTTTTGGCGGGCCGACGCGGCGCGCACGCGGGATCAGCGCCCCGGAGCCGGCCTTGGGCTCGCGATCTGCCGCTGGATTGCGGAAGCGCACGGCGGGTCGATCGCCGTGCAGAGTCGGCGGGGTGAGGGGACGACCTTCACCGTGACGCTTCCCCGAGAAACCTCCGGTACCCCCCAGGTGGTCAACGCCTGACACACCCCTAGCGCACCGGTTGGATCTGAGATAGAATTGGCCGCTGCGCCGTTTTTCCGGCTGGAACCCGGCTCGACGATGAGCCGCGTTGTGTAATCCGGGTTTCATGATTTTGTAATGTTTGCCCCACCGTTCTGCCAGCCAGGCCTCAGGAACGGCGGGTAAGTTGTGGACGTAGCCAAACATCGGAGGCTGGAATGTTTGATCATCTATTGGCATCCGCCCCGCAACACGGCGGAGCACGGAAATCGCTGCCGAGCGCCTTGACATCGATGGCGATCCACGCCGGCGTCATCTGGCTGGCGGTCACGGTCACGATCAAAACGGCCGAGGTGATCGAAGAGGCCCAGGCCGATACAACGATGATCTTTCTGACCCAGGAAGCCGAACCGGATGCGGAGCCGCCTCCGGTTCAAGAGATCTTGACAATAGATCCGCCACCAAAGGGTTTCCAGGTTCTGCAAGCTCCCATTGAGATACCCACGGAGATTCCCCCGATCGACCTGAGCGAGCGGTTCGATCCGCGTGACTTCTCCGGAAGCGGCGTGCAGGGCGGTATTTTCTCCGGTGTTGAAGGAGGTACCGGTCCTGTCGACTTGTCCGTGACATTCAACGAGGCTATGGTCGACGAACGGCCCGAGCGACTATCGGGTCCGCTGCCGCGGTATCCCGAAATGCTGCGACAGGCCGGCATCGAGGGTTCCGTGATGCTCGAATTCGTCATCGACACCTCCGGCCGTGTCGAGGCAGCATTGATCAAGGTTCTTCAGTCCACCAACCGCGCGTTTGAAGGGCCGGCGAAGGACGTGATCCGGCGCAGCCTGTATCGTCCGGGGCGCGTGCGCGGTCAGGCGGTGCGTGTGTTGGTAACGCAGCAGATTGGGTTCACGATTCAGCGCGACGATTGACGGTCTGAAGACAAACGGTCTTTGAGACCCGAATAAAACACTACGGAGGATCGCAAGTTATGGAATTATCGTTATTGGCACTTTGGGATGATGCTGGTACGTTTGCCCGGGGCATCATCTTTGTCCTCGGCTTCATGTCCATGTACGCCTTTACGGTGGGCGGCCAGAAGTGGTGGCGGTTTTACAAGAGCAAATCACAGACAAGGAAATTCGCTCCCGAGTTCGCGCGATTCCTTCAGGAAGACCAATTGGATG
>CAYLZR010000154.1:3483-5431 GCA_964388145.1 uncultured Gemmatimonadaceae bacterium | reverse complement strand
GGGGGTGGTGTATGGAAAAGAGCGGGGGGAGGGGGGTTCGCTGGGGGGGGTTGGGGGGGGGGGGTAGGGGGGGGGGGGGGGGGGGAGGAGGGGGGGGGGGGGGGGGGGGGGGGGGAGGGGGAGGCAGGGGAGGCAGGGGGGGCAGGGGGGGAGCAAGGAGGGGGGGAGCGGGGAGCGGGGAGCGGGGAGCCGTGCAACGTGAGCCGTGAGCCGTGGGCTGTGGGTGGGGTGGCTACCGCCGTGCCGCCATACCGCCATACTGTACGCACAACCAAGGGCACTCATGACGGATTCACTAAAAAACAAGGTCGCCATCGTCACGGGGGCGTCGAGTGGAATCGGGGAGGCAACGGCCCTGCGGCTCGCCCGGGCGGGAGCGACGGTCGTGCTCGCGGCTCGTCGGGTCGAGCGGCTCGAAGCGGTGGCCTCGAGCATCGAGCAGAGCGGGGGCACCGCCCTCGCGGTGACCACCGACGTGACCGATTCGATGTCGGTGCAGGAAATGGCCCGGAAGGCGCGGGAGGCCTTCGGACGAATAGACATTCTCATCAACAACGCCGGGATCATGCCGCTGTCACCCATCAGCAAATTGAAGGTGGAAGAGTGGGATCGCATGATCGACGTGAACATCAAGGGAGTGCTGCACTGCATTGCGGCGACACTGCCCAGCATGCTCGAGCAAGGCTCGGGGCACATCATCAACGTCTCGTCGGTGGCCGGCCGCCGGCCCTTCCCCTCGGGCACGGTCTACAGCGCTACAAAATTCGCGGTGCGCGCGATCTCCCAGGGCCTGCGATTGGAATTGTCACCAACGGAAAAGATCCGCGTGACCGACATCGAGCCCGGCGTCGTGACGACCGAGCTGACGCAGCACATCACCGATCGCGAAACGGCCGACGGATTCACAGCGAATTGGGGCGATAAGAGGGCTCTCGATTCCGAAGACGTGGCAGAAACGATATTGTTCGTGCTCTCGCAGCCCGACCACGTCAACATCAACGAGATCCTGGTACGGCCGACCGATCAGCCAACCTGATTTTGGTCACCCGTTCGCCCTCTTCTCTCCCGAAACCGCATCGGTACGAATCTCATGAGCAACCACATCCTTGGTCCCGAAACCCGCGCCCTCGTGGTCGGTCTGAGCTTGATGCTTGTGCTCGCGGCCTGTGGCGCCGACCAACCTGCCAAGAAAGTCCTCATCATCGGCTTGGACGGCATTCGCATCGACATCCTCGCCGAAGCCGACACGCCCAACATCGACAGACTGATCGCCGAGGGTTTCTTCAGCGATCGGGCCCGCACCAATGTCCGGACCGTGAGCGGTCCGGGATGGTCGAGCATGTTGATCGGAGCGCGGACCGACAAACACCTCGTAAATAGCAACAATTTCACCGGGAACGACTACGCGACATATCCCGAATTTCTTACACGCCTGGAGCGGATCGATCCGGAGTTCGAGACGTTTGCGGTGGCGGACTGGGCGCCACTCGGAACAACCGCGTCGGGTGGCCCGCTGTTCAGCGACGCCATCGACGAGCTGCTCTTTTTTGATGGGGGTGAACAGGGATACGGCCGCGCAGATTCGCTCTCGGTGGACGCCGCCGCCGATCGCCTGACCAATCGCGATATCGATGCGGCGTTCGTCTACATCGGTAATACCGACGAAGTAGCGCACGCCACGAGTACGTACGCGCCGGAGTACAAGGCCGCCATCGAGGTGGCTGACGTGCTCGTGGGCCGGCTCGTTGCGGCGATCGAGGCTCGCCCCACATACGCCGACGAAGACTGGCTCATCTTGATGTGCACCGACCACGGGCGGAACGACGAGGGGGGACACGGTGGCGACTCGGATAAGGAACGCACGATCTTCTTTCTCGCGCACGGGCCGTCGGTTGTTCGGGAACCGATTGAGACCCCACCCAACATCGTCGACGTAGCGGTGACGGCT
>CAYLZR010000154.1:0-3383 GCA_964388145.1 uncultured Gemmatimonadaceae bacterium | reverse complement strand
CTACCTCGTTGCAAGCTCGATGAACCGCTCGATATCGTCTTCGGTATTGAACACGTTGGGAGAAATACGCGCCGTGTTCAGCCCCTGAGACCTGAACGGCCGGAAGACGACCCCATGCTCCCGAAACATCCATTGCGACACGTCCGCAATGTTCTTGTCGCGAATCTCCACGGCATACAACGATCCGCCCAACTCCCACGAATGGGATGAACGCCAATCGGCGCCGGGATGCTCCATCGCCCGCCGGCGCGTGTACTCCCAGAGCCCGCGAAGATGCGCCTCGCGTTCGCCCGGTGACAATCTTCCTTGGAAGTCGATCGCATCTCCCAGCGTCAAGACTTCGGCGAGATTCCTGGTCCCGTAGTCTTCAAAAATGCGGCCGGTATCGGTCCAGCCATTTCGCGTCTGACCCCAGGTGACCCACATCGGGCGCACCATGTGCCGGATCTTTTCGCTCACGTAGGTGAGCCCCAACCCCTTCGGCGCTTGCAACCACTTGTGCGGGCTAGTCGCAAACACGTCGACACCCATCTCCGTCACATTCACCGGCACCATACCCACGGTTTGCGCCGCGTCCACCGCCACGAACTCCACTCCCCGGCTACGTGCCAACTCCGCCAGCTCGCGTACGGGGTGTCGCAGGCCAATCATGTTGTCGATGTGCGGGAACACGAGCACGCGGGTGTTCGGCGAGATTTGCTCGTCATAGATGTTGAGGACGTCCGCCTTCGTCATCCCTGGTACGTCGGCGACCGGAAATTGAAAGCGCTTGACCCGGTAGCCCTTTGCGGCCGAGTTGTGGAACCACCCCACACTCGCGCCGTCGTGGTTCAAGGAGCTGAAGACGACCTCGTCGCCCGCACCCAACGGAAGCCCTTGAGCGAGGAGGCTGAACGCTTCCGTGGTGTTGTGAGTGAAGGTGATTTCGCTCGCTTTACACCCGATGAACTCACCCGCCTTGGCACGGACCTCCTCCCTCGGCTGCTCCCACCCGCCACCCCACATGTACAGCCACGGATTGCGCTCGCACAGCTCGAGATATCGTGTCCGCGCGTCGAACACGGCGTGAGGGATCGTGCCGATCGAGGCGTGATTCAAATACGTCACGTTCGGATCCAACATGTACTCCGCCCGCAATTGAGCGAACGACCGCGCGGTGTGGTGCTCCAGATCGATCCGATCGAGCTCCTCTGCGAATGCACGGCGAACCGGATTCAGCAAACCCAACACCGATCCGGCAGTCGCTCCTGCAGCAAGAGTCTTGACGAAGTTCCGGCGCTCGGCCGAGAAAGAACTCATATCTAGTTTGCTCCCAACCACTGGGTTCGGAAGGTACGCATGTCCTCGGTGACCTCGAGCCCGGCCACCTCGTACGTGACCACCTCCAGTCGTGGGTCGGCCACAAAGGTCAATTGTGCCGTCTGGGTTGTGCCCTGCTGTTCGAACAGAAGCTCCAAGGTCTGGCCCGGCTGGTGCCCCGCCAGGATATCTCGCAGGACGGCCGCTTCGGTGAGAGCCACACCGCCGAGGCTCACGATCCGATCCCGGCGGGAGAGACCCGCCTCATGGAGCGGGCTTCCGATCAACGGGTTGGAGGTCAACTGGGCCCCGCCGTCTCGGTATTGGAAGTTCGTCCGACCGATCCACGCACGAGTGGAATCTACGGTCCGCAACAGCAGTCCCGCATGTGCGAGTAGCGCCTCATAGTCCGGCACTTCACGGCCGCGCACAAAACGCGCAAAGAAATCGGTTGCGAACCCCTCGTCTCCGGTAAGCGCCGTCAGCACGTTCTCTAGATCGTCCACCGTGTACGGAACCTCGGTCTTTCCGAAACGCTCCCACACCCTTCGCATGTATCCGTCCAGCGTCAAGCCGAAGCGCGACCGTAACGTCAGATCGAGGTTTGCTGCGATCACAGATCCCCACGTGTAATACGAGATAAACGTATTTCCGCGATTGGTCGGATCGACGGCAGTGGCAGCGTCGACAAACGGCGCCTGCATGCTCATCTCGACCGGACTGAAAAAACGGCGGCCGGGCGCGTTGATGACGAAGTCCAATCCTCCGGAAATGGAGCGCGCATAATCGGACACGGTGGTGATGCCGGCTCGCCGAATGAACAAGGGCGTGTAGTAGCTCGTGAACCCTTCCGCGAACCAAAGCTCCCCGGACATGTTAGCCCGCTCGAAATCGAACGGCTCCAACGTGCGCGGGCGGATTCGCTCGACGTTCCACGCGTGGAAAAACTCGTGCGAGACGGTTCTCAGCAGTCCACGCGCCGAGTTGCCTAACGAAGCGGTACTGGTGAGAATCGTGGAGTTACGATGCTCCATCCCATCGCCCGAAACCCAGGGCAGGTAATCGGCGATGAAGGTATAGGTGCCACCGTCAAAATCCGGCGTCTCTCCAAACACCGCGATCTCTTCGTCCACGACCTTCCGTACCATCTCCACATACGCGTCTACTTCCTGCTCGGTGCCGTCGTGGTGGATGGCCAGGCGGATCGTGCGCGCGGCCCCGCCGGCGAACACGTCCCACTGGCGAAGCGTAAAGTTGCTGATCTCGATGGGGCTGTCGAGGAAGTAGTACAGGTTGGGGGCCGTGAAGGTCATCGGGTCGTCGGTGGGAAAGAGCTGAGTTGCCACTCTCCAACTCGGATCCGCCGGCTCGAAGGTCACACGAATCTGCCGGTCACCGAGCCCTCGCGCCCACATGAACGTCGCCGGCACGTTGAGATGTGCGTGCGTGTTATCGACCTGCGAGTACGTGCCGTCCGCCCGATCGGCAAACAACGTGTACGTGAGTCGAACCGTACCGTCGTGCACCGGAACGTCCCATTGGTATGGGTTCGGCCGGGCAAGTTGCAGGGGAGACCCGTTACCATCCTCCGCGCGGACCGAATAGACGTTCTTGGCGAACTCGTGCAGGGCATAGCGCCCTGGTGAGGAGCGGCTCATACGCAACTCGAGCGGCTGCGCGGGCAAGTCGGTAAACGTCACCGTGATCAGCGCTTCGTGATGCACCGCGTTGGGGAAACTCACCTCGTATACGATCTGGGCATCCACCGCCCGTCCAAGACCCAACAGCAGGATGCCCGCCCAAAACCCCGTTCTCTTCATAGACCTCACCTGTGTTCATGCGTCGCTCCCTCTCCCCTCTCCCCTCTCCCCTCTCTCGACTCCCGACTCCCGACTCCCGACTCCCGACTCCCGACTCCCGTTCCAAACTACCCCCTCGGTCGCCAAGAGTTGAACGCGTTAGCGTTTTGTCGAGGCGCCCACGAACCGTTGATACAATTCGGGATCGGTCGCACCTTCGGTGCGGGTGGACATACGAAACCCCAGCACCGCGTTGGGCCCTGGGGTTGGCAATCAATGAAAAAA
>CAYLZR010000153.1:0-5513 GCA_964388145.1 uncultured Gemmatimonadaceae bacterium | reverse complement strand
GCGCACCGATGCGGCCACGAGTTTCTTGGTCGAACACGGGTATGATGAAAACTTTGGTGCCCGCCCGTTGCGGCGCGCCATCCAGCGCTACGTCGAAGATCCGCTATCCGATAAGATATTGATGGGTGAGTTTTCATCAGGAGAAGACATTCAGGTCGACGTGAGTGAAGACGGCGAGAAGCTCATCTTCGAAGCGTTGACGGGAAGCAAAAAAGCGTAGGCAGACATATGGTTGGACTCGGTCGGACACTCTTCGTAACCGCCGTCATTGGAGCCGTCGCTGGAAACGCAGCCGCGCAAGAGCGTGATCAGACTACGGTAATTGACAGCATCGCGGTGCGCGGGGCGGTCCGAACGAATCGGGCCGCGGTCGTCAGTCGCGTCAACATCGCGTTGGGGCAGCCGGTCGGCTTTCTCGATGTACAGCGCGCTATCGAAGCGCTGTACGCCACGGGACAGTACGAAGACGTGAACGTGCTGCAGGCGACGATCGACGGCCGTCAGGTGTTGATGTTCGAAGTGGTCGAGCGGAAGGTGCTCGCGCGATGGGACGTCGAAGGAACCTCGAAGCTTCCGGAACGCGCGGTTCGCGGCAAGGTGCGACTCCTGTCCGGTCGTCCGTTCAATCCGGCAGATCTCACCACGGCCATGGCGGCCATCGATTCCCTGTATAAGAAGGAAGGGTATTACCAGACGTCGGTGGAGCCCGTCGTGCTTCCGCAAGAAGACGATCGTGTGAACGTGGTGTTCCACGTGAACGAAGGCAGCCGCGTAGCCGTGAGCCGCGTGATCATCGAGGGCAACGAAGTGTTCGAGGCGAGTGAGATCGTGTCCCACATGAGTACGCGCCCGGAGGGATTTTTCTGGTTCAAGAAGGGCGAGTACGACGAACAAGAACTGCTGCGGGACGTGCGCGAACGGCTTCCCGCATTCTACGCCTCCCGCGGGTACATCGATTTCCAGGTGTTGCGTGACACGCTGGTGGTGAACGAGGAGACCGGTAAGGCAACGCTGATTCTAGCGGTGGACGAGGGAGCGAAGTACGGCATTGGCACGTTTGAGATCATCGGAAACAGGGAGTTCACCACCGAGCAACTCCGAGCGTTCTATCCCTTCAGCGAAACTCAGGATGGCGGCGGATTCCTCGGGCTTGGTGGAGACGAAGACGACGACAGCGCCTTCGACATGGAGCGGTGGACGCTCGCAACCGAAGAGGTGACCAACCTCTACTTCGACAACGGCTACATTCGAGCGCAGCTGCGGGACGTGATGACGCGTCGCACCACCGCCGACGGATCGCGCGTCGTCGACCTGCGCTGGCAAATCCTCGAGGGTGCCCCGGCGATCGTGAGTCGGGTGCGGATTATCGGCAACACGATCACGCACGAAGACGTGATCCGCCGCGCGATCTACATGGTGCCAGGCGATGTGTTCCGTCGCAGCATGTTGATCCAGTCGTACGAAAGCATTTCGAATCTCGGCTTTTTCGAGCAGCCGCTTCCGATCCCGCGCACAGAGGCCGCCAATCAACAAGGAGACGTCGACATCATCTTCGAGGTCACGGAGCGCCGCACGGGGAACGTCAACTTTGGTGCATCGGTGGGGCAGGGCACCGGTGTGGGTGGGTTCATCGGGCTCGAAGAACCGAACTTGTTCGGCAGGGCCAAGCGCATCCAGTTCCAAATACAGTTCGGCAGCAACCTGAGCGACTTCAACGTCACCTACACCGATCCGGCAATCAGGGGAAGTCTGATTTCCGGCAACGTGCGATTGCACAACACGAGACAGCGTTTCACGATTGCCGACCTGGGTCGTATCACGACGAGGGGTGGAAGCATCCAGATCGGAATGCCGCTGTTCGGGTCGCGGTTTACGCGAGTGTTGGGCTCGTATCTGCTCGAGCAGAGCAACTTCGATTCCCCCCAGGCGCTGTTGTCGGTGTTCAGTTGCGCAAACTGCGTCCTTTCGAGCGCCAGCGTGTCTGTCGTTCGTGACACGCGTGTCGGTTTGCCGTTTGCAACGGGTGGCACGTTGCATCAGTTCACCCTTTCGCAAAACGGTGGTCTGTTGGGAGGCAGCGGTAGCTTCCGGCGCGGCACGTTCGAGGGCCGGTGGTACGCACCGCTGAGCCGGGGCCAGTTCGAGCCCGGGTTCGGTGGCATGCAATTCCTCTTGGGCTTTACGGCCAAGACGGGTTTTGTGTGGGGAGACGCGGGTCCACACTTCCGCCAACTCTTTTCGATGGGCGGTACCCAGTTCGGGATTCCGCTTCGCGGCTACGACGAGTTTTCGATCACGCCCGATGGGTTCGATCCCAGCGCCAGCGGGTCGCGGGCGAGCGGTGTGAATGCGTTCGGTGGGTCATACGCGGCGTTTACCGCGGAGATCGGACTGCGGTTGAGCCAGGCCCTGTACGTCAATACGTTTGTGGACGCCGGAAACGTGTGGCGCACCCCTGGAGAGTACAATCCGACGCGCCTCATGCGCGGTGCGGGAGTCGGTCTGAACCTGCTCTCCCCGCTGGGGCCGATCGGACTCGATTACGCGTACGGTTTCGACCGTACCGATCTTGCTGGGAACCCGAACCCCGGTTGGCAGTTCCACTTTAAGCTGGGCAATTTCTTCTAGGATTTATTCCGTTTGAGAGTAAGGCGAAAGACCATGGATCGACTAATAGCCCGATGGGCACCCTTTGCATTGGCCGTCCTCCTGGTAGTGGGCGTCGCGGCGACAACCCAACAGGCGGCGCAGGGGATCGGCGTGGTGAACCTGCAGGTCATCATGCAGCAGACCCCTGGTTACCAGGAAGCCCAAGCCACGTTCCAGGCCGAGTTCAAACCGGCCGAAGATGATATCCAGGTGATGATGGAGCGGCGTGACTCGCTTTTCGAAGCGTATCAGCGTAGCGAGGTTGTGCTGACGCCCACTGCCAGACAGGAAAAGCAAACGGAGATCCAGCAGCTCCAGACGAGGATCGAGCAGCGAGGACAAGACCTGCAAAATCGCCAGGCCGAACGCGAGCGCGAGCTGGTAGGACCTCTGGAGCAGCGTGTCCAGGCGGTCGTCGAGGGTATCCGCGCCGAACGAAATCTCGGCATCATCTTCGACGCTGCCAGCATGCAGGGGATCGCCGCCGTCGATCAGTCGTTGGACCTCACAGACGTTGTTGTACAAAGGTTGCAGCAGTCCCAGAACTAAAACGGTCGTGCCATTGTCGTCGCGCCTGACCGCCGGTGAGGTCGCTGACCTCGCCGGCGGTACGCTCGTCGGCAACGGCGAGACGCCCATCGCCGGAGTGGCCACGCTGGAAAGTGCTGGCCCCGGCGATCTCTCGTTTCTGTACACAGCCAGATACCTGTCCGCGTTCCGTCGCTCGCACGCCGGCGTCGTGCTGATGGCGCCGGCCTTCCAAGCCGAGCCCGGAGGTCCCGTTACCCGAATTGTGGTCAGTTCACCACATATCGCGCTCTCGCGGGTATTGTCAGCCATCCAGGCTCCGCCCTGTCCAGTCTGGGGCGTGCATCCCAAGGCGATCGTCGGAGTGGGAACGATCTGGGAGGGTCGCATCGCCGTAGCAAGCGGCGCCGTGATCGGACGAGACGTTCGGTTGGGGGAGAACTGTGTGGTGTCCAACCACGTAGTGATCGGTGACGGCGTTCGCATTGGATCAGAATGCCGCATTTTTTCGCATGTCGTCGTGGAATCCGGTGCCAAGCTTGGAGATCGCGTTGTTCTCCATCCGGGAGCGCGGGTGGGAACCGCCGGTTTTGGATATGCTCGGAGTGACTCCGGACACGATCCGATTCCTCACATTGGCGGATGCGTGATTGAAGACGATGTGGAAATCGGTTCGAACACGACCATCGACCGCGGCGCGCTCGACGACACAGTGGTCGGTACGGGTACCAAGATCGATAACCTGGTACAGATTGCGCACAATGTGAGAATCGGTCGAAACTGTCTCATCATGGCGCAAGTCGGCATTGCAGGAAGCACTGCCGTGGACGATGACGCGATCCTCGCGGGACAGGCGGGCCTCGCTGACCATCTCACAGTCGGAGCCGGAGCGCGCGTGGCCGCGCAAAGCGGCGTCATCGGCGACATACCCGCCGGGGCGACCGTGTCGGGGTATCCTGCCCGCAACCATCGGGAAGTCCTCCGCAATGCCGCGGCGCTGAGGCGGCTCGCACCTCTCACCAAGCGATTAGAAGATCTCGCCCGCCGCGATGACCGATCGGGATAGACGGTCGATCCGGTCTTCGGCGTCGGTGCGTGGCGTGGGTCTCCATACCGGACGCGATGTAAGCCTTACGTTTCGACCGGCCGTTGCGGGAAGCGGTATCTTGTTCCGCCGGGTCGACATGCCGCAACAGCCGGAGATCCCCGCCCACGTGAGGTTCGTTTGTACCACGGAGCGACGAACGGTGTTGGGTGCCGGTGATGCGACGATTGAAACAGTTGAGCACGTATTGGCTGCGGTGGCTGGCCTGGAGGTCGACGATCTTTACATAGAGGTCGACGGGCCGGAGGTGCCCATCTTGGATGGGAGCGCGAAGCCGTTCTTCTCGGCGTTGGAATCCGCCGGGGTCGTGGTGGTAGAAGGGGATGTGCCGGCGCTCTCTGTGTCGACGACGTTGACGGTGCAGGATGGCGACGCCGAGTACGTGGCAAAGCCCGGCCCGAGGAGTGTCACGGTGTCCATTGAGTGGGATCATCCGCTCATTGGTGCCCAGATGGCGTCGTTTATCATGTCGCCGGGAGTTTTTGCCACCGAGCTGGCGGGTGCTCGCACGTTTGGGTTTGCGAGGGAGTTTGAAGCGCTCCGGGCTAGAGGGCTGATAAAGGGGGGGCATCTCGGTTGCGCCGTCGTGTTGTCGGAAACTGGGGTCGTCAACGGGGAACTACGTTGGGCTGACGAGTTCGTTCGTCACAAGGCGCTCGACCTGCTCGGCGACCTGGCCCTCGCGGGTGGGCGTCTTGATTGTACCGTAGTTGCCAGCAGGCCGAGCCATCGGGGCAACGTCGCGTTTGCCCGGGCCTTATACGATCACTGCTCGAGCGGAAAGTGAGAACGCCGTATGGAAATGGATATCACGAAGATCCTCGAAGTCCTTCCACACCGCTACCCGATGCTGCTCGTGGACCGCATTATCGACTCCGAGCCTGGCAAGCGCATCGTCGGGATCAAGAACGTGACCATCAACGAGCCGTTCTTCCAGGGCCACTTTCCCGGCCATCCCATCATGCCCGGTGTGCTTATCATCGAAGCCATGGCGCAGACCGGCGGTATGTTGATGCTGGGCGCCGTGGAGAATCCGCAGGACAAAGTGGTTTATTTCATGACCATCGACAAAGTCAAGTTCAGGCGTCCGGTGGTACCCGGCGACCAGTTACGGCTTGAGCTCGAGTTGCTGGAATTCAAGGGCAAGCGCTGCAAGATGCGGGGCGAGGCGTTTGTAGACGGCAAGAAAGTTTCTGAAGCGGAGATGATGGCGGGGATCGTCGATCGATGA
>CAYLZR010000152.1:0-5523 GCA_964388145.1 uncultured Gemmatimonadaceae bacterium | reverse complement strand
TGGGGAACAAATCGCCCACGTTGCGATCGCCTAGTCGATCGGGATCGCCGTTGTACCGCAACGCGCTTGCCGGAAGCTCCGCGATGGCCAAATAAAGACCATCGGGCGTCCACGCACTTTCACCGGCCTCCTCGCTAACCAGATTCGAGTAGCTTCCATCGAGCGGAGTTACCCACACACCGGCCCGTCCCCCTCTCGTGCTGTAAGCAATTCGATCGCCCTGCGGCGACCAGGATGGATGCTCGACGGCGATGCCCTGTAGCACCGTGGTCGTGTCATCTTCTTCGAGCGCGAGAACTTGCAGTCGGTTACTTCGACCCTCACGACTCACGAAGGCTAGACGGTCGCCGGAAGGTGAGAACGTCGGAGAGAATTCTCCACCGTCGCCGGTAGTGATCTGCCGTGTCGTGCCGTCATCAGCAATCAACCAAAGGTTCGCCGTAGTATTGCGGCCGCGGACAAAGGCTATCGCTCCGTCGGGGCCAACCGCCGGCTCACTCTCTGGCTCCGATGCCTCGGTAAGCCGCACGGGCACACCCGTTGATCCCGACGCGCCGACACCGACGCGCCAAATGTCGAAGGTTCCCGACCTATCCGACGAAAACACCAGCGCCAAACCGTCCGGCGTCCACGCCGGGTCCCGATCCCACGCCGGGCCGACGGTCACCCGTTGCAGGCTGCTCGCCGAGAGCACCAAGGTGGACGTAATGTCTTGCGGTTCCGCTACCCACAGGTCGCCGTTCAGTTCGAACGCCAGCCGGCCCGCAACCGAGAAGACCGGACTGCGAACTCCGGCATCGAGAATGACGGTGTCAGGCGATTGGATCGTGAGGGCGATGAGCCCGAGGATATGTAGCATATTTTTTCGAGTAGGAATTCGGGAATATCCAATATTCAATATTGGATATTGGATATTCGCTACCGCCGTTCTACCACCCTTTCGATGTTGCTCTCGCCGCGCAACGCTTCGCGCGTTGCGAGGTTGAACCGGTCGCCGGCACGGAGGAAATAAAAGTCTCCGCCGGAATCGATCTGTTTTTGGCTATCGTAAATGACGACATAACTCTTGCCGATGATTTCGAATTCGTCCCCCTGCACGACGATCGCGGTGTTCTCGTCTATGCCGATGCCCAACAGATCCGGCCTCGCGGCCGTGATCTCCAACAGGTCGAACTGCCGATTGCGGCGCAGGAGGTGTTGATCGATGGCAACGTTCTTCACGAACCCCAAGCCCTGTTCATGGTCTCCCATCATGATCGTGTTCGTTCGGGTGTCACCACGGGCAAGATAAGATCCTTGAATGGTGGCGCCAGCGGACGATCCACCGATCACACCGCCTCGATCCAACAGGGCCCACAGCTCCTCGTGGGTCTTCGTGTTGAGATACGAATCGGCAAGGCGCCATTGTCTTCCACCGCTGAACCACACACCGCCGGCCTCGCGGATGGGTCGGACAAACGCGTCCGTTTGGGCTTCGTTGCGGTCGTAGGTGTGGAGCACCCTGAGATTCTTCGCTCCCGCGGCCCGGAACTGACGCAGGCAGCGGCAATCTTGATCGTAATCCTCGTCGTCCCCACCACCCGCGGTCGGGATGATCACGATCGACGCGTTCGGACCACCGGCCAATTCAATGAATTTCTCGACGATGGCTTGATCTCGCATAGCCCCACCCACGATGACAAGGGACCCATTCTTGGGCCCCACTTGCTGCGCCGTGACACCGCGAGCGAAAGCCAGGAGTACAAACACCGCCGATACGAGAAACCGTCTACTCATCGCGTCCTCCACGCTGATCTTAAGCTGTGGCCATCTCCCGGGATGGCATGGTGCTGCTACTATTCGGTGCTAAATGATCCAAGAATGCCCTCGAACGCAACCTCCCGCCTTCCCCGCGGGTAGTCATGATACCATGATTGCCAATCCGATTCTCAAACGAGACTTCCGTATGACACAGCGAATCTCGATCGCGTTGCTTGCTGCAGCCGTCATTGCGCCGGCTGCTCCTCTTTCCGCCCAAGGCATCCACGACCGCGCTCCAGAGCAACGTTTTTTTGAATGGACCGATCTCCCCTTTGCCCCGATCGAGTTTCGCATGCGACGCCAGGCCATGATCGCCCAACTGCAGCAAACCGGTGGCGGCGTGTATCTCGCACCAAGCGCCGACGGGGCCACGTCCGGAAGCACCTTTCGGCAGGAAAACGATTTCCTTTATTTCACCGGTCTCGAACTGCCGCAGTCGATGCTGGTCCTCGACGCCGAAGAGGGTTTGGTCATCGTCTTCACGCCGCGCCGTGACGAGCGCTTCGAAAATTCATCCCGCCCCAATCACTTCCCCGGACGATCCCTGGCCGACGATCTGCAGCTCGCCTCGCGCAGCGGCATCACTCAGGTTCGGCCACTGACGGACTTGGACGCGTACATCGCCGGTCTCGTCCAAGACCAGCGGACGATACGCGTCAACATTGGCGGACCCGATCCGTCGCGAATGATCCGCACACATCCAACGCGATCGCTGACTCACGCTACCGCTTTCGTTCATCACTTGCAGGCCACTCATCCCACCATCGACCTGGCCAATGCTTACGACGACATCGCGCGACTTCGGATGATCAAGTCCGAAGCTGAGATCGCATTGTTGCGGAGAAACGCTCAACTCACCGCGCACGCCATCATGGAGTCCGCCGGGCGTATCGGCGATGGCGTTACGGAACGCATGCTCGAGGCGGAATTCGAGGCGGCATGCAAGAGAGGTGGGAGTCAACGATTGGCGTTCTCATCGATCATCAAGTCAGGTCCCAACTCGCTGTGGCCATGGCGGATTCTCGCTGCGCACTACGATCGGCGGAGCCGCGCCATGCACGAGGGCGATTTGGTGATCTTCGATGTGGGATGCGAACTCGATTACTACTCGAGCGACGTAGGGCGCACGTTCCCCGTGTCAGGAAGATTTACTGACGACCAACGCGACATTCTTCAGATGGTCACCGCCGTATCAGATGTGATCATCACGAACGTGCGGCCGGGAGTCACGCTGAGCGAATTACAAGCTCTAGCGGAAGAGTCGATTCCCGACAACGAGAGACCTTACATGCAAGCTGGGTTTTTCTTCGGACACCACATCGGCCTCGCGGTCGGCGATCCCAACATCCGTGACGCCATGCTCGAACCAGGAATGATCTTCACAGTCGAGCCGTGGTACTACAACCACGACCGGGGAATATCGGTGTTCATTGAAGATGATGTGCTTGTGACTGCGACCGGCAGCGAGGTGCTCACCGCGATGCTGCCCAGGACACTCGAAGATTTGGAGAGGTTGGTGGGGGTGCGTAGGCAGTAGGTAGTGGGCAGTTGGCATGAGAAACGGCTACTGCCTACACACGTACTTATTTCTCCTTTTCCTTCTCCTTCGCCGCCGCAATTTCCTTCGCAATGTCGGGCGGAACTTGCTCGTAGCTGAAAAACTTCCAGCCAAACGTCCCACGGCCGCTGGTCAACGAATGGAGTTGCGTGGAGTACTTGTATAACTCCGCCTCGGGAACATGCGCTTTGATCTTGGTGAGACGACCGTCCGACTCGGATCCAAGTATCTTGCCGCGACGACCCGACAGGTCCCCCATTACGTCGCCAAGGGCGTCGTCGGGGGTCCACACATCCACCTCCACGACCGGCTCCAGCAACACCGGCTTGCATTTGGAGGCAACGTTTCGGAACGCAAGAATGCCGGCCATCTTGTAGGCCTGCTCGCTACTGTCCACCGAGTGATGGCTTCCGTCGTAACACTGCACCTTGAAGTCCACCACGGGGTAACCCGCCACCACTCCGCGCGCCGCGGCCTCTTGCACGCCTTTGTTCACCGCCAGAACGTATTTCCCTGGGATCGCGCCGCCGACGATCTTGTCCTCGAACTCGTATCCCTTACCCCCTGGTAGCGGTGCCATGCGAATCCAGCAGTCACCGTACTGTCCACGGCCACCACTTTGTTTTTTGTGCTTGCCCTGTCCTTCACCCTTTCCCTTGAAGGTCTCACGGTACGCGATACCTGGCTTCATCAGCTCCGCCTTGACGCCGAACTTCCGGCCGAGACGACTGATGATCACTTGCAGGTGCCGCTCACCGCGGCCTCGAACCAGCGTCTGCCGCAACTCTGCATTGAACTCGTGATGGAACGTGGGGTCTTCTTCATGCAGCTTGTGGAGCCCCACGCCGAGTTTGTCCTCCTCACCGCGCTTGGCCACACCCACCGCCATGACGATGATCGGCTCGGGGAATGGAATCTTCGGGAGCACGATGGGCGAGGAAGAAGTGGAAAGCGTGTCGTTCGTGTGCGTGTTCTTCAACTTGGCGACCACACCGATGTCACCGGCGCTGAGCCGGGTCACTTCATCACGCTCCTTCCCCTGTGTAACGGAGAGGTGATTCAATTTCTCAGCCGTCTCGCGCGGTGCATTCCACGCCTCGGCGCCGTTCGACACGGTCCCGGACCACACGCGAAACAACGTCACATCACCCACATGGGGTTCGGAAATGGTCTTGAATACCTGCGCGACAAATGGACCGTCGTCCTTCGCGGCGAGTTCGACCGGGGCGGCTGAGCCCCACTCCTGACCGTCGCGCGGTCCGATCTCGGTCGGCGCCGGTACGAGTTCCTTCAATTTCGTCAGGACGGCCCGCGTGCCGTACGTGAGCGTCGCCGAGCCGCAGAGGAGTGGAAAGATCTTACCCTCAATCATTCCCTTCTTCGTCGCGGCGAGCGCCTCTTCCATGGTGATCTCTTCACCCTCGAGGTATCGCTCGATCAGTTCGTCATCGACCTCCGCGACGTTCTCGGCAAGCACTTCGGAGTATTTGTCGACGGTCGCCTGATACTCCTCCGGGATGTCGACTTCGTCGTACTCACCCGTCTTCGTGCCCTTTTTGTACATGTGGCACTTCTTCGAAAACAGGTTAATGATCCCGTGGAATTCAGGGCCCTCCCCGATGGGAATCTCAATGGGAACGACTTTGGGCGTGATATGTTCGCGAATATCTGCGAACACCTTTTCGAAGTTGGCATTCTCCTTGTCCATCGTTGACACAAAAAACATCCGCGGAATACCACGCTCAGTGGCGAAGTCCCATACCTTTTCGGTTCCAACCTCGACGCCGGCGGTGGCACTGAGCACGATGAGCGCGGCGTCGGCTGCGTATATGCCCGCCGCTGCGTCACCTATGAAGTCGAGATAGCCCGGCGTATCGATCAGATTGATCTTCGTATCCCGCCACTCGGCATAGGCCAGCCCGAGGTTGATCGAGTATTTCCGTTCGATTTCGTCTGGGGTGTAGTCTGTGAGGGCTGTCCCGTCAGGAACGGAACCGTGTCGCTTACTGCTGCCTGACACGAAGGCGAGGGCGTCAACAAGAGAGGTCTTGCCGCTTCCACCGTGACCGACCACGGCCACGTTTCGGATCGCATCTCCTGGGTAAACGCGCACGCGAACCACCTCCTTTTTAGGGGGGCTGGGAAGATGTTTTAACGGTGCAGGG
>CAYLZR010000151.1:0-5553 GCA_964388145.1 uncultured Gemmatimonadaceae bacterium | reverse complement strand
CCGCCCGTCCGCCCGTCCGCCCGTCCGCCCGCCTTCCCGTCTTTCGCCCTACCGCCTTTCTTATCCCCATGGAGTCAGCTGATTTCCGCCGTCACGCCCACGATTTGGTCGATTGGATGGCGGACTACCTCGATCGCGTCGAGGAACTCCCGGTAAGGGCCCAGGTGATTCCTGGGGAAATAGCGGCCCAGCTGCCGCCCGAACCGCCCCAGGCGTCGGAACCAATGGAAGACATCCTGGCCGATTTTCGGTCGATTGTGGTCCCCGGCATGACCCACTGGCAGCACCCCAGCTTCTTCGCCTACTTCCAGGCCAACAGTAGCCCCCCCTCGGTGCTGGCGGAAATGCTCACGGCCACCCTGGCGGCCCAGTGCATGATGTGGGAGACGTCTCCGGCGGCCGCGGAGTTGGAGGAAGTGGTGCTGGACTGGCTGCGCCAGATGGTCGGCCTTCCGGAGGGGTTTGTGGGGTCGATTCAGGACACGGCCAGCACCGCCACCCTCTGCGCGATTCTGGCGGGCCGCGAGCGCGCGTCGTCGTTTGCCATCAATGAGACCGGAGCGACCGGCGCGGGGACGGTGACGGCGTATTGCTCCGCCGAAGCCCACTCGTCGGTCGAGAAAGCGGTGAAGATCGCAGGAATCGGCAAAGCGAACCTTCGGAGAATTCCTGTTGGAGATGACTTCGCCATGCTGCCGGACGCGCTGGCGACGGCCATCGAGGCGGATGTGGCTGCCGGCGCCAGCCCGGCGTGTGTGGTCGCAACGGTCGGGACGACGGGTCTGTCGGGGTTCGATTCCGTCCGTGCCACAGGAGAAGTTTGCCGCAAGCATGGCGTGTGGCTTCACGTCGACGCTGCCTGGGCGGGCAACGCGTTGATATTGCCGGAAATGCGGTGGATGATCGACGGGGCCGACTTGATGGACAGTTTTGTGTTCAATCCGCACAAGTGGTTGTTCACGAATTTCGATTGCAGCGCGTTTTATGTGCGTGACCCAGACGAGTTTGTACGAGTGTTCGCGATCCTCCCCGAATATCTCAAGACCCGCGACGGTGCTTCGGTCAAGAACTACCGCGACTGGGGCGTTCCGTTGGGCCGCCGTTTCCGTGCCCTGAAGTTGTGGTTCGTGATCCGGAGTTACGGCGTCGAAGGCTTACGACGCTTGATTCGGTCGCACATCACAATGGCGCAAAACCTCGCCCGTGACATCGATGGCGCCGATGATTTCGAGTTACTGCGGGACCCCGTGTTGAGTCTATTGTGCTTCCGGTTTCGTCCTGCCGGTGTCGAGGAGAATTCGCTCGATGTGCTCAACGAACGCCTGCTACACGCGCTCAACGACAGCGGCAAACTCTATCTCACGCACATCCGCATCAATGAAAAATTCGCCATACGCTTCGTCGTCGGGCAGACCAGCACGGAGCCCCGCCACGTGCAGAGCGCGTGGACGACCATTCAGGAGACGGCCCGCAGTCTTGCAGCCGAGTAAGAGTCGTATGTGGGCGTGCTGAATACTGAATACTGAATATTGGATATTCGATATTCGATATTCGATATTCATCGCCGTTGTGGGGCGGTGCGCACGAAGCGATAACCGAACGTTGGTTGCCGTGAATTGTCGGGGGTAGCCGCGAATTCTCGGTCGGAGATGCGAAGGTTGTGGGCCGGGCTGGCCCAATTTCCTCCACGAAAGCCCGAGCCCACGGCGCCGATGATTTGCGACGCCGCCCCGGTGTTGCTCGACCCAGGCCAACGGGACACTTCCGGGCCGGCTGCCCTTCCGGCGGCGTTCAGCCGGCCGTCGCCGTGTTGGCCGTCGAACCGTCGCCCCGACGCATTCCCTATGGTGACCGTTCGCTCATCCAGATTCCCGCTCAGATGGAGTACGCCGTAGTACGACGCGCCGGACTCTTCTCTCGTTGCGCCGTCGGAACGGAACGCGCCGGCCGCCATGGGCCCACGTAGGCAGGACCAGCACCACGCGGGCCCACCTGTCGTGTTCGCGTACGATGCGTTGCCTGTCTGGGCGCCCGGGTTGGCCACTCGTTCGCCCGGCGTGTCGGCGTTGCTGAGCGCGTATCGCTCTCCGTAGATGTTGTCCGTACCCCAAGCGTACTCGCCGGACTGCGGGGGAATCGGGCCTCGCGCTGCTTTTTCGAATTCGAGCTCCGTCATCGGGCGGAGAGCCGCCCAGTCGGCAAAAGCCGCGGCATCCATCCATGCTAGATGAAGCATAGGCCGGTCCTCGATGGCAGCCGAAAACGGAGCAATGGTGGTGACGGTGTAGCGTTGAACGCCCGGCCGAGCCATGGCGACTTCGGAGGCTGGATTTCTCGCCAGAACCTGTTGATCGCTCAGTGTGTTGAGAAATGCGGCGTACGATCCCTGTGTGAGCTCGTACTTCATCACAAAAAACGGTGCTGACCCTTTGGGGTACCGGCTTGGTAGAGTGACGGTGGAGTTCTCATCGAAGTCGTCCGCAAAAGACGCGTCCATCCCGTAACTATTGTTACTACTGACTCGCCCGACGACCTGTCCACCAAGCGTCAGCGGATCTTCGCTCGTTACCATGTACGGCAGGCCGGGCATCAGTCCGTGAAGATGGCCGTACACCTCACTGCGTTCGCCGTCTCCGACGGCGAACGGGCCGCCCGGGATGTACACCATCTCAATCCCAAACACCCGCACATCTACCTCACTCCCGTCGGGTACGCCGTCCTCGCCATAGTTCCAGCGTAGCCGAACGTTCCTCCAATCGACTTGTCCGTTACCTGTTGTTGCACGGTAGACGAACGCCCCCAACCCGTCTTGAGACAGTTGCATGGTTGCCGGGATGCCCCCGTCGTCGCCCACCGTCGAATCCTGGGAGAGCTTCGATACCGTCGCGTGCTGCCACGGTCCTTTCTCTATCCGGTATTTGACGAAGATCCAGGCAGCGTCCCAGTTGACCGAATCGCGAAACGAGTTGCTCCAGCGAACGTCGAACTCGACTGGTGCATATGACCCTTGCATCGGGCCGGCGACACGTACGTTACTGATTCGCACGAGGTCCGTTCCGGCGCAGTGCCAGAGGACGAGGGGTATAAGGGCGAAGAACTTTTTCATGTGTCTCAGCTGTCCGACTATCTATATTCCTCCCATGAGGCTCACAGGTCTAGGACCACAAGGCAAATATAATACGCGACTGCTCAAACCTCCCGACATCCCGGACGTTCAATCGCTATTCATGCGAACGGCCGATTACTTCGAGATGGCCACAGGTGTCTCTCCGGCAGACGACGAGGCAAAGCGTGCCTTTATCGCTGGTCCGCCGACCAAGTCCGTGGATGACAAACGGATCATCGGGGTATTCGATTCGGCGGATACCTTGGTGGGCATGCTCGATGCGCTTGTCGATTTTCCCGCGGACGGAGAGTGGACGATGGGAATGCTGCTGATCGATCCGGAGCACCGGGGGGCGGGGTTGGGCAAACTGGTGTTGGCGGAATATGAATCATGGGCCGCGCAATGTGGCGCCCGCAAGTTTCACACAGCTGTGGTCTCGCATCACGATCCCGGCATTCGGTTTCTCGAACGCAGCGGCTATGGACGGCAGCGCGAATTGGAGGACGACGCCGCCGGGGCGCGGCAGGTGACGGTGGTCTTTTTCGCCAAGACGACCGATACGGTGCCAGCGCAGTCAACCCACGCCGGCTGAACAGACCCATGGATTTATCCTCTCGGCTGAATGCCGCAGAGTGTCTAGACGCTGCGGAACACGACGTCGCACAGCTGGAGGTGACGCTTGATCACCTCGTGGACGTAAATCGCTGGCTCGGCGGTACCCGCGTTGTGCTCGCGCACCTTGCCAAGTGGTTACCGGCCGAAGCGGCCGCCCGCGTGTTAGATGTAGGTACGGGCGCCGGAGACATCCCCAGAGCCGTCGCCCGGTGGGCTGCGAAACGTGGCCGCGTCGTGGATATCTGCGCGGTCGATCTGCGTTCCGTGATTGCGCGTCAAGCGCGTAACCGTTGTCGTGCAGAACCTTCCATTCGTGTGCTCGCTGCTGACGGCATGGAACTGCCTTTTGCCAGCAACACGTTTGATGTGGCGATCAGTTCTATGACGCTCCACCATTTGGATGATTCATGTGCGCATCGGTTCGTCGCCGAGCTGGCGCGTGTGGCAGCCTGTGCGGTCATCATCAATGATCTCGAACGACACCTTATCAATTACATCGGCGCTCGTGTCCTCGCCGCCACGGCGTGGCGCGGAGACGCCTACACACGTCATGATGGCCCGGTTTCCGTGTTGCGGTCATTTACAGTGCGTGAGTTGCACGGCGTTGGAAAGCGAGCCGGTTTGCGGAATGTCCGGGTCCATCGCCACTTTCCGTATCGCCTTGCTCTGATTGGGCAGCCGTCATGATCGACCGGCGGACGGGTTCTCGGCCCGATCTTACGGCTGATGCCGACGTGATCATCGTAGGGGGAGGGCCGGCCGGAAGCTCGCTGGCCGGACTGTTGGCGCTCGAGGGCATAGACGTTGTGGTGCTCGATCGCGCAGAGTTCCCCCGCACCAAGCCATGCGGCGAATGCATCAATCCGGGTGGCGTGTCTGCGCTGACACGTCTCGGGTTGCTGGACGTTGTCAAGAAGTGCCATCCGGTGCGATTGGCGGGTTGGGACTTACTAACCGACTCCGGCGCACGAGCGTCCGGACGTTTTGCCGGTGGAACCGAACATGGCATGGGTGTGTCTCGTGCCGCCCTCGACCACGCGTTGTTGCAAGCGGCTCGAGACAGAGGGGCCCGGGTCCATGAGCGAACCAAGCTGGTTGGACTTTCGGTGTCGCAAGCGTGCTCGGCATCACACCGGACAGTGGTCGAGGCCGTCGACCGTGACGGCCGCCGGACCGTATGGACCACCCGCCTGATTGTGGGCGCCGACGGGTTGCGATCGATTGTTGCAAGACTGTTGGGGTTGGTGCGTCGGCAACCGCGTCTCCGCAAGGTGTCGCTCACGTGTCGCCTTCGTGGAACGGGTCCGTCGCGAGACGGAGGAGCGCTGTTCTTCGCGCAGAGCGGCACGGTGGGATTGGCCCCGGTCCACGCTGACGAGCCGCTATGGAATGGTACGGTCGTCGTCTTGGCGCGTCGCTACGGTCGCGAACTAGCTTCTGATCCTGTCGGGTTTTTTCGACATGCCTTCGCCCGGGCCCCCTTTGAATGGGATGCTCGGCCCGACATCGTGAGTGGGCCGTGGGCAAGCGGGCCGTTCGATTGGCCGACGCGCTGCGCGATCGCCGACGGGGCGTTGTTGGTGGGTGACGCGTCCGGGTACTTCGATCCGCTCACCGGCCAGGGGCTGTATCGCGCGTTTCGATCGGCCGAGTTGGCCACGCCGATCATTATGCGTGCGGTGCGAAGTGCACGTAACCGCGCCGCGGATCTGAGGGAGTACGACTGGAGATTGCGATCGATGTTGAGGCGGCCGCGCGCGCTCCAGCGAATCATCGAGGTTGGGCTTTCGCGGCCCACGCTGCGCCACCTTGCTGTGACAGGATTACGGGCG
>CAYLZR010000150.1:4318-5557 GCA_964388145.1 uncultured Gemmatimonadaceae bacterium | reverse complement strand
TCATTTCCTGACCGGCTTCTTCGAACGCACCAAAGTCCCCGACGTCTTGATCTTAATGCTGGCCGGCGTCGTGATCGGGCCGTTGCTGAACGTGGTCACGCCTGCGGATTTCGGGAAGGTGGGGCCGGTCTTCACGACGCTGGCTCTGGTTGTGATCCTTTTCGAGGGAGGCCTTCACCTCAACGTGAAGGATCTCAAGAAGTCGGCGCGCGACACGCTGGTCATTTCGATCGCGACGTTCATGTTGACGGTGTTGCTCGTAATGTTCGTCGCCGACTTCCTACTACCGATCGAGCCGCTCACCGCGCTGCTGATTGGGATGATTCTCGGCGGGACCTCGTCCGCAGTCGTGGTACCTCTGATACGCATTCTGCGGGTGACCGATCGAGCGAGCACCATTCTTTTTTTGGAATCGGCGCTCACCGATGTTTTAGCCGTCGTGCTCAGCCTTGGGTTGATCCGCGGCCTTCAAGCCGGCGGGAACATCTCGGCGGGGGTGATGATGGGGGATGTGGCAGCGTCCTTCCTCGTCGCTGCACTCATCGGAGGCGCTGGGGCGTTCATTTGGTCCGCGGTGCTGCCGAAGATTCGGCAGATACCGAACACCGTGTTCACCACCATCGCGTATGTGTTGATTCTTTTTGGCTTAACCGAGATTTGGGGTTACAGCGGCGCGATTGCGGCTCTCTCATTTGGGATCGGTGTGGCAAACCTCCCGAATATCCCGCAGCGAATTCTCGGCAAGCTGATCACATTCCGGCTCGCGGGTTTCTCAGACGTGGAGCGCACGTTTTTTGCCGAGGCGGTTTTCCTCGTGAAGACGTTTTTCTTTGTCTTTCTGGGAATCTCGATCACGTTTGCGGACCCGCGAACCTTTGCCGTAGGACTGGTTGTTTCCATCATTGCAATTTTCGGCCGATCCATCATGGTGCGGCTCCTCGCGCCCCGATCCGTGCCGCGGCGCGATGCGATGCTCATGACCGCGCTCATTCCCAAAGGGCTCGCCGCGGCCGTGCTGGCCTCGCTGCCCGTCCAGATGGGGCTCGCCGATGGCGCGATCATACAGGGCACCGTCTACGCGGTCATCTTCTTCAGCATCGTGATGTGTGCAATCCTCGTGTTCGTCTCCGAACGCGGGAAGCTCGACCAGCTCTCCCTCAAACTCTTCAAGCCGTTCGCAGCCGCCGCCGAGTCCGCTGGCGAACGTGCCGCGTACGTTTCGCCGTTCGAGCAATCCCT
>CAYLZR010000150.1:0-4218 GCA_964388145.1 uncultured Gemmatimonadaceae bacterium | reverse complement strand
TTCTCCATCACCAACGGGACCGGCTCAAACACCAGCGATGAAAATGGCAGCAAGTCGTACACCGGGCGGGTGGTGGTTCAGGCCACGCCCAACGTACGAGTGGCCGCCAACGTTGGTGTTCACGATTACCTGGACGCCACCACCGGCAACGAATACGCTGCCGCGTATGGTGGCGATGTCGAGATCGGCAATTACGGGGATGAGCTACATGTCCAGGCAGGCATCATTGCTGGTCAGAACTGGCTCAGCTTGGACGCGTTTGGAGATCCTGCCACTTTCGTCACCGCGCAGGGAGTGGTGAGCTACCGATTCCCCGTTACCGGATCGGACCGGTTCACCGCGGTCGAGCCACTGGCTCGAATAAGTTGGGCCGACCCCGATACGGACGCGGCCCAGGCGGGCGGGTGGTTATTTACGCCGGGCGTGGCGCTACACATCACCGGTCGCAACATGCTCGTGGCCAACATCGACGTGTGGTCGCCTGACATCGGCGGCACCGAGTGGTCCTTCAAGTTTCAGAGCTTCCTGCATTATTGAAAAGCGGCGAGGCCTGGCGAGCGGCCAGGCCTCGAGTTCGCTCCGCTCGCGACCGGCGGTTGCCGATCGTGCGTCTTCATGTTTCGGACGCATAAGAAAGTTAAATAAGTCAGCGGCTTCGCGCGACAACCAATTTGATGAACTCTTCGTTGGATTTCGTCGCCTTCATCTCACTCAGCAGCCGGTTCATGGCGTCCATGGGGGTCGCCGAGCTCAACTCACGCCTCATCACGCGGGACGCAACCAATGCATCATCCGATAACAACAACTCCTCGCGTCGTGTCGAGCTGCCGTTCAAATCGATAGCCGGATAGATGCGGCGGTCGGCCATCTCGCGACTCAAGAGCAACTCGCTGTTTCCCGTCCCCTTGAACTCCTCGAAAATCACCTGATCCATTTTGGACCCGGTATCCACCAAGGCCGTAGCGATGATGCTGAGTGAGCCGCCGCCCTTGGCGGGATCGATGTTGCGGGCGCTGCCGAGGAACCGCTTTGGCTTCTCCATCGAGGTTGCGTCGAGGCCGCCCGACAATGTCCGTCCACTTCCCTCTACAACCGTGTTGTGCGCGCGGGCCAACCTGGTAATCGAATCCAAAATGATCACCACGTCTTCGCCCATCTCGACTCGTCGCCGGGCGCGCTGCAGGCACATCTCTGCCACCGCAACATGGCGGGACGGAGGATGATCGAAACTCGACGCGACCACCTCACCGAATCCCGCGGATTCCATCTCGGTCACTTCCTCGGGTCGCTCGTCGACCAGCACGATGTACAAAGCGCACTCGGGATAGTTGGTTGCGACGCCCTCGGCCACCGCCTGCAAGATCGTGGTCTTGCCAGCCTTTGGCGGCGAGACGATCAAAGCACGTTGTCCCTTGCCGAAGGGGCAAAGGAGATCGATGACTCGGAGGGTTGGATCGGGTTGGCCACGGTAGGTGCGGCCACATTCGAGGGTGAGTTGGTCTTTGGGATGCTGGGCGCCGAGATCCTTGAAAACCGGCCGATGGCCGAGTGATTCGGGAGACCTGCCGTTCACCAAATCCAATTGCGCGAGTGGAGCACTCTTGCCGTTTCGCGGACGCTTGCCGACCGTGCCTACTATTTCATCACCGGTTCGTAAGTGGTATTTCCGCACTAGCTTCGGTCCGACATAGACGTCACGCTTGCCAGGCATGTAACTCGTTTCCTTGCGACGAATGAATGCTGCACCGTTGCCAAGGATCTCCAGAACTCCCACACTCTCGCTGTTGCTCACCTAATCGCCACTCCATTAATCACGAATAGAACCGTCGGGCCACAAAGCGACCCGCCGTTACAAAAGACGGTGGACTTTCGATTGCTATAAAGGTATTTCGGCCTTTAAAAAACCTGCCGCTGCTCGCGGCTCTCCTATCGATGGAGTCCGGGCCTGTCGGGGAGAACCACGTGACACGGCTCAGGGGATCGATGTCGGGTTAAATGTAGCTGTAACGGCGCTTGCGCGCACTACCTCACTGGGTCACGACCGGAGGACCTGGTCTTCGATACCCATCCACAACCGAAAGGTTCTACGCACAACCGGCCGGCGGCGTTCAACCGGCTGACCCTCCCGCGGCCTCCTCGATGCGGGCCCGCTTACCGGCGGTGACCATGTCTCGCAAGATGACGTCCCGCACTATCCTCGCTAATAGGGAATACCCCCTCGGCTCGGCTGTCACCCACCGCTCCCACTCCAACTCCTCCAGTGCCTCGGAGAGTCGCTCGGCATCGACATCCGGGGCGGCGGCCAGCCGGTCGGCTGGCACCCGCTCGCCGAGCACGGCGGCAGCCAACAGTACTTCTTGGGCGGGCTTGCTCAACCGTCGAAATCCCACGCGAATCGCCCCCACCACTGCGTCGGGGAGGTCGGCCGGCAGCGTGTGATCGAGCGTGCGCAGCGGTTGGGGCCAATCCGGACTGATCCGGCCCAAGTCGAGACCCACGGCCACAGCATGCAATAGTTCGACGGCCAGTAGCGGAAGCCCGCCGGAATCCGTCGCGAGCCGGCGAGCAAGGCGGTCGCGCTGCTTCGGCTCGTATTCGGGCATGGCCCATTCGGTCAGGGTGCGCATCTGGTCCATATTGAGCGGCTCCAACCGCAGGCAGTCGCCCCCAAAATCGCGCCCGATTCTGGACCTCATCTCGTCGATCTCCACACACTGCGACCGCTCGACCGCGCTGATCATGAGAAAGAGCGATCCGTCGGACAGGTCCCGAAGCAGTGCGTGCAACGCCTGGAGCGACTCGGGATCGAGCCGGTGGGCATCGTCCACGAAGAGCACCACGTCTTGCTCGCTGCAAACGGCGCGGAGGGCATCCCGAAAGGCCTTGCCCAGATCGTCAATCGGGGCGTCCGATCGAGGCCCGGGGAAGCGATTCGCCCACTCTTCGCTGTGCGCGGCAAGAGTCGCCACCGCCTTCGGATCGGCACTAGCCGCCCCCGGCGTGTCGGCCAATCCGGATCCGGCCAGCTGGATGATTCCACTCCACCGATCCGAGCGGTCGGCCGAAACCGCCCTTGTGGTTATGCAGATCGCGCCATCGAGACGCGCCCTCGCGAGAAACTCCTCCGCGAGACGGGTACGGCCCACGCCAGGGTCGCCTTCGATCAGCACCAGACCCGGCGCGCGCTGGCCGCGTGACGACGACCATGCTCGCGCCAAACGTTGCAGATGCTCGCTGCGGCCGACCAGCGGGGCTCGGCGGGTTTCCGCACCGGTCTTTGCGCCGGCACGTTCCGCCACCTGCCACTGCCGCTCGTGGCGAATGCGGTCGGCCAGCTTCTGCGTAACCTGGTCCGGTTCTGCGTCGAGCGCTGCCAATTCCTGGGTGAATGCATCGAACTGCGCCAACGAGCCCGCCCGATCGCCGGCGAGCGCCATACAGGCCATGACAACTTGCACCGCGGCATCCGCACCGGGCTCCGAGGCGAGAGCTTTGCCGGCGACGTCCATCGCCTCCGCAATCTGTCCGGCATCCATCAATTCTCTCGCCGCGCTCACCCTGACCTGCAGTACCGTGTGCGCCCAAGCCATTCGCTCGGCTGTGATCCAGTGATCGAAGTCGTTGGCGCCCGGGACGGAGAATCCATCGAGGAAATCGCCCCGCACCACACGCGCGGCCTCCTGGTTGGAGCCATTCTGCCGCAGCCGTTCGAGTTCGTCGGTATCCAAGCGCACGGCGCCTTCCGCGAGACGCACTCGATCCGACTCAGCAATGATTGTGTCGTCGCCGGCCCTGCGCTTGATGACGCGAATGGCCTCTCGCAAAGACTGGCGAGCGCTTTTTTCGTCCCTATCCCCCCACAGGAGCACCATCAGTTGCTCTCGCGTGCGCGACTGGGCGGGCGAAAGGCCGAGATAAACCAGCAGGGCGAGATTCTTCTTATGGAGGAGGTCGCGGTGGGGTGCCTCTCCGTCTACGGTCAGCTCAACAGGGCCCAAAACGCGGCATTCGATCATTGCACGCTTCTATTTATTGATGACAGTTGATCCATCCAATCAACTGGATGCAGGGCAGTTGAGTTCGTCGAGTCTTTGTCGCGCGTTGTCGGCGCGCGAGGCGTAGACAGGATCGCCATCCGACCAGAGCCGCACGATATCTTCGTATATATCGCACCGCCGGAGGTCGTCGCGCTCGAGCACTTCGGCACGGCGCCACCTC
>CAYLZR010000149.1:0-5574 GCA_964388145.1 uncultured Gemmatimonadaceae bacterium | reverse complement strand
CAACAGAATTCCGTGTTGGGGAGGAACTCCGGATCTACAACCGGTTGGCGTGCGATGACATGAGTCAGAGCGAATTGGCCCGGCAGTCGGGGGTGCATTTCGTAACCGTAAACCGCATCTGCCGAAACCTGACCAAGCGCGTGGACTTGAAAACCCTTGATCGCCTCAGCTCGGCCTTGGGATGCGAGCCCGGAGACCTGATCGAGCGCACCAAGAAGCGCCGCCGCCGCCGCTAGACCTGCGTGAACCTCCCGGCCCGATCTCGGTATCAAGCATCATGATCCGTTGCCCGGCACTGCTGGTCTGTTTGGTGGTCGGTCTCACCTTCCCCGCCCCCGCCCCCGCCCCCGCCCCCGCCCCGGCGCGGCAGGCCGATTATCTCTCCCGTCTCGAAGCCGACATCGTGCGCGAGCACAACCTGGCCAGGGAAAACCCGGGACAATACGCGACATACCTCGAAGCGTTACGGGAATTTTTCAACGGGAGACTGCTAGAGCTTCCAGGTGAAATTGCGCTCCGCACCGAAGAGGGTGTGCGCGCCGTCGACGAAGCAATCAGGTTCCTCCGGCGGGCGCAGCCAATCGGGCCGGTCACGCCGTCACGGGGAATGTCCGGCGGGGCGAGAGATCATGTGCGCGACTCGGGTCCGCGCGGCCGGACCGGGCATGTCGGCACCGACGGAAGCCACCCCTGGGACCGCGTGAACCGCTACGGCTCCTGGTTGGTCACTATGGGTGAGAATATCGCCTACGGAAGTTACGACCCAAGCGACGCTCGTCAGGTCGTGGTGCAATTGATCATCGACGACGGCGTGCGAAGCCGCGGCCACCGCGACAACATCTTCGACGCCGAGCTCCACGTGATCGGCGTGTCCTGTGGAGAGCACAAAACCTTCGGCTCGATCTGTGTCATGGTGTACGCCGGCGGCTACGAAGAGCGCTGACGCTGCGAAGCGACCCTGCCCCTTGTTTACATCACAGGCGTCAAGAGGCCGTCAAGAGTAAGCCCACTTGACGCTCGCTTGCGACCGCGGTGCCATCATGCCTTTCCAAATCCAGGAGGATTGGCATGGCGACTCCGCCGAGCTCGAACACGGGTGCCACAATCAGCCGCCGCGCGGCGTTGAAGAGTCTTGCCGTTTTGGCTGCAGCAGGTGTGGGTGCTGCATGCACGCCCATACGCATGGGATTGCGGCTGGCTCCCGGGGGATTCGACAACGATAGGGCACTAGTGGATCGTGTGCTTCGGGGGTTTGCGACGGCGGTTGTCACGGGGACCTCCGCCGACCATCCGAACCTGGTCCGGCACTTCTACGACGACGACTACCCGCTGGCCAAGTACCGGGGCTATCTGGCCTCGGACCTCTGCCAAGCGTGCGTCGATCGGTTTGGCACCCATGAGTTCGATCGGCTGTCCCTCGCGCAACGCACCAAGATCATTGAGAGCAAGCTGGCCCGAGGGGGAGTGACCCGGCGTCTGTACCGGGGAGCCATCTATCTCACGCAGATCGCGTGTTACGCCGGCATCTACGATCCGGACGGGGGATCTCCCTTGATCGACTTCGACGGGCGGTGCCGGAATCCGTCAGTTGCTGATAGCACGTATCCCATGCCACACCGCTTCCTCTCGCACGAAACAACACCAGACGGAAATCCTTTTTAAACGGAAGGTCACATGCGAACCATCAAGACTGACGCGTTGGTGATCGGTTCCGGCTTCGGGGCGGCCCCTCCAGCCCTACGGCTCGCCCAGGCCGGATTCAGGGTCGTCGTGGTCGAGCAAGGACCGGCCATCAATCCCTATACGGACTTCAAGCAGACTCAGGATCCGCAGTACCTCCTCAAGTATCTGAAGGGCATGTCCGGTGACGGTCTCAGCGTCACCTACGCCGAGGCGATGGGGGGCGGATCCGGATTCTATGAGATGGTGTCACTCCGGGCGCCCTCCAAAGTGTTCCGCCAAACCGATGGCGGAGGTCGGCGCCTGTGGCCCGGCGGGATAGACCGCGAATTGCTCGACCCGTACTACGACGTTGCCGACGAGATGTTACTGGTCGAACAGATTGCGCCGGAACTGGTGCCGAAGAGCGGGCTCGTGTTCTCGCTGATGATGAAAAACCTGGGGTATTCCTGCGAGCGCGTCCGTTACGCAGTCCAGGGATGTCTCGCCAGCGGTTTCTGCGTCACCGGATGCGTGTACGGCGCGAAGCAATCGCTGTTGGTGAACTATTTGCCGCAGGCCGTGAAAGCCGGCGCGGCCATCGAGACTGATCTCGAGGCCTTGACCGTGCGCGTGTTGCATCGCTTCGTGAAAGACGGTCCGCTCAACGACATCGGGTATCGCTACGACGTTTACTGCAAACGCAGAACTGGCCGTCGCGAGCGCATTCGGTTCCGCACGAAGTTGTTGATCCTTGCCGGCGGCACGATCGGAACCGCGAAACTCTTGCTGCAGTCACGAGACAATCTCACCTCCCTCAGCCACCAGGTTGGTAGGAACATTGCCTTCAACGGGAGTGTCAAGGCCGCGGCTCTGCTGCCCGATCATTTCCCGGATGGCGACATGTTTGCCGGACGGTCTCATCCGGGAATGATGAGCTATCACTTCCTGGAATCGCGCGGCATTACGATCTCGGCCGCCAAGCCGCTGCCGCTGCAGGCAGTCGCGGCGGCAAGGCTACGACTCGACGGCGACACCCGAACGCCGTCATTCTGGGGCGCGCCGCACGTAGAACTCATGCAACAATATCGTCGCCGCATGATGGTGCTGGTGGCGTTCGGTATGACCCCACCACTCGGCGTGCTCGAGATCCAGGAACCGCGGGGATTCGATCTGCAACTCAAGATCACTGATCCGCTGCGACGCTACTTTCGCGACACCAAACACTTGTTGCACTCGATTCTCCTCCGAAACGGGTGTCGCCTGGTGGATGCGGAGTTTGTGAACCAACAAGGTGCGCCCTATTCTGATCTGCATTTCTCGACCTCCCACCAGGTCGGCTCGTGCCGCATGGCCGATTCCAAAGCGCACGGAGTCTGTAACATCGCGGGTGAAGTCTATTCGTATCCGGGACTGTATGTGAGCGACGGGGCGGCGATTCCCACGTCCCTGGCCGTGAACACCAGCCTGACGATTCTCGCCAACGCCGAGCGCATCACCGACGGGATTCTACGCCGGTATCGCGCCGGCGGGGAACCAATCAGCGCTCGGGCCGATCCAGCAACATCATGGAGCACGATGCCAGAGACGACGCGCGACAATTCGATCGAGCCAGCGGTCGGGAAGTAACCGGGTCACGAGCGTAAGCGTGCGCGAGCGGACGACAGCAATTCGGGCAGGCGGCCTGGCCACGGTGAGGGCGGAGACGACGGCGTCGGCTACTCGGGTCGGCGGCAGGCCCCGTTTGCCGCCGCGGACGGCGGCATCCCGAAAGTCTTCGAGGACGTGCTCGTATGCCGTGCCACGCATGGCGGCGATGTCGAGGGCCGCCACTTTGTCCCAGATGGGAGTCCGAACCGACCCGGGCTGCACCACGACGACGTCGACCCCGAAAGGTAGCAGCTCCCGACGCCAGCTGTCCGACAATCCCTCGAGCGCAAACTTCGATGCGACATACGGCCCAATGAACGGAAAGGCGACCCGGCCCGATACCGAGCTGATGTTTATCACCCGACCGCGACCTCGCTTCAGCCGAGGCAGAAACGCCTGGGTGACCGCGATGACGCCGAGCACATTCGTTTCGAAAACCTGCCGCACCTCGTCGAGCGGAACCAACTCCAGCGGCCCCGCGCCTGCAATGCCGGCGTTGTTGACGAGACCAACGAGCGGCGTTCCGTTCAAGAGCTGATCTACGATCCGCATCGCTCGCGCGATGCTGGAGACATCGGTGACATCCATGACGACAGGCAGCACGTCGTTTGCCTCGAGCGCGGCCTTGTCTTCGTCGCGCCGGACGGTTCCAATGACGGTGAATCCCCTCGACCGCAGCGCGCTGACGATTGCGGCCCCGATTCCCGAGGAGGCGCCGGTCACGACCACTCCACCAATCATTTCTCTGCGCTCCCTTCGATTACTCGATTCCTGCCAACAGCCGCCGGCAGGGCTCGTCGGAAAAGAATCAATATGAGGGCGCTGCCCATAAACGCGGCGGAGATGCCAAGCAGCACTCTTGGGTCCACGTGTAGTGAGGCACCGAGCGCTGCAAAAAACCACAGGCGCGGAAAGCGACCGAGAAGGGTCGCACTGAGGTGGCGGCGCACGGCATAGCCCGCCAGTGGTGACACGATACGGACCGGCCAGTACGGCAAGAGCAGGCTACACAACCACACGGTGAAGAAAGGCATCTTTCGAAACAACGCCGTGACGTATTGAACGAGGCGCCGGCTACGGAACGGGGCAAGAGCGTCGGCATGAAGCACGCGTCGGTAGAGGTGGTAGTTGAGGTACTCCACATAAAGCGTGCCGCATGTCCCCAAGCAACCGATCAACAGGGGCGGATACATTCGGCCGAAGAGCATGAGGATTGGTTCGTACACGGCGGGAAAGAGGAAGGCAGCCGGGCCGTTAATCCAGATTGTTACCAGGACAAAACCGACGAGAGGCCCCGCCGCAGGCATGTATTTGAGTACGACGATGCCGAGCAGGACTGTGATGCCGGAACCCCGCAGCACGCCATCCCAAACCGTACTCCCGAAGCGCCGGCGAAATAGTGCGTAGACGACGCGGCGTGCCGAGTGCGCCGCGCGAGATTCCCGTCGCGGATCACGCGATGAGTCGGGAACCGGGGTGCCATTCCCCGGCCGGATGAGTCGTCGCACGGTCGAACGCAGCGAGCGGAGCATTGGAGTCCTGTTGAGACCAGAGACCCCATTCTCGGCGGCCCCCGTCAAGCCCCCGTCAAGACAACGCCGGGTCCACTTGACGCTCACTTGCGCCCTGGTGGCGATGATGTACCCCAGACGTCACAGGAAGGATGCGTATGTGGTTGCTGGCACTTCTATTGGTTGCAGATACGTCGGGGGCTTTTGCCGTGCAGGTGGCGCCCGAGGAATCTCTCTGGGTCAGGGTATCCGGCTACGGGGATCCGGTCGTACTCGTGCCGGGGCTGCTCGGTTCGGGTTTCGGGTACCGCACCCTTGCTGCCCGCCTCAACTCGGCCGGCTATAGGACCATCATCGTTGACCCCCTCGGCGTGGGCCGGTCGACGCGCCCCAAGCACGCGGACTATTCGCTCAGCGCGCAGGCGGACCGGCTCGCCGCTGTCCTTGACTCGCTGAACGTCCGCGACGCGTTGATCGTGGCACATTCGGTCGGCGCCGGCATCGCGTTCCGCTTGGCCTACAAGCGTCCTGATCTCACACGTGGGTTGATCTCGCTGGACGGTGGCCCTGCCGAAGCGGCGACGACCCCCGGATTCAGGAAGGCAATGCGGCTAGCCCCCCTCATCAAGTTTCTTGGCGTCGGCCTAATCCGGCACCAGATCCACCGCTTCATGATCAAGGCGTCTGGGGATACGAGTTGGGTCACTAGAGAGGTGGTGGAGGGTTACACGGCGGGCGCCGTCGCCAATCTTGG
>CAYLZR010000148.1:0-5592 GCA_964388145.1 uncultured Gemmatimonadaceae bacterium | reverse complement strand
GCCCACCCGCACCGCTCGCAGCGGCCCGGCAGGATCCGGCAAGACGAACGTGGCTAGTTGAAGATCGAAGACTCTGGCGGTGGCGCCGGCGGGGGTGGCTGCGTTACCGGAGCCGTCGGTGGCCGTCGCGCCGATTACAAAAGAACCCGTGGTGAACCCGGTAATCGTAACGTCGTGGGAAAAACTCGGCGTGGTCTCGGTAAAGGTGACGATGGTGTCGAAGGTCGCGGCGCCGGTAACGCTCCATCCAACGGTCAAGAGCGAAATGTTGTCGGTCGCGCTCACGTTGAACTGGAGGCCCACGGCAGCGTTGACGAACGTATCCGCCATTGTGATAGTGACGATCGGTGGGTTGGCATCCGCTTCTCCGGTGACGCCTACATTTTCGTTACATCCCCACCAAATGACGGCAAACAGGCAGGCGAGTAATCCTCGCAATACGTAGCGTTGTTGCATAGCGGTTCCCTGCTTTCGGTGAGTTTTTGTTCGCGCCAACGCGCTGGACGCCCCGTGGGATCAGGCCGCTAGACCCAACTGCCACAGCGAGTTACAGGCCCCAAGAACGCAGCAAGTTTCGGTATTTTGGGGCTGTGAGGCAAGGACGCACGTCACACTTTTTCTAGTTGCAGGGGTTTGCGGCGCTCGGAAAGCACGCAAGAGGCTGCCGTCTGGAAGCGACGGCAGCCTTGAATATGAGGACTACCCTAATGAGTGCTACCGTGTAACGCCGATTAGCGTCCGCGTCTAAGCGGATCATACACGATAGTGGGTGTCACCATGATGAGCAGGTCGCGTCGTTGCTCCCGCCGCGAGGTGAACCCAAAGAGTCGTCCGACTATCGGTAGATCTACAAGAAAAGGGATTCCGCTCTTGGACGTCGTGACTTGAGTCACAGTAAGTCCCGCTATCACCATCGTTTCGCCGTCGTTGACCAAGATCTCGTTGTCGGTTTCCTGAGTCTGCAATGTGAAACCAATGTCGGACGGCGCCTCGCGGATCGAAGAGTTCTCCACATGGATTCGCATCAACACTTGACCGGTATTGGTCACGTGCGGCGTAACACGGAGTCGAATACCGGTCTCTTCAAATCGGATCGTCGAAACGGGTCCGGCAGCGCCTCCACCCCCACCCGCGAGTGCCGTACCCGCGTCGATCACACGGATCGGCGTGCGCTCACCAACGAGAATCTCTGCTTGGGTATTGTCCGCCGTCGTGATCAGCGGCTCCGCTTGCAAATCGGCCAGCTGCACCTCTTGCAGCGCTTCAACGAACGCTGTGAGATCGAAGTTACCGATCGCGGTCGAGAAGATGAGCTCCAACGCGGAGGTCGGCAGCTGGGCGCCGGCGTTGCCGATAGCCGAAAGTGAATTGCCGCCGAGATCGATGATGTTTATGTTCGCATCGAACTGTTCGTCCGCAATCAACGCATCGTTGATGCCGTCGCCGTCCGTGTCCACACCGATGAGCGTCCTGGGATCTGGCCGCTGCACCAACCGATTGAAGAACTGGTCGTCGGTACCAAGGTCGTACCGTACGCCCAACTGTTCGAGGTCGATGCGATCGACGAAAATCAGCTTCGCCCGGATCGACACCTGGGCCGTCGGTATATCCAGTTCCCTGACCAGTATCGTGTCTTCTTCGATGCGGCTCGCGATGTCGGTGATGATGATCTGATTGGTCAACGAGTCCGCCACAACCGTGCCGCGCGTGCCGAGGGTTTGGCTCAACACATCCGCAATCCCCGAAGCGCGCTTGAAGTTCAGGGACAGAATCACGGTCTGTCTCTGTTCCATCGAGTCGCGGGCCGCTAGCTCGGCAGGATTGACGATCCGAATGATTCCGGTTTCCGCATCCTCCTGTGCTAGAAAACCGTTGACGTCGAGTATCTCCCTGAGTGCGATATCCCACGGCTGATCTTTGATCTCCGCCCAAATGGTCCCGGTTACCTGGCGGCCCAGTAGAATCGACCGGCCACTGAACTCGGCGAAGCCAGCCATGACGTCGGCGATGGACGCCGAGTCCCACGTGACCGTAATGCGGTCCTGTACGGACCGCTGGAGGGCCGGCGCGTCGAAGGTCGGTGCGGTGGTCGCCGGCACGACGGTGGGTGTTTCCGCGACCGTGGATGGCAACGTCCCCGAAGACCACGCGGTGAATTGGTGATCGGTGCTGAAGACAATGCGGATCGTGTCGTCGATGTATTCGAGTTGATAGTCACGTAGCGATTCCAGCTCGAGCACGATGCGCACGACGTCGGGCCGGAACTGCGAGTACCGGATCTGCACGATCCCGCCGCGGTTGGCGCCGTCGTACAGCACTCCGGGCACCATGAGGCGGGCGCCCTCGACGTCTACGACGAGGCGCGCAGGGTTCTCCAATGTGAAATCTCTGACATTGACGGCTCCCTCCACGTCCACAACCACGATCGCGCTACCCGGGCTCGGCAGGACGCTGATTGCCCTGACGTCACCCGGACCGTTCGCCGGGAGCGGCGTTACCGCCATCGCCATGCCAATTGTAGCTATAACCCAAGAGCGCTTCATGAATCACCACCCTCCTGGCGACGCCGGAGCGTTATCACTACCTGCCGCGGTACGCCAAATTCTTCAATTGTGAGTACCACTTCGTGTTCCCGGATCTCCGCTACCCGGAGCCGGCCAAGCTCATCGTCGGTCCGAACCTGGTAGCGCTCACCCCGAGTCATGTCCCGGAGCACGGCCACACTTCTCCCGGGATACCGCGCATCGTAGAGGATCGATGTCAGGCGGAGGTCTTCGATAAAAGGCCGTAGCTCGAGACCGCCCTCCACGAGAGAACGGAACGGGTCTCGCGATGCCGCTCGATATGTGAATACTTCTCTCGACAGTTCGATCGGCTCAGCCGTGACTGTCGGGTCCTGCGGGGGGGCCGCGCCCGGCGTCGCTGGATCGGACGCGCCTCCGGCCGGTGGCGGTGGAACCTCACCACCTCCGCACCCGACGAGCAGGGCCAGCACACCGGTCCAGCCGAGCGCGTTAGGACGTTTCACCAACAGCCTCGATGACATTGGGCGCAGCCTTCACGAAAGTTCTGATATTGAACGTGGCCCGGAGATACGTCCGTCCTTCCTCAACGAGAATTCCCTGGAGGTCGGCGGGCGACGCTACCTGAAGCGTTACACCATAGGGAACCATGATCCGGCGCAGGGACGCAATGTCAGACAAGAATTCCCCAACCTCGTCGTACGGGCCCAAGACGCTGACCTGGTTGCGAATCACCCGAAACGGCGGCACGAGCTCGGATGGCAACTCGTTGATACTGATCAGCTGCACACGGCGACGCTGCGCCCGACTCGCGACACTATCGATGAGACTCACCATTTCGTTCTGGGCAGGAACCAGCTCCCGCATCACCTCGAGAGCGCCCTCGAACTGCTCGACCGTGGCGCGGAGCTGTTCGAGCGTTCCCTCCGCCAAATCCGAGCGGGCGGTGTCAATCCTGGCCCTGAGCGAGTCGATCTCAAACTGGATTTGCTGCGCCTCTTCGGCTTTGGGATTGCGCCAGTACGCCCAAAAGCCGATCGGCGCGCCCACGCCTACCGCGATCAAGAGCCCGAGGAGCTGCATCCTCTCTCTTTGGGTCATCGCCATGATCAGCCCCCCTCGATGAACATCTCGGTAACCCGCCGCGTGCGAATGAACGCGGAATCCGCCACCTGATACGTTCCCGTTATTTCAAAGGCCATGACCGTCCGCTGCGACTCGATGACCGTATTGGTCCCCGAGGTGCGGATATCTCTGAACCACGGCGAATCCTGCAGCCGTGTCATGAATCGCGTGAAGGACTGAATGTTAGATGAGCGTCCGTCGATCGTGAACCGAATCGGAGCGGCAACCACGCTGCCGTCGGTGAGGATTCGATCTTGTACCGTGACGGCATCCAACCCTACGAGCCAGGTGAATTCCGGTAGCGCCCTGCTCACCTCTTCCATGATGTGCGGCCATACATAGCGGTCGCCGTCAATCGAGCGGATGGCGTCCAATTCCAACACGAGTGAGTCGCGCAATAATTGCTGCCGCGTTTTTTGAGCAATCATTTGCTCGAATCGACGCGCCTCGTTCCGGGTCTCCAGCAATGTGGGCTCGAGGCTGTTGAGCAGGCTCGTCTGCGTGTACAACACCCATCCGATCACGCTGATGCCGACCACCCACGCACCCACCGCCCCGATGAGGAGGGGGTCTTTGACCTGAGCAGCCAGGGTGGCGAAATCAGGGAGCCCAATACCCGCTCGTGCGCTCCTCCTCTTCTTCTTCTTCGCTCCGGGAAGGAGATTGATTGTGATCCTCATACCGCTATGCCTCCCGGCTCACGTCCGCAGAGCCAACCCGATACTCTGCATGAGTAGCGGGGCCACCTGGTCCATTTCCATGGTGTCAAACACGCCGTCCTTCACCCGCAACCGCTGTAGCGGGTTGGCGACTTCCACCGGCACGCCCAGTCGACTGCTCAGCGCATCGGCCATTCCATATATCCTTGCGCCGCCACCGGAGATGTACATATGCTGAACGCCCGACGTCTCGCGCGACCCTGCCTGCAAAAAGGCAGCCGCGCGCTCCACGCCGAGAGCGATCTCGTCTCCACGACTGGTCACGTACTGCGACAATTCGGGGCGCGGCTCTCCAGACGAAAGGATGTGATCCGCGTCTTCGGACGACATGCCCAAATCGCGTTGTAGATCCTCCCGGAATTTTCTCGTCCCGACGCTCAGATCCCGAGTGAGAAGCGGAACACCGTTTTGAAGAATGTTGACGTTGGTAACCTCGTGGCCGATGTTCGCCAGCGCCGACACACCCACCATCGCTTCCGGATAACTCAACTCGAAGGCGTTGTGCAAGGCAAACGCATCTACTTCCACCCTTTCGGGTTGCAGTCCCGCGTCCGCCAGCAGTGTCACCTTCGTCTCAACCAGCTCGCGCTTTGCCGCCACGAGCAATACGTCCATCTGAAGCCCGTCGCCCTCTGGATCGAGCACCTGAAAGTCCAGCTCCACTCCTTCGATATCGAAGGGCACGTGTTGCTGCGCCTCCCAGCGCACGACCTCCACCGCATCGCTCTCCTTCATACGGTCGACTTGGATTTTTTTCACGATCACATCACGACCGCCCACCGCAACCACAACGCGCTTCTGCTTGATGCCGGTGAACAGCCCCCTGATCGCTTCGGACACAACCGCCGGGTCCATCACCTCCCCCTCGACGATGGCATCCGCCAACACGGGGGTAGTGGCAACACGCGCAAGCTCCGGCTCACCGCCGCCGTGATTGATGACCACGACCTTGATGACCCCGCTGCCGATGTCCAGCCCTACAGTCGATTTCCGCCCACCAAGCCCAAAAAGTCCCATATGTTCCCACAGCGTAAGGAGATAACTGGCGTACGGGGCTCCTACAGTATTAAGACCCGTTTTCTTTGTCAAGCTCTAACCTACTTTAAACCATCGCCACAAGTGCCTCACGGATCGTGACTTACGTCACCATGGCCCGTAAAACCAGCCCCGAGAACCGATCGGGACTAGCCGCCCGGATGCCAACAGGGCCATATCCACCGCGCACC
>CAYLZR010000147.1:0-5596 GCA_964388145.1 uncultured Gemmatimonadaceae bacterium | reverse complement strand
AGCCCGGGACTCTTCTCGCGGTGAGTGCCGCCCAGCCTTAACTTGGCGGACTATGACCAACGTCCTCGAGCGTCTCAGCGGAAAGCCTTCCTTTATATGGAAGCTCGTCGCGGCGATCGCCGCGGTGTTTCCAGTGGGCGCAGCCGCCCAATCGGATGTTTACACAAGAGAAATCACGGAACTCGCCGAGCGAGCGGTGATACAACGCGCGTTTCGCGCCATCGACGATCTCGACGCAAACACGGTGGCCAACCACGTAACACTCACCGAAATCCCCGCACCGCCTTTCATGGAACAAGAACGCGCGGCGCGGTTCGCCGAGATGTTGAGAGACGCTGGGGCAGACTCGGTGTGGATCGACGAGATCGGCAACGTGCTTGCCTTGCGGCACGGGCGGCCCGGCGGGCGAACGGTGGCGGTCGATGCGCACCTCGACACGGTGTTTCCCGAGGGGACCGACGTCACTGTGCGCACAAGAGGCGACACGCTGTTTGCGCCGGGCATCGGCGACGACACGAGAGGGCTCTCCATCGTCGTTACGATGCTCCGTGCACTCAACACCGCGGACGTCCGCACCAGAGACGACATCTTGTTTATCGGTACCGTCGGCGAGGAGGGGCTCGGCGATCTACGCGGCATGAAACATCTGTTCCGCGAGGGCGGACCGCGGATCGACACGTGGATCAGTATCGACGGCGTCAATCCGAGTCGCGTGATCCATCGCGGGTTGGGCAGTCACCGGTATCGCGTGACAATGAAAGGACCCGGTGGCCACTCGTGGGGCGCGTTCGGACTCGGCAATCCCCACCACGCGCTCGGCCTGGCGATCGAGAAGTTCGTCGAGGCGGCCGATCCATTCACGTCAGAAGGCCCGCGCACGTCGTACAACGTCGGGAGAATCGGTGGGGGGACGTCGGTGAACTCGATTCCCTTCGAGTCGTGGATGGAAGTCGACATGCGGTCGGTGAGCCCCGAACGGCTCAACGGCATCGACGTGCTCTTCCAACGCGCGATGCGCGAGGGCCTCGCCGAAGCCAACCGCGTTCGGCGTGACGGCGATTCCCTTACGATCGACCTCGCAATGATCGGCGACCGTCCGTCGGGCGCAACGGACCTGAGCGCACCAATCGTGCAACGCGCACTGGCCGCGGTGACCTACTTCGGCCGTGAGCCCAACCCAACCATTTCCTCCACCAACTCGAACATTCCGATCTCACTCGGCGTTCCAGCGATCACGATCGGTTCCGGCGGCGTCGGAAGCGGCGCGCATGCACTCACTGAATGGTGGGTAAACGAGGACGGCGCGTCGGGAATCAAGCAGGCGTTGCTGATCTTGGCTGCCGAGGCGGGCCTCTCGGAGCTGGTTAGGTAGAATTGATATTCGGCTCTATGATCGCCTTCGTCACCCGCAAAGCAGCAACGTCCTCGAGCGCGCGCTCCGCCTCACCCAATCCGTACCGCCCCCCGATCACCTGCGCGAACGGAAGTTTGTCCCGGTACTTGCCGAGTAGCCGGAGCGCGCGAACCAAGTGACGGAAGTCGGTGCCCCATTGGCCCCGGACGTCGGCGTGCTTGCGATTGACATCGATGTGTGGATTGAAGCTCGTCGGGCCGGCGTCGGTGTAATGGCCCGCGATGACGTATGTCCCCCCGTCTCTCAACAGAGAAAAACCCTCACCGATCGCTTCGGGGTTTCCGCTGGCCTCGATGATCACGTCCGCGCCACGCCCGTGGGTGATGTCCATGATCGTGGACGCGCGCTCTTCGATCGATTTCTCCTCCAACGACAGCACGATGTCGGCGCCCAAACGTGTGGCCAGTTCGAGCCGGGCGGCGGGAGCGCCGATCGTGATGACCGCACCCGCACCGCGCAACGCGGAGAACGCGGTGGTGGAGAGACCCACCGGCCCGGACCCCTGCACCACCACCGTGTCGCCCATGGACAGTTCGCTGCGCTCGACCGCGCCGAAACCGGTAAACAACCCACACCCGCCACCGATCACGTCGTCGGCATCGAGCCCCTCCGGCAGCTTGATCAGCCGCACACCCGGCTTCAGATAAATCCGCTCGGCCCACCCGCCAAACGGGCCGTCGTGCGCCGAGTACGTGATACCGTACACTCGCCTGCTGGGGCAGCGATTGGGTTGACGGGCCACCGTACAGAAATAGCAAGCGTTGCAGACCTCGTGCACGTCATAAAACGTCACCACGTCGCCGGGCGCGACCGCCACCCCAAACGCATCCCGATCCACCCCCCGTGCCTCGAGGATTCTCCCGACGCTGACGTGTCCGGGAATGATGGGATACGGCACATCCGCCAGCCGCCCGTGGTACAAGTGCACATCTGTCCCACACACCTCGCTGGCAACCGTCTCGAGCAACACGCCGCCGTCTTCGAGAACCGGTTCATCGATGTCCCAAAGTTCGAGTGGCGACCCGGGCCGGGTGATGACGGCTGCCTGGATAGCCATGGTTTTGGTTCTCCGGTGTGAGGGTGCCCGCAAGGTATCAGTCGGGCGGGCGGACGGGCAGACGGGGCGGACGGGAAGGCTGTGCCCGTCTGCCCGTCGGGCGGTGGTGGTGCGGGGAGTGGGCCCGTCGGGTAGAGAGGGGGGCGGTGCGGTCCCGCCGGGTGGGGGGGGGCGGGGGGAGGTGCTAGATTACACGGCCGTTAACAAGTTGAGCGTAGGCAGCGATGAGCACTGAAATCCAAATCACCCGCACCAAGGACGAGCCTGGCGAAACCACGCTGAGCGTGGAGGCGCCGGTCGAGCGGGTGCATGCGGCCGAGAAGAAGGCGGCTGCGGTCTACGCCAAGCGCGTCCGCTTGCCGGGTTTTCGTAAGGGGAAGGTTCCCCTCCAGGTGATCCGCCGCCGGTTCGGTGACGCGATCAAGGAGGCCGTGGTGCAAGAGCTGGTGCAGGAGAGCTGGAAGCTCGCGGTCGACCAGGAGGGCTTGGAGCCGATCGGGGAGCCGCGGATCAAGGACCTCAAGATCGAGGAGGATTCGCCGGTCACGTTCGAGATCCTCGTTGCCGTCAAACCGGAAATCACCCTCGATCGGTTGGGGGGATTTACCCTGCAGCGCAAGGTGAAAGTCGTGAGGGACGAGATGGTCGACGACCAACTCGACGAGCTACGCCAGGAAAAGGCCCGTTGGGTCCCGGTGGAGGGCGCGAAGCCCAAACCGGGGCAGATGGTCCGCGTGACGATCGATACCAACAAGGGCGAGAGCGAAGAGAAGAGCCAGCCTTACGAGTTGGTCCTCGGCCAAGATCAGGCCCTACCCGAGATCGAACAAACCATCATGCAGCTCGCGCCCGGCGAGACGACCGAGACCACGATCACTTTTCCGAGTGACGCATCGGACGAGTCCAAGCGTGGACAAACGATTTCCGCACGCATTACTCTGCACGACGTGAAGGAGCGCGAACTGCCCGGGCTGGACGACGCGTTTGCCGCCGAGCTCGGCGATTTCGACTCGGTGGACAAGTTGCGCACCGCCGTGCGCGCGGACTTAGAAAGCAATGCGAAGCGCGAAGCCGATGCCGACGTTCGCCGGCAGCTCGTCGAGCAGCTTACTGCGGCGAACAACATCCCGGCGCCCCAGCCGCTCGTGAACCGTCTGCTTGCCGCATATCGGGAGGCATATGGGATCCCCGAGGATCAGATCGAGAAATTCACGACGGAATTCGCCCCCATGGCCGAGCAGCAAGTGAAGCGGGATCTCTTGCTTCAACACACGGCCGAGCAACACGATTTGAAAGCCACCGAAGACGACATCGACGAGCGGGTCGAAAAGATCGCCAAGGCTCGCGACATGGAACCGGGCAAGGTCTTTGCCGGTCTTCAAAAAGAAAACCGCATCAAGCAACTCGAGCAAAGCATTACCGAAGAGAAGGTGTTCGATTTTCTGCTCGGACAATCAACCGTTACGGAGACTTGAAAAGGACATGACCACTTACACGCCAAGTTGGGCAACGGTGTATCCCCCGTACATCATCGAGCGGTCGAGCCGCGGCGAAAAGAGCTACGACGTCTTTTCCCGCTTGCTCATGGACCGGATTGTGTTCTTGGGAGCACCCATCAATGACGACGTCGCCAACATTGTCATCGCACAGTTGCTCTTTCTCGACGCTGACAACCCAGAACGCGACATTTTCCTCTACATCAACTCGCCTGGCGGGGTCATCTCCAGCGGCATGGCGATCTACGATACCATGCAGTTCCTTCGCGCTCCGGTGAACACCATCTGCATGGGTATGGCGGCATCGATGGGCTCGTTCCTCTTGGCGTCCGGATCGACGGGGAAACGACGGGCGCTACCTCATGCGCGCATCATGATTCACCAGCCCTCCGCGGGGTATCAAGGCACCGCGGCGGACATCGAAATTCAGGCAAAAGAGGTCATCTATCTGCGGGACCAGCTCAACCATCTGTTCGCCGAGCACACGGGGCAGTCCATCGCGAAAATCGAAAAGGACATCGATCGCGACCGATTCATGTCGGCCGAAGAAGCCAAGGAATACGGCCTAATCGACGATGTCATCGTCAGAATGCCCAAGCCAAGCAACGGCAGTTCGGGTTGACGGTCGGCCTGGTGAGGGACATACTAGACGAATCGAGGTATCGGTTGTAACGCATGGCAAACGACAAACATCTTCGCTGTTCCTTCTGTGGGAAGTCCAAGGACGCTGTCCGGAAATTCATTTCCGGGCCGTCCGTGTACATCTGTAACGAGTGCATTGCCCTCTGTAACGAGATTCTCGCCGAGGACGAAGAACGAGAAGTTGCGGAAGCGATAACTCAGGTACCCACGCCGACGGAGATCAAGGACGTCCTAGACCAATACGTCATCGGCCAGGAGCTGGCCAAGCGGACGTTGGCGGTTGCCGTGTACAGCCACTACAAGCGCATCAATGCGCAGCCCACCCGCGACGACGACGTGGAGCTGGAAAAGTCCAACATTCTGCTCCTTGGTACGACCGGTGTGGGAAAAACCCTCCTCGCACAAACACTCGCCCGTATCCTCGACGTTCCCTTCACCATTGCCGACGCCACTACCCTCACCGAGGCGGGCTATGTCGGTGAAGACGTCGAAAACATTCTCGTCCGTCTGTTGCAAGCCGGCGACTTCAACGTCAACGACTGCGAACACGGCATCATCTACATCGACGAGATCGACAAGGTCGCGCGGAAGAGCGAGAACCCCAGTATCACGCGAGATGTGTCGGGCGAGGGCGTGCAGCAAGCGCTCCTGAAGATTCTCGAGGGCACGATTGCTTCCGTGCCCCCGCAGGGCGGCCGCAAGCACCCGCAGCAGGAATACATCCAGATCGACACCAAGGATATTCTGTTCATCTGTGGTGGTGCGTTCGACAGTCTCGAGAAGATCATCGAAGCCCGCACGGGCCGACGGCAGATCGGCTTCGGCAAGGAAGAAGTGGACAGTGGAAAGGTCGAGCAACTCAAGGCCAACCCGTTTCACGAAGTGGAGCCCGACGATCTGCTGCGCTACGGGCTCATTCCAGAGCTGGTCGGGCGTCTCCCGGTCACCGTCCCACTCGAGCAGCTCGACGAAGCGGCACTGATAAAG
>CAYLZR010000146.1:0-5630 GCA_964388145.1 uncultured Gemmatimonadaceae bacterium | reverse complement strand
CACCCAATATTGGTTTCTGCGCAGGTTGGTCTCCCGGGTCCGGCGTTGACTCTCTTGGACCTTGAGAATGTCGTCGGCCGTGGGGCCGGTCGTGCTGAGACTGTCGATGTGGTGAAAGACCGTAGCCGCCAATTCGTCTGCCCGCTCGGGCGCCGAACCGAACGCGATGGTGATACGGTAGCGCTCTTTGGGAAACCGTGAGATGCCGCCGTTGACACTGACGCCATATGTTCCGCCCAGCTGCTCACGCAACGTCTCGCGCAACCATGTCTGCAACACCTGGGTCATCGACTGCATGGCATACCGGTTGTCACGAGTGTATTGCGCGTCACCCGTAAAGATGATTTGCGTTTGACTCTGCGGTTCCACGCCGCGGTGAACGATCTTGCGTATGACCCCCTCCGGCGGGTCGATGCCGGGATCCGCCCACGTCTCGTCACGATTGAGGGACGGCAATCCGCCCAAGTACGTTTCGACCACTGTCCTCATGCTGTCGACATCGAAATTGCCGACGAAGACGAACGAAAAGTCGCTCGCGTCGGCAAATCGGTCGCGGTACACGTCGAAAGAAGTTTCCAGATCCAACTCCGAAAGAAGCTCGACCGTGAGTGGACGGGTCCGGTGATGGTGTTGAGACATCGTAACCGCCACTGTGTCCCGAAACACCGCCCGGGGGTTCGCACCGGCGTTCTCGAGGCTTGCAAGTGCCCGTTGCTCAAACGCTGCGAACGCGGATTCGTCCATCCGTGGCGCGGTAAAGTAGAGATAGATGAGCTGGAACATCGTGAGCAGGTCTTTGGGGGAAGCGCTACCCGTCATGCCCTCGCTCGACTGCGAAATAATCGGTGTGACCCGAACAGCCTTACCGGCAAGCACTTTTTGGAGATCGATCAACGACAGTTGACCGAGCCCACCTTGGCTGACGACAGTCGTAGCAGTGGCCGCGGCCAGGAAGTCGCGATCGTCGACGAGCGAATGGCCACCGACACTCGTTGCACGAAACACGACTTCATCGTCTTGATAATCCGTCGGTTTGAGCAACACTCGCACGCCGTTGGCCAACCGCCACTCGGTAACGTCGATCTCCTCCAGATGTTCTTCGCTGACAATGGCCGAGGGCGTTGGCGGCACCGCAATGAGCGGCGCATCCACCGTAACATCTTCGTATGGTGCAATCTCTTTGCGTCCCACGGCATCGAACACCGCCAGCAGTTCCGAAGCAGTGGGAACGGTTAGATCCGCCTTGTCCGGTGCTGTCACCAGAATGACGCGATTGCGATCTACCATCCACTCCTGTGCTAACCGATTGATCTCGTCAACCGTCACGCTCGGTGCGAATTGCTGATGCAGGTTGTACTCGAACGCGATTCCGGGAACTGGCTCGTCTTCCAGGAACGCACGTACGTACTCGCTAGCATAGCGACCTGACTGCGTTTTTTCCCGTTCGGCGTACGCCAGCTCCATCCCACGAAGCAGATTCGCGCGAGCGCGGCTCAGTTCGGATTCCGTGAACCCGAAGCGCGCCACTCGCGTCGCTTCCGTGAGAATCCCTTCGAGCCCCTCCACCGTTCCCCCGTCGCGGACCCCCGCGCCAAGAAAGTAGACCTCGCTCGACCGCACCAAGCGCCCTTGACCGGACCCCGCACCCAGGAAAGGAGCGTCCGGTTCTTGCGTGATCTCGAAAAACCTCGAGTTCAACATATCGTTGTACAAGGTTTCCACGATTCCTCGACGGTACGCACCAATCGTCTGCTGGCTTCGTAGCGATTGCTTGAAATACACCGAGACATTGGAGCTCGTCGCCTCGGCATCCGTGGCAATGGTAACGAGAGTCTCCTCGTGTTCTGGTACGTCGTACGACACTCGGGGTCGCGGATTGTTTGCGCCGGGAATGTCTGCGAAGTGCCGTCGGATCAGATTTTCGACATGGGCAACGTCAAAATCCCCCACCGCGATCACCGCCATCAAATCGGGACGATACCAATCGCGATAGAAACGTTTGAGCGTCGCGTAGGCGGCTTGGGCCAGCACTTCCGGGTCGCCGATGGGAAGACGCTCGGCGTAGCGGGAATCTTTGAACAGCACCGGGAATTGTTTGTCACGCATACGAGCAGCGGCCCCCCGCCCGAGACGCCACTCTTCGATCACAACGCCGCGCTCGAGGTCGATTTCGCCGTCGTCGAAGCTGACCTGATGCGCCCAATCTTCGAGTATTTGGAACGCCCGCTCGAACACCTCTGCCGTGTCGGTCGGGACGGTCAACATGTACACGGTTTCGTCAAAGGTCGTGTACGCATTGATGTCGGGCCCGAAACGCATCCCGATGCGTTCCAGGTATTCCACGAGTTCCTGCTTGGGAAAATTGTGCGTGCCGTTAAAGGCCATGTGCTCGACGAAATGCGCCAGCCCTAGTTGGTCGTCGTCCTCGAGAATCGACCCCGCATTGACCACGAGTCGCAGCTCCGCCCGATCTTCGGGACGCGTGTTGGCTCGGATGTAGTACCGCAACCCATTGTCGAACACGCCGGTCGTTATCGAGGAGTCGGTCGGCAGGCGAGACTGGAGATCGATGTCCTGCGCTACAAGCGGCGCGGTGGTCGCGACCGCGACAGCCCAGACCAGCAAGTGTGATGTCATGTAACGTCCCCTTCCCCTCGTTGTACAGACGGGCCCCCACCACTCCCTTCTCCTCCCGACGGTCGGACGGGCGCACACGTCTCGCATTTCCGTCCGCCCGTCTGCCCATCTGCCCGTCCGCCCGTCCGCCCGTCCGCCCGTCAAATCCCCGCAAAGAGATTGTTGAACGCCTCGGACAGGCACGGATGGGCAAAGACTGCCTCGCGCAGCTCGGTGGCCGGCACGTTGCCCATCATGGCGATCTGGAGTTGCGACATGATCTCGCCCCCCGCGATCCCCAAGATCGCACAGCCGAGTATCTGTTTCGAGTCGGCATCGATCACGGCTTTCATGAACCCTCTCGTTTCGTCCACTTCGAGCGCCCGAGCGACATGGGTCATCGGCATGCTGACAACTTGATAGTTCAAACCGCGCGCCTTCGCCTCTTCTTCGCTCAGGCCGACCCTGCCCAATTCGGGGTCGATGAACACGCAATAGGGAACCAGACGCCCGACGGTGGTGGCCTGGCCATCGTGCAACAGGTTGTCACGCAGAATCCGAAAATCGTCGTAGGCGATATGGGTGAACGCCGGTCCGCCGGTGATGTCGCCAAGGGCCCAAATGCCGGCGACGTTTGTCTCCAACCGCTCGTTGACCGGGATGAAACCGCGCTCATCCACCGTGACGCCGGCCGCCTCGAGATTCAACGTCTCCGTGGTGGGCACGCGGCCCGCAGCAACGAGAAGATGCGACCCTTCAATCGTCTCTTCCCCTGAAGGACCCCGCACACCGACCTGAATGCTCCGCTCGCCGCCGTCGATCCTTTCAACGCTGGTGCCCAATCGGATGTCGAGCCCATCCTCGCGGAGAATCTCTGTCACCTTCTCGGCGACGTCGGGATCCTCACGACCCATGAGACGATCCGCCATCTCGACGATCGTCACTTCACTCCCGAACCGGCGAAACATCTGCCCGAACTCGAGTCCGACATAACCGCCACCGAGCACGACCAGATGGCGCGGCACCTGCTCCAACTCCATGATGCTGGTCGAGTCGAGATACGAGACGTCCTGAAGTCCGGGTATTGGGGGAATTCTAGGTCGCGCCCCGGCGTTGATAAAGATCTTCTCGGCTTCGATGTGGCGCGTACCACTGCCGTCATTCATGGTGACTTCGAGTTCTCGCGGTCCTGTGAACCGTCCCTCGCCCATGATGAGCGTGTTGTGCTCGAGTTTTTCCAAGCCACGGCGGCTTCCGCCGCTGAACATCTCGACAATGTCCCGTTTGCGCTTTCGCACGACGCGCTGGTCTACGACTACGGATCTAACGTTTACGCCGTAATCCGCCGCACGGCGCACAAGATGGGCGACCCGCGCGCTGCCAACCATAGTTTTGGTCGGTGTACAACCCACGGTCACACACGTGCCACCAACCAAATCCGCACGCTCGAGAATGGCTGTCTTCCAACCGGCTTTGGCCAACGCACCGGCGAGCGGCTTGCCACCTTGTCCCGTCCCGATGACGATCGCGTCGAATTGTTCAGGTGAGGCCATCGTGTCGCCCTCCTTCGATTCTGTTTTGGTCAAGCACCCACCGCCCGGCGCGGAGTCGCGTCGACTTGCCCCACTTCCGGTAGCCCCTGCCCTGCACACGCCGCCCGCAGGCCGGCCCGCTCGCCGACGATGCGGTCCGCCTCTTCACGGCGCACGCGCAATCCCACGAGCATCGGAATCGCCACGAGCGTGAACAAACCGCCCACCACATACGCATCCCCGATCGATCGCGCCCGTGACAGATATCCAAGACTCCCCTGAGCTCCGACACCCCCTGCATTGGCGAAGAGTGAATCGAACGAAAGCACGGACGCTCGGTGCTCGGATGGGACGACCTGATGCAAGAAGGCCTGCTTCACCGGGCCGGCCACGCCCATCGCCCCGGTGACCACGAGCAAGAACGCGAGCGCGGCCCAGAAAGATCCCACGAGCCCCACACCTACGGCGGCCATAGTTTGGACACCCGCGGCCCACAACAATAATGTCGACCGATGGCCACAAAACTGCGTCAACCAGCCCGTCAATGCATTACCGACGATCATGGAAGCGGCAATCAGCGCGGCCACGACGCCAGCCACCCACACCGCGTCCCGCCCCAACAATTCCAGCAGGTACGGCTGCCACGCATAGAATCCCCACGCGAGAAACCCCATCTGGACCGCCGAGCAAAGCATCAGGAGTCGCACTGGCCGTCGATTCCAACCATACGCGACGCTGGCGCGGGCCACCAGTCGCATCTCCCCGGGAACGTTGGACCACTGTAACGCCCGTGCTTTGAATCCCAGGTCATGCATCACGACAAACGCAACCGCCCACACCGCGATCAGCATGCCCGTGCGCACCCAGTACGGCAACGCCAGGTCGACACTTCCCAACAACCCTCCGACGACCGTGCCCACCAGCATCGCCGCCCCGGTGACCATCCCGCCGCGAGCAAACACGTGGTCGAGTTGGCCAAGGTAGTTCGAAGCCTTGAGCGCATCAACGAGCCACGCTTCAACAGCGCCGGAGTAAAATGTGAACCCCAGACCCATGAGGACGGAGACAATCACAAAGGTGAAGAGCCCCGCCCCCATGCGTGCCGCCACCACATATGCCACCGTCGTGAGGCTCAAGATGGCGACGCTCAGCAAGAAGGACACACGTCGCCCGCGCGTGTCCGCCAGAACCCCCGTCGGGATCTCAAAGACGACCATCCCAGCGGTGAATGCGCCGTTGGCGACGAAGACGCCGAAGATGTCGAGTCCGGCATCGAGCAGGAACAAGGTGTTGACACCCCAAATGAGTGCCGCCGCCAGAGTATACAAACCCGAAACGAGGAAATAGCTGCGAATCACCCGATCGGCGGTCACCATGCTAGGCCATGTAGTCGCCCATAAACCTCTACCGTATCCGCTCGATGGTGGGCGTCTCGCCAAAACGCTTGCTCAGAGCGGCTAGATAACTCTCCTGTGTGGCGTG
>CAYLZR010000145.1:0-5631 GCA_964388145.1 uncultured Gemmatimonadaceae bacterium | reverse complement strand
GCTGCTTGACAGCGGGTCGTCGATCGATGGGGCGGACGGGGCTGGGGGCGGGGGCAGGGGAGTCCGAGTGCTGCTCGTCGACGATGAAAACCAGCTTCGTCGCGTGATGCGGGACCTACTGGAGCGCGATGGCTATACCGTCTTCGAGGCGGGCGACGGGGCACAGGCCCTCGAGCAAGTGGACGCACACGCACCCGACATCCTGGTGCTCGACCTCAATCTTCCGGGGTTGGACGGCTATGGTGTGATCAGCCAGCTGCGATCGCGGCAGACTACCGAAAGCATCCCCATCATCGTGCTGACCGCGAAAGGTGACGAAGACAACGAGGTGAGGGTTTTCGAGCTGGGCGCCGATGACTTCTTGAGCAAGCCGTTCCGGGCTCGCGCCCTCTCCGCACGCATCCAGGCCGTTCTCGCGCGCGCTCGGCGCTAGCGTTACGAGTCCTTTACCTCCCGCTGACGCGCGCTGCCCAAGGTCAAGTGGTCCTCGGTTGGCGCGTTCGGTTTGACCCGCACGGACTTGGCGGGAATGCCCAGATTCACGTGATACGGACGCACGTCTCGGGTCGCTAGGGCTCCGGCGCCAACCATCGACTCTTCACCAACCCTGACCCCCGCGAGCACCGTTGCGTGATAGGTGATGCGCGCGCCGTCCTCGAGAACCGTCGTCGCGTTTGTGACGTCCACCTGATTGGTGATGCTGTGAGTGTGACTATAGATGTTGACGTAATCGGCAATTGAAACGCGGTTACCGAGCACGATCCGGCCGCGGTCGTCGAGCAAGACGTGCCGGTGCACTACGACGTTGTCGCCCACTTCCATCTGATAGCCGAACGAGAACTCCACGAACTGGAAGCATTTGAAGTTCTTGCCACAACTCTTGAAGACGTGCGGGGCGAGGATACGGCGGAATCGGACGCCGACGTCGACGTTGCCTCCGCCCAGCGGCGAGCGGTCGAAGCTCTGCCACAGCCAGAGGAGCGGTTTGACCGGAGCGTAGCGGTCGGGATCGATCTCGTCGTAATACTCGGGCTCGAGCGTGACGTTGTGGGGATCCAGCGACAGCAGGGCCACACGGGTCGTTTCCGGAAGCACCGGGTCATTGACGAGATCGTCGTAGTCGCCAGCGCCCGGGTAGTAGAGATCGAACAGCGTGCGCCGGCAGAGTGCGTATCGGTCGCAGTTTGGATCTTGGAGTTGGTCTTCGATGTTCCCCAACCACCGATCCGCCATCCCTCCGAACGGTTCCGGGTGGGCGAGAGCCCGTAGTGGCCGTAGCACCATGATTAACTCCGAATGAAGACGAGGTCACGAGATTGACCTAGGTGTTGACTAGGGGTTAGCTTTCGGGTCCGACTTAGTTGAAAATGATTCTCATTCGCAATCAAGTACGTTGCGTCATTCAGAAAACTCCGTACGTCATGATACCGAATATCCAGCAGACGCGTAGCCGTGCCGTTGGCCTTTGTCTCGTGGCCTTTCTCGTCCTCAGCCCGACGACCACTTGGGGTCAAACCCCAACGACCGGCAAACTCACCGGCGTCGTGGTGGAGGCTGATTCCCGTACGCCGGTGGTGAACGCGGTCGTCGAGATTTTCCCGCTGAATCTCCGTGTCCGCACCGATGAACGTGGCCGGTATGAGATCGGCGATCTGCCGGCCGGACGATACACGGTCCTCGTGCGCATGATGGGTCGCGTCCTGCGGACCGAGCCGGTCGTCTTGACCCCGGGGGCGCAGACCGTGCTCGATGTGGCGCTGGAGGCGGACGCCGTGCGCCTGCCGGCCATCGAGGTGCTCCGAAGCCGCACAGAGCTGGCCCGCAATCTGGACGACATTCCCGGTTCGGTTTACGTCATCTCCGCCGAGGAGGTCACCCATCGCAACCCCTTCCACGACGTGCACCAGACGCTCCGGCAGGTGCCCGGCGTCAACGTGCAGGAGGAAGAGGGTTTTGGATTGCGTCCCAACATCGGTCTTCGGGCGACGGGTTCTGAGCGGTCCTCGAAGATCACGGTGATGGAGGACGGGATTCTCATCGCCCCGGCTCCTTATGCGGCGCCCTCCGCGTATTACTTCCCGGTGGTCGGACGGATGCACGGTGTCGAGGTGCGAAAAGGCTCGAGTCAGATCAAGTACGGCCCGCGCACGGTGGGCGGAGCGATCAACCTGGTCTCTACGCCGATTCCAGACGAATTACAGGCCAACCTCGACATCGCGGGAGGGTCGTTCTTCACCCGCCGGGTCGCCGGCGCCGTCGGCGGCGCCGGGTCGAGCTTCGGTTGGTTGGTGCAGGGATACAGGACGGCGACAAACGGTTTCAAGCAGCTGGCAGCGGGGGGAACCGGATTCGACGTGGGCGATTACAACGCGAAGTTTCGGTTGCACACCGATCGGCGTGCATCGACCTACCAAGAACTCGAGATCAAGCTGGGCTACAACCGCCAGCGGTCCGACGAGACCTATCTGGGGCTCACCGAGGCGGACTTTGTGGTAGACCCGAACCTCCGGTACGCCGCCTCTCAGCAGGACGTCATGCGCGTCGAGCATCGACAGCTCCACGTGCGGCATTTTATTCGACCGAGCGGCCAATTCGATCTCACCACCACGGTGTATCGCAACGAGACCGACCGCAACTGGTACAAGCTCCAAAGCGTGCTGGGTACGGGCATCAGCCGGGTGCTCGATCAGCCAGACGGCTTTACGACCGAAATGGCGGTGCTCAAGGGAGGTGATTCCCGACTCGGCGATCTCCGCGTGCGAGCAAACAATCGAACCTACTTTGGTCACGGCATTCAATCGATCGTCGGTTTGCAGTTTGGAGGTCATGCCATCAACCACGAGATCGAGATCGGGGCGCGGTACCACGAAGATCAGGAAGACCGTTTCCAGCACGAGGACGGCTTTCAGATGCTGGCCAATCGGATGGTGCTGACCGACCGTGGTGCGCTTGGCAGTCAATCGAACCGCGTCAGCGACGCGCGGGCGCTCGCGCTGTTCATTCAAGACCGAATCGACGTTGGATTATGGAGCGTTACTCCCGGCGTGCGGTTCGAGACGATCGATTTTACTCGAACCGACTATCGGCCGGACGATCCCAACCGTGTCGCACCCGACCGCGTGCGCGACAACGGGGTGAGCGTGCTCATTCCTGGGATCGGCGCGAGTTACGCGGTGCGCAACGATCTCCGGCTCTTTGGTGGCGTTCATCGCGGTTTCAGTCCGCCATCACCGGGTGCGGACGGGGAGACGCGAGCCGAAACGAGCGTCAACTATGAGTTGGGCACGCGGTACAACACGGGCGAAGTCAACGCGCAGCTCGTCGGTTTCTTCAGCGACTACGCTAACATTCTGGGTGCGGCCACGCTGGCAACGGGTGGAACCGGAGTTGGGGATCAGTTCAACGGTGGCGCCGTTAACGCGTTCGGGGTCGAGATGTCGCTACAGTACACGCCGCTTGGTCTCGGAGGTGCGTCCCTCAGGGTACCGTGGAGTGTCACCTTCACTTACACGAAGGCGCAGTTTCAGACTGCGTTTGATAGCGACTTTGCCCCCTGGGGTTCGGTCGAGAAGGGCGATCGAGTCCCATATATTGCCGGCACGCAGCTGAGCGGGTGGGTCGGCGTCGAACACAACCGGTGGTCGATTACGGCGGGTGCCAACTATTCGGCCGCCATGCGCACCGTGGCGGGCCAGGGCGAGCTGCGAGATAGCGAGCGGACCGACGCGTTCGCGATCGTGAACGTGTCCGCCGACTACGAGTTTGGGCAATCGAGTTCGTTCTATGTGACCGTGCAGAATCTCACGGGTGCGTCGTACGTGGTTGCGCGCCGGCCGGCAGGCGCCAGACCCGGGTTGCCCCGCACGATCCTGGGCGGGGTGCGCATTCGGCGCTAGTGCTCCGGGCCGGAATTGTGGTGACGTATTCACCGCGGAGCACGCGGAGATCGCAGAGATTCTTGTGGAGTTAGTTCACCAAGTTGTCTCTGCGCGCTCGGCGGTCTCTGCGGTAAAATCGAGATGGTCAACAGCCACCGTATTTGTGATACGGTTACCGGTCTTGTCGACTCGCGATCCTCGCGCGCTCGCGCTCCACGCGGCGCAGTGATCGGGCCCACTGATCTGACGTCGCGCCGACGTATTCGGCTGTGAACGGCTCCAACATGGCGATGCCCGGCTCGAACACGTAGACGGCCGCTGCCGTTTCTCGTTGCGAGACCCGCCGCTGATTCCACTGTGGGGTTATCGGAAGAATACCGATGGGTCGAAACAGTCGGTTGCGGCTGATGATCGCAATTTGTTCCGGGTCGAACGCAGCCTGCTCTTGTTTTCCGAAAACGGTGACGAGGAACGCCACCGGTTCGACCACTCCAAAACGTTCGGCCAAACGACGCATCTCGGCGTCCTTTGTCTCGCGCAAGGCGTGGAGCGATCGGTAGGAATCGGAGGCGAGCAGTCGTAGGATCAGCTCGTCGAGGGGCATGAGCCGGATTTCCACGTTCGGTCCGTCCAACCGCACCGCGAGATCTTCTTGGCGCAGGCTCCCCAATCCGGGGGGTGGCAAGAGGTCGTCGGCATCCTGAGCGACGGTGTGCCGCGGCCAAACGCCAAGGCCGAAGGCAAGTACGACCGTGGCACACCAGCCAAGCCGCGCCACGCTCATCGCCGCACCTCTGCCGCAAGCGCGAGGATCGATTCCTGCAAGTCGCCCACGCCTTCTTTGGTGACCGCGCTGGTCATCACCGCCTGGTCTTCGGTCATTCCCACCTTGGCGAGAATGGTGTGCATCTGCGACGCGCGTTTTACGCGGCCGAGCTTGTCTCCCTTCGTGATCGCGACGAGGACCGGCACCTCCCGTTGAGCGAGCTTGTCACTCAACGCGATGTCGTCGGCGGACGGGTCGCGCCGCGCGTCGAGCAGCCACACCACGCCGGCGAGAGAGGCCCGAGTCTCCAGGTAACTGTCGATCAGCTTGGAGAGTCGGGTGCGCTCGGACTTCGACACCTTCGCATAGCCGTATCCCGGAAGGTCGATGAGATACAAGCGTTCGGCGACGCGGTAGACGTTACAGTCTCGGGTTTTCCCTGGGCTCTTGCTGGTGCGAGCGATCGCCTTTCGTCCCACGAGGGCGTTGATCAACGACGATTTGCCGACGTTGGATCGGCCCAGGAAGGCGACTTCCGGGAGTGGGGGTTTGACTTGAAAATCGGCGGTTGGAAAGCTGCCGATGAACGCGACCGGCTTCAGGCTTCCTTCTTGGTTGGTTGCGCCGTCACGATCAGCGGTGGCCGGTTCTCGGTGATGCATTCCTTCGTAATCACAACCTCTCGAACATCATCCCGAGTCGGAAGATCGAACATGATGTCGGTCATCGTTGTTTCGAGGATGGCACGCAATCCGCGAGCGCCGGTACCTCGCTTGATGGCGCGCTGGGCGACCTCGCGCAACGCTTCCGGATCGAATGTGAGGCCGACACCTTCCAGATCGAACAGCTTCTTGTACTGCTTGGTCAGCGCGTTCCGCGGCTCGAGGAGAATTTTTATCAGTGACGCTTCGTCGAGCTGCTCGAGTGGGACGGTGACCGGGAGGCGCCCGACCAGCTCTGGAATGAGCCCGTAGCGCAGCAGATCGT
>CAYLZR010000144.1:3855-5641 GCA_964388145.1 uncultured Gemmatimonadaceae bacterium | reverse complement strand
ATGTGTCGCCCCAGGTAATAGGTTTCACCTCGCCCATACTCGACGCTTGCCAACAGATTCGCATACTGCTCGGGTTGATTTGATCCCAGCCCGTTGTGGAGATACTCGAGGGAGATCACCAAGCTCGATGAAATCCAGTCGGCTCCGACGGTCGCGCGGACTCGACGGACGCTTTCGTCGTCGATCTCCCATGGCAGTGCCACTTCGCCACGCAACTTCCACTTGTCAACGACAAAGGCTGCGCCGGCGAGTCCGATGATCTCGCGCCAGAACTTTCCGGCACCGACGTACACATCGGCCATCGGCAACTCGATGGTCGCTCGGATGCCCGCCGACAGGTCGCGAGACGCGCCTCGATCTGCGATGACCGCGTCCAATTCGACGCCCTCGGCCGGATACATCAATGCGCGGATGGCGTCGAGCCCTGGTTTCTCTTCGGTATCGAGCTCAAACGGGCTGAACTGTGCCCACAGGTCGGCTATCGGGAAAAGATTCGAAATTCCCCAGGTGATGGCCTGCCGGCCGATCGTGAGGTCGACGACGTCCGAGTAGATCGTTACGGCCAGACGGTCAAGATCGTGCCACACGCGCAGGTGATCTTCATCGAGCAATGTGGTTTCGAGATCGATGCTTCGAGCCGGAACTGCGCTCACACCGAAGCCGAGCACGTCGCGTCCGCCGCCGTCCGATGAGGAGTATTGGGACTGCAGTCGATTGTGAACGTTGAGCCGAAGCCACCCGCCGACGTCGACCAGCCATTTGAGCCGGATCACCTCGCCGTTGAAGGCGATTCGTCGGTCGGTGACAATTGGATCGTAGCCCAAATCCCGAAACCCGGTCAGCGATCGTATGTATCCGCCGAGGTCCAGCGTCGCCTCGCTTCCCGAATTCGTCTGCGCGCTGCCGTCACGTACCAGTGTCGTCGAGAGAACCAAGGCGCCCACTACCGCCGCGCCGATTCGGCACGCGAACATCACATGACGTCGTCCGCGGCGCCGTCGATATGGCCATCGAGTAGACGGATCGAACGACGTGACCGATTGATGACGACGGGATCGTGCGTCGAAAAGAGGAAGGTGGTGCCAAGCTCCCCGTTGAGTTCTCGCATGAGTTCCATCAGCTCGGCGGACGTCTCGCTGTCGAGATTCGCCGTGGGCTCGTCGGCGAGCACGAGACGAGGTTCGGTGGCGAGCGCACGGACAACGGCGGCCCGCTGTTGCTGGCCTCCGGATAGCTCGTGGGGTTTACGATCGGCAATGTCGGCGAGCCCCACCCGGTCGAGCAGTTGCATGACGCGTTTGCGTCGCTCACCGGCGGGAACTCCGCGCAACAAAAGGGTGAACTCGGCGTTCTCATACGCCGTCAGGACGGGTACGAGGTTGAAGGCCTGGAAGATGAAGCCCACGGTGTCCAGGCGAAAATCCGCCGCGTCGCCTTTGTCGAATTGCGAAACGTCCTGTCCCGCGACGGTGACCGTACCCGAGTCCGGTTGATCCAACACGCCGATGATGTTCAACAGCGTGGTCTTGCCCGATCCCGAAGGGCCGACCAGCGCGGTGAATTCTCCGTCGTCGAGGTCCATGTCGACGCCTCGAAGCGCGTGTACCTCGAGCGTTCCCTGATGATAGACGCGCGTCACGCCCCGCACCTGAATCAACGGTGATTTGGTCACGGCCAATCCCTTTTGGTTACCCGCATTGGGCATCGATTCGTCATTCATAGAAACGCATGGCCTCGGCCGGCACCAGGCGGGTTGCGCGCCAGGCCGGATACACCGCACTCAATA
>CAYLZR010000144.1:0-3755 GCA_964388145.1 uncultured Gemmatimonadaceae bacterium | reverse complement strand
GCCTCGGCCGGCACCAGGCGGGTTGCGCGCCAGGCCGGATACACCGCACTCAATACGGTTGCAGCGGCGACAAACAACGTTCCGGTGAGCCATTTCATGGGATTGATGGAGCTGTGTATGACCATCTCCGCAAAGTTCACCCCGGAGACTTCCATCTCGTCGAGACCGTAGAGCGATAGGGGAATGCCCCAGTGGTCGATGGCCAGATGGCCCCCCAAGCCCAAAGCGAACCCGACGCCCATCGCCAACGCCGTCATCAATATGGTTTCGTAAATCATCAGGCGGCCTATGCGTGCGCCCCTCAGGCCGAGCGCAGACAGCAATCCCAATTCGCGAACCCTCTCCATCACGGCCATCAAGAACGTGTTGGTCACCGAGAACATCACGACCAGTAAGATGACCGCCAGGTAGATATATCCGAACGCCTCATCCAACTCGATGAAACCGACCATTTCGGGCACTGCCTCGCTCCACGGAAGGATCTCGAGATCAGCGGCCGCCGCACCGAGTGCCTCCTCGATGGCGATGGCCACGCCGTCTCCCGTTGCACCGTCGGTCACCAGCACCCCGATCTGCGTGAGCATGCCGTCCATGCTCACCGTTCGGCGCGCGGCCTCGAGCGTCGTGTATCCCAACAAATCATCGAGAGAGGGTGTACCTGTTTCCAACACACCCGTGAGATGGAAGAGCGCACGCGTCACTTCGCCGTCGGGGCGCGACGCGGTCAACACCACTCGCTTTCCCAGCTCGAGCTCCAGCTCCTCGACGATCCGCGCCCCGAGCACGATCGGATCGGCCCGCTCGTCTTCGAGAAACGTGCCGCGCGTGATGTCGTCTGCGATGTCGTTGAGTTTCGTTTCGAGTTCCGGCTGCACGGCCTGCAGCAGCACCGGCCGGGCGCCGGCGGACGTGGCTACCAGTCCGGTGACGATGATTCTTGGAAACACCAGGCCGACGCCGTCTGTTGCGCGCACATGGTCCAAGACCGCGTCAGCATCGTGGATGACCACGTCGCTTGCTCTGGTGTCCCAGTAGCCCTTTCCGTGTATGATGACGTCGCCGCCCGCTGCGAGGATCGCTTCTCGGAGCATGCGGTCGTGTCCGTCATCGCTGATTCCCATGCTGACGAGCATGAGGCCATACGCCCCGGCGACGGCGGAGGTCATGATGACCGTGCGTCCGCGGTGTCTCCACAGATTACGCCAGGCGAGTCGCCAGATCATCATGTTCTCCCCGAAATCGTCGGCGCGGGATCGATCCGGGCGGCCTGCCATGCCGGCCACAGGCCGCTGATGAGCGCAGCGAGGACCATGACCAACACCGGTTGAATCACCATGTGTGGCTCGAGCACGAAGAACAGTCGTTGGGAGAACGCGACGCCCATGTAGGTGAATGCGGCGCTGCTGGTAAGCAAACCCAAATCGAAGCCCGCGGTGGCGTGATACCACGCCAGTAGCCCGCCGCCGGTGGCACCGATCATGGCGCCCACGAACCCAACGACGAGTGTTTCCACCTCCAGCGTGCGAAGCATCCGCCGGGGACGCATGCCGATCGCCATCAATACGGCAAACTCGCGTCGACGTTCGAGCGCACTCATCCGCTGGGTATTGAGGATACCGATGGCCGCCACAACATAGATGATCAGGTACATGATCCAGTAGGAGTTGCGGAACAGCTCGATCATTTGGTTGATGGACGGGTGAATCACTTGCCACGAGCGCACCACGAGCGCGTCTCCATCGACAACCGATCCGTTGCTCGAGAGTCCGAGTTGCAACCCCGCGGCAGTGGCAATCTCACGTGCCGTCTCACGAGCCCGCGTGAGATCGGCGGTCTGAATCGAGATCTCGTGGACCTGTCCCTCCAAAGCCGTGATGAAGCGAGCGTCTTCGAGGTTCACATACACGGACATCCGATCGACCTGCGTATTGCCCGTTCTGATGATCCCTACGACCTCGAACAGATCGTTACCGAGCGACCCGTCCGCGGCTTCGAGAAACGCGACGAGCTCGTCGCCCACCTCGACCTTGAGTTGCCGTGCGACACCTTGGCCGAGTACGATCTCACGTGGCGCGGGGTATTCCGGTGGCGCGATGTCCAGCCAACGTCCGGACACCAATGCGGTTGCCACCGGCGTGGTTGCCGCTTCCCGGTCGGGATCAACGCCGAGTATTTGCACGACTTGCGAGCGGGCCTCGTTGCCAAGCAGGCCATGTGCTTTGATACGAGGGGAGAACGCGACCACATCCGGTACGTTGGCAATGATGGTCAACAACTCGTCCTCTGCCGTAAAGCTGCGATAGATGCGGGGCTTTGCTGCATAGGACATCGTGTGGATCTGAATCTGCGCGGTTTGCACCGCCGTGGCGCCGCGGATCATTTGCGCCAGCCAACCTTCGTACAGGGCCAACGTCCACACCATCAGCGCCACCGCAACCGCGACCGCAGCGAACGTCAGACCAGTGCGCCAGCGGTTGCGTGCCAGATTGCGAATTGCAAGCTTAACGGAAATCATCTGCCACTCCGCAATCAGTTGCCGGCCACGCGACGTAGGCCGCGCCGAGAGAACATGCTGCGGTCTACCGGTATATCGAGTTGCAAATCCGTATAGATGACTTCGGTGCGCTCGTTGGGGTCATCGGCGGGCTGGAGCACCATCCGCATCGGTATCTGTCGCCCTGACACGGTTTGCACTTGATCGAACGTCATCGTGCGGACGAGTTCCCCCTCGTCGTAGTACTCCGCCCGGCGTGGCGTCCACGTATCGGGGACGAGTAGGTATACAAGCCGAGTGTACACGACGGGCGCGTCCGGCTTGGGCGTCATCGTGACTTCGAGATATCGGCTTCCCTCGATCTCTACCCACGCGACCGACCCTTCGTGGTCGTCCAGATAGCTCGTCTCGCGCAACAGATCATCGTTGGTGAAGTGACTGCCCATCCAACTTTCCGACAGCAGTCCCGACGGCACACGAATGAGCCGGTCGGCGCGCGGGGCGTAGTTCCACAGCCCGTCGCCGGTCCGCAGCGTTGCGGTTCCGGCTTCGCGAGCGGGGGAACGGATGACGATGAGCGATTCGTCGACTCCCCGCGACCACGACTCGGCGGTCAACTCACGAGTCCCGCGTTCACGAACCACGATCATGGTCATCACCGCATACGACGACGACGACCGGTAGAGATCATCGAGGTGGTCGGTCACGTCTTCGACGCTGGGGAGCGCCTGCGCACGCGCCGAGGCGCACACGCCGGTTGTGGCGATGACAACTCCGATCCAGAGAAACAAGCGACGCATTAGTCCTCCCAACTTTCTAAATTAGGATAACCTACCTCAAAATACAAGTGTTTCTCGTAAGTGATTGAAAAATAGAGACTTGGCAGGCTTTGCACAAACGGCTATGCCTCGGAATATACTATAGTGGAACTTGAGTCATTTATTGCAGTATAATGGCGCGTATGCTCGGAAGGTGTAGGCCGCTCGCACCCAGGAGCCAGCATGATTCAGGAAGCACCGGACCCCCAGAGTTTTCTTCCGCTCACGAACCTCGCGTTCCATACGCTCGTGGCTCTCGCCGAGGAAGACCGGCACGGCTACGCCATCATCAAGGACATCGAGGGCCGTACCGACCGGAAGTTGAGCGTCCGATCCGGCGCTCTGTACACGGCTATCCAGCGGCTGCTGGAAGTCGGGCTCGTCGACAACGCGTCCATTCCCGACCGCGGGCCGCCGTCCGACCAGCGACGCAAGTACTACTG
>CAYLZR010000143.1:0-5642 GCA_964388145.1 uncultured Gemmatimonadaceae bacterium | reverse complement strand
CGGGGGCGGGGGCGAGAAGATCAGCGACGGTAGAATCAGCACGATCAGGATGAGCGAGATCGCGAGCAGTGTGTTGCGGTCCATTACAATGCCAAGGTCACGGGACGGGGTCGTAGCCGCCCTGTGAGAACGGGTGGCAGCGACTGATTCGGCGAACGCCCAACCAACAACCTCTCAAGGCACCATATTTCTGCACTGCCTCCAACGTGTACATCGAGCAGGAAGGAGTGTGACGACAAGGAGATGGGAACGGGGATGCCATGAGCTGGTACAGCTTGATGAAGCCGGCCACGACCGAGCGGGGGATTCGCGTCATTTGGAAATCGACTGTAGCCATTGATCCAAGTCCCCGATCAGTTCCTCTGAAGCGGCCTGATACACCGCTGGTCGCGCCCGGACCACCAAATCTACGGCCGTGAGGTTCGGAAGGATTCGGCGGCGTGAGCATTCACGCAAGCTGCGCCGAACGCGGTTGCGGGCCACGGCCGAGGCACCGTACCTCGGCACGATGACACCCAATCGAGGGTGACCCAAGTCGTTCGACCGCCACGAAATTTCCAAACGGGGTGTTCGGCGATGGCGGCCATCCTGTTGCACCGCCTTGAGATCTGACCCGTGCGAAATCCGCCAACTCCGGGGGAGCCCCTCGGACGTCAGCTTCCTCCATGCTTCGAAGGCAGGGACACTGCCAAACTCTTACGGCCCTTCTTCCGGCGCCTATTCAGTATTTCGCGGCCCCAACGCGTCTTCATGCGCGCGCGGAAGCCGTGCTTGTTGACGCGCCGTCTGTTGCGGGGCTTATATGTCGGTTTCATCTGATACCTTCAATCGAGGCGCGAAAGCTAGTCGTCCAGTACGCTTGGGGTCAAGGTTGACTTTTCCACACGCGGGAAATACAATCTTGCGCCCCCATTAAACACCGTCCACCGTTTTTCTGTTGCAAATGGAGCTGTCAGCCAAAGAGACCTGGGCTCGGCTACTCGACGAAGCGCGTCTGGAGCTGCCCGAGGCTACGATGCGGACGTGGCTGGAACCCGCTGAGCCCGTAGCGCTGGATGAGGGTCGCCTCATCGTGAGCGCACCGGATCAGTTTGCTGTGGAGTGGAACGAGTCTAAACACTCACAGCTCCTGTCGCGGCTCGCTTCGCGTACGTTCGGGACACCCCTCGACATCGTCTTCCAAGTGCAGGCCGAGCGCACGGAGCGGCCGCAAATGGACTTTTTTGTGGCACCGATCCCCGGTAACGACGGTGATCCGGTCCCTATGGCCACTCCACTCAATAACCGATACACGTTCAAGACGTTCGTGATCGGAAAGTCCAACGAGCTGGCGGCGGCCGCCGCCCACGCCGCGTCGGAGGCACCCGGCAAGACGTACAACCCGCTGTTCATCTACGGCGCGACCGGGCTGGGCAAGACCCATTTGATGCAAGCCATCGCACACGCACTAATCGAGCGCAATCCCAGTAGCCGGGTGGTGTACTTGGGTGCGGAGCAGTTCATCAACGAAGTTATTGAGAGCATCCACGGCAGGACGATGCCGGAATTCCGGCGGCGGTATCGGAGTGACACGGACATCTTCCTTGTCGACGACATCCATTTCCTCGAGGGCAAGGAAATGACGCAGGAGGAGTTCTTTCACACCTTCAATGCGCTGCACGAAGCTGGGAAGCAGATCGTGGTCACCTCCGATCGGCCGCCCAACGAGATTCCCGGCCTCGAAGCCCGTTTGGTGAGTCGTTTTGAGTGGGGCATGGTGGCCGACATCGGCCAGCCCGACCTCGAACACCGGATCGCCATTCTGCAACAAAAGGCTGAACAAGAACACCTCGAACTGACGATACCCGACGACGTGTTGCGATTTATTGCTGAGCACGTACGCAGCTCGGTGCGGGAGCTCGAAGGATGCATCATCAAGCTGCTCTTGTTCGCCTCGCTCAAGCATCGTGAGGTCACCGTTGCTCTCGCCCGGGAGGCGTTATCGGACAAGATTCGCCAGGGAGACGGTACAGACGCCGAGCTGCCTACCGCAGCACCGACCGTCGACCGAGTGCAGGAGGTAGTCGCGCGGCGCTGGGGCGTGACGCCCGAGGGGCTCCGTTCCAAATCACGCACGAAGACACTCACGATTCCAAGACAGATCGCAATGTTTATTGCGCGGGACCTGCTTGGCATGCAACTGGTCGAGATCGGACAGGCGTTTGGTGGTCGCGACCATTCCACGGTGATCCACAGCGTTGGCAAGGTCGAACATCAGATGCGCCGGGATCGCCAGTTCCGGGAGCGGATCGAACTTGCCAGGCGCGAATTATCCGCACGGTAATACACAAGTGTGGCCATGCCGTGTTGGAAGCCGTGGGAACGTGAACGCCGTTGGCTGTTGTCCCCACACAATCCCCGATAACCAACACACAACCAACACAGCCAAAGCTCGAATGCTTAGCTAGACCAAGGAGTTACACAACTTCTCCATATTTCCAGAAACCCTACTACTACTACTAGTTTCTTATATAGTACAGAGATAGTTATCTGTATCCACTTTTGCGGGGAATGGCATGAAGTTCACAATCACTCGAGAGCAACTTCAAGAGGGACTCATCGCGGTGGCGTCGAGTATCCCGACCCGGACGACGCTTCCGGTGCTCTCGAATATTCTTGTCGAAGCCACAGCGGACGGGGTTCGGCTGTCTGGAACGGATTTGGACATAGCTGTGAGCACCGTTGTGTCGGCGGATGTTGAAACAGAGGGTGCGGTGACCCTTCCGGCTAAAAAGCTCGTCGAGATCGTCCGTGAACTCCCGAGTGCCGCCATCAGCTTCTCGGCTGTAGGCGAGCAGCGTGTCACTTTGGAGTGTGGTCCGTCAAAGTTCAAGCTGCTGGGAATAGCACGTGATGAGTTTCCCAGTTTTCCGACTGTTTCGTTTGATGACTGCTGGAAAATGACTTCCGGCGACATCCAGAATCTTATCAATCACGTTGCGTTTGCGGCGTCCACGGAAGAAAGCCGTCCCATTCTGAACGGTGTTTTGTGGGAGATGCGGGAAGACCGCATGCGCATGGTAGCGACCAACGGGCATCGGTTGGCAAAGATGGATATTCCCGTGTCTGGTGGATCGGCCGCCGCGGACCTGATTGTCCCGCCAAAGGCCTTGGAGCAAATCCGGCGGTTGTTTGGCCCTGCAGACGAAATCGAAGTGGCCCGGAGCGATAACCACTTGGGCTTCCGGTCGGGCAACACGCTCGTGTTCACACGCTTGATCGAGGGACCCTATCCCAACTATGAGCAGGTTATTCCCCGGGACAACGACAAGACGGCGACTATAGATCGGCAGGCCCTAGCGTCTGCCATCCGCCGTGTCGGCGTCGTGGCGAGCGACCAGACGCACCGGGTGCGTCTTTCGTTCAGCGGGGGGACGCTGAAGTTTTCCGTCAACACACCGGATCTCGGGGAAGCCCAGGATGAGATTCAGGCCACGTACGACGGCGAACCGCTGGAAATCGGCTTCAACGCGACCTATGTGTTGGAGCTGCTGAAGTTCATGCCGACTGATGAGGTACGCTTCTCGTTGAAGGCGCCTGAGCGGGCCGCCACTCTCGAGCCGGTCGGTTGGGACGATCCTGCGTCGTATCTCTGCCTGGTAATGCCGCTGCGGCTAGTCGATTAAGGACGTTGAGCGGCCCTAGCGATTAACGGTCAAAGGCTTTGTCGCGACAAAAGTCGCACTGATCTGTTCAAACACCGGACTATTGTTGCGGGACACCGCCGACGCGACTGACGTAATCTGCCGCGCCCCTCCGATCGAAAACCCGAAGTGAAATCGATTGATGCGAATGTTTGATCCTAGATTGACCGAGCCCAAAAGGATGACGGGTGTGCGGGCGGGTAACGCAACCCGCGCGCCTGCACGGTGGGCAAAATCGAATCCAGCCTGGCCGGGCGCCAACCTCTCCTCGGCGAGGGTTTCCCAAGCCACCTGTACGATCGATGTCGTTAGCTGCGCCGCCCCGACGGTGGTTACGGGGAGTTTTGCGAGGCGCACGGATGGACGACCGATGTGGCGTATGGCAAGCCCCAGTTGGACCCGCACGTTCGGCACGAAAATCACACCCAAATCTGCACCGTAGCTCTTGGTGGAACCTTGGCTGTAACGCGACGCGGCCATCCCAAACGTACCGCGTCGGAACGGAACACCGAGCCCAGTGCTGAAAATGCCGACGGCTGACTCTCCCTCGAAGCGGTTCCGTTGATACCCGATCGAGACTCCTCTCGAGTTGAAACCCAGCGAGTATTGCTCGAGTCGTGTCTCACCACCGCTTCGTCGGACCGTGAACTCGCCGAGCAAGGACGCTTCGGGTACGAGGGCGAGACCGGCGGGGTTGACCCACAGCGCCCGTATGTCGGCGACATTGGTGAGGAAGAGATAATCTTGCGACCGAGCCGTAACGCCCTGGGAGAGGGCCGCGTTAGCGTGGAGGCTCACGAGCCCCGCAACCAGCAGAGTAGTCCGGATCATATCACTGAAGCACTCTCACGGTGTCGACTTGATGTTGGCGTACGGGTGTCATCATTCCGAGGTCGTCGATTCCCAATTGCGCGACGAGGTCGTCTTCGCTGACCGAACCGACAAAACGTCCGTCTCGCGCGAACCAGGATCGACCAGTGGCTGTCCCCTCTCCTTGCAGGGAGAACGGCCGTCCAAACTGAGTGCCTGCTCCGTCCACTTGATAGACCTTCACCCACTCGATGGGGATTACCATGCCGCCCTCGGCATCGTTCCACTCGCCGCTCCGGTACGTGGTCTGGACTCGGAACGTCAGCAGGGCTCCCCCTTCCATCCGTTGGATTTCGACCGAATCAACCCAGCTTCGTGAGGGCAACAGCCCGCCAACTGGGAGCACCGGGAAAATGTTGCTTGTCCGTGCCGCCAGCGCTTCTAATAACGGCGACATAGCTGGCTCGGAGTTCAACGCATACCAGCGTCCCGTTGGGGATAGGAGTGCAGTGTACGTTGATCCACTCGCTGCGGCTATCTCTTTCGGGCCTATGTTCCGGGCCGTTGCCGCTAGGACAGTATCGATTGCGAACGAGACGGCGAGCCCGGAATCGGCCTCGGTGATTACGGCAGTGAGCTGGTAGTGGAGAAACATGCTGTCGATATGCGTGACGCCTGCGACGTCTCGCTCGACCCATCGATGTGAACTCGACACATATGATGTCACCGAAGGTGCGAACCTGACGCCAGGCGGCGGGGCCGGCGCCACATCCGCGGTTTCCTTCCCCGGGCCCGACGCGACGCAGCCGGTGAGCCACAGCAGAGTCGCCAACCACATCGACTGTCGCATGTTTCGTCTCCGGGTTTCGTTGGCGGCTGTGACCGTAGTATTGCTGCCTGGCGAGACGAGAGTTGGTGGAGCCGTAAGCCGAGTTCTGTTCACCCGCGTAAGCAGGCGGATGGTCATCTGTCTACGACGACAGTCGCCTGCCGCCTGGAGCAGCCTACCCGCGGCTCGAGTGGTTCGGGCCGAACCTCGCCGCCTATTTGGCCTTGCTCCGATTGGGGGTTACCGTGCCACGACTGTTACCAGTCGCGCGGTGGGCTCTTACCCCGCCGTTTCACCCTTACCCGTTTCCGGGCGGTTTG
>CAYLZR010000142.1:0-5675 GCA_964388145.1 uncultured Gemmatimonadaceae bacterium | reverse complement strand
GATGCCATGAGGAATGGCGGAATGCACGATCACGTCGGTGGCGGCTTTTCGCGCTACTCCACCGATCGCCAGTGGCTCGTTCCACACTTCGAGAAGATGCTCTACGACAATGCTTTGCTGGCGGGCGCATATATCGAGGCGTTTCAGGTCACCGGCGATGAGAACTATCGGGAAACGGCGACGGAAACGCTCGACTACGTTGCGCGCGAGATGACCGCACCCGAGGGCGGTTTCTATTCGGCCACCGACGCCGATTCCGAGGGCGTCGAGGGCAAGTTTTTCGTGTGGACGCCGGATGAAATCAAAGAGGTTCTAGGGTCCGAGGACGCGAAGCTGTTCAATACGTACTACGACATTACGGAAGCTGGGAACTGGGAAGGAAAGAGCATTCCAAACACCCCGCGACCGCTGGCGGACGTCGCGGTGCAACTTGGCGAAGAGCCGGCATCGCTTCGCCGTCGTCTGGACGAATGTCGTGCCAAAGTGTACGAAGCCCGGTCGGCCAGGATCGCTCCAAGTTTGGATGACAAGGTCTTGACGGCGTGGAACGGCATGATGATCGGTGCGTTTGCGCGCGGGTACCAAGTGTTTCGTGACCATCGATATCTCGACATCGCCACGCGAGCGGCGGATTTCCTGTTGGGTCCGTTGACGAGAGAAGACGGCGGCCTTCTGCGCACATATCGCAACGGAAAGGCGCACTTGAATGCCTATCTCGAAGACTACGCATTCCTTTCCGAGGCGCTGATCGATCTTTACGAGTGTGGCGGCGACGCCCGTTACCTGCGAGAAGCAGAAAGGCTCCTCGACCGCACGTTGACCGATTTCCTCGATGCGGAGAGCGGTGCGTTTTTCAATACTGCGGCGGACCACGAGGAACTCTTGATGCGGTTTCGTGACGGCACTGATGGCGCGGTTCCGTCGAGTAACGCGACGGTCACGTCGGCATTGGTCCGCATGTCGTACCATGCGGATCGAGAGGACTTCCGCACCGCCGCGATTCGCGCGATTCGCGCCTACGGCGGAATGATGGCACGGCATCCCCGCGCCTTTGCGAAGAGCTTGAATGTGGTGGATCTGCTGCTCGAGGGGCCTGTCGAGTTGGCCCTCGTCGGTACGCCCGGGACGCCCGACCTGGAGGATCTCCGGACCGAAGTCGCTCGACACTTTCTCCCGAACCGCATCGAGGCCATCGTCGATCCCGAGCGGGCAAACGACGCCACCGCGTTGCCGCTGGAACGTGGCAAGTCGTTGGTGAATGGCAAGGCTGCGCTTTACATCTGTCGGAATTACACCTGCCTCGCACCGATCACGGAGCTGGATGAGGTTCGTACTGCTCTGGTGAATGCCCGAGGCGGTTCATCGGAGCAGGTCATCTCGAGTCCCGTCGAAGGCAGCGCGACGGCCACGGGCACGTCTCGTTACCGCGAGCGGTTCGGCGATCGCGGTTACCGCTCGTTCGGCACGACGGGGTGGTCGACCGGCATGGTCGGGTTTGGTGGGTACCGCGTGACCGATGGCATTCCCGAGCACCGCGAGGCACTGACGCGGGCGCTTCTCTCCGGCGTCAATCTCATCGATACCTCGACCAACTATATGGACGGCGGCAGCGAGAGATTGATCGGGAGCGTCTTGCGGGAATTGATAGAGGGCGGCGAAGTGCTTCGCGACGAGGTTGTCGTCGTATCGAAGATCGGTTACGTGCAGGGTGAGAATCAAGCCATTGCGGTAAAGCGTGAGGAAGAAGGCCGACCGTATCCGGAGATGGTGAAGATTCAAGAGGGATTGTGGCATTGTATCCACCCCGAATTCCTCGCCGATCAGTTTCAACGCTCGCTCGATCGACTCGAGCTGGAGACTTTGGACGTGTGCTTGCTTCACAACCCGGAGTACTTCCTCTCGGCGGCTGCGGTTGAACGGCAGCCGTTGGTCAAAGCGCGCGACGAATTCTATCGGCGCGTCGGTGCTGCCTTCCGGTTTTTCGAAGACCAAGTGGCGGCTGGGAAGCTGCGATGGTACGGCGTGTCATCGAACACGGCAACCGCGCCAACCACGGCGAGCGAATCCGTCTCAGTGAGTCGCCTGTTGGACACGGCGGTGGAGGTTGGCGGTGAGCAACATCATTTCAGAGTGTTCCAGTTGCCGTTGAATCTCTACGAGACCGGAGCCGTGTCGGAGCGGAACACCGGTCCCAATCGTGGCAAATCGGCGCTCGAGATGGCACGCGATGCGGAGCTTGCGGTGCTGGTGAACCGCCCGCTCAATGCGTTTACGTCGGCCGGCATGCTGCGACTCGCTGATGTACCGCCCGTCGATGAAGACGTGGATTGGGACGTGCAGGTCGATCGAGTCGGGAAGCTAGAAAAGGATTTCCGCGACCAGATCGCCCAATCGATCGACGCCTCGGACGACGGTCCGGCGCCGTCGGATTATTTCCGTTGGTCGGAGCGATTGCCCGTGCTTCGCCGGCAACAACCCGGGCTCGAGGAGTGGGGTCAGATGGAAGGCCAGGTCAGCTACACGGTGGCCCGGATCGCGGCGACGCTGGATCGGGACCTGACCGGTGACGCCGCAGAGCGTTGGGCATCGTGGCGCGTGCGATATTTCCCAGAGCTGAACAAGTTGATGCGCGCGATGCGCGTTGCGTCGGTCGCCGATGCGAATCGGCGCAGCGCGGAGGTCGTGGCGCAAATCGATCCCATTCTGCCCGACGATCGCAAGAGCGAGTCGCTTTCACGCAAGGCGTTGTGGATCGCCGCCAGCACCCCTGGTGTGACGTGCGTGCTCAACGGCATGCGGACGGTGGAGTATGTGCAGGATGCCCTCGGGATCATGGAGTGGAAGCCGCTGGATGGTGTGGAGAGAGTGTATGACGCGGTGGTGAGTGGGCAGTAGGTAGTGGGCAGTAGGCAGTGAATAGTAGGCAGTAGGCAGTAGGTAGTGGTCGGACTCGGTGTCGGGAATAACGACGTGAGTCCATGGTAAAATCTGCCCACTACCTCCTACCCACTGCCTACTGCCTACTCATGCCGCAACGCCACCATCGGATCCACTCTCGTCGCGCGCCGGGCCGGAATGATCGTCGCGAGCAGGCCGGTGGCGGTCAATATCAACGCGATCAATCCAAAGATCGAGAGGTCCCATGGGTCCACTTGGAAGAATGCCATGGACATGGCCCGTGACAGCGCCGCCGCGAGTGCGAGACCGAGGGTCAGGCCGACGCCGAGCTGAACCACGCCCTGTTTGAGTACCAACCTCAGCACATCGGACCCATGGGCGCCGAGCGCCACTCGCACGCCAAGCTCCTTCGTTCGCTGGCTGACCGCAAACGACATGACACCGTACAACCCCACCGACGCCAGAAACAGTGCGGCCGCACCGAATAGGAGGAATAACCGGCCAAAGACTTCGAACACCTTCTTGTCCAGTAAGATATCGCCGGCGAGCGTGTTGACCTCCGAGATAGGAAGGTTCGGATCCAGCGATTGCACGGCGTCCCGAACGAGCGGGGTGTACGTCAACGGGTTGCCGTCGGTTCGCATGACGATGTTGGTGAAGAAGAACGGTCCTTGAGCGAGCGGCAGATATACACCGTCGGGATTCGAGTCTTCGCTGTCGATCTCGGTCATGTACGCGTTGGCGACCACACCGACGATGGTACGCCATGGTTGCGGGGAGTTCGGTCCGCCCCGGCGGACCTGGCGCCCGAGGGCACTCTCCCCCGAGAAGAATCGTTCGGCGAACCGCTTATTGATGATCGCGACCGGCTCTGCTCCGATTCGGTCTTCGGTTCCGAACCCACGACCTTCGAGGAGCGTAACACGGAAGACGTCGAAGAAGCTCGGTGTGACCTGTGCGTAGTGCGTGTTGGGATAATCTTCGAGCTGCGTCGAGGTCGTGCCCTCGAGACCGACACGAGCATCCCAACTTCCGCGCACCGGGAGGTTGGACGTCAGGGTAGCACCGTGCACCCCGGGAATCGCCGCGAGACGGTCCTGCAGTTCTTCAAAAAACTGCACACGGGCGGCGGCATCAGGATACTCCGCGGACATCAGCGACAAGTCTGCTACGAAGAGCTGCTCGGGTTCGAAACCGTAGTCCATCGTTCTGAGCTTGAGCACGCCCTTGATCATCAAGCCCGAGGCGACCAGCAATGCGCAGGAAAACGCGATCTCCGACACCACGAGGGTTTTGCTGAATCGACTCAACCGGAAACTCGACGCACCACGGCTCTTGTCTTTGAGGACGTCGTTTGCGTTGGTTTTCGACGCTTGGAGTGCGGGCACCACGCCGGCGGCTACACTCGCCACGAGTACCAAGCCGAGCACGAAGAGCAGCGACATCGAATCGATGCGAACATCGACCCAGAACGCCATTTCCATACCGGCCGATGCGTAGTTGAACACTCCGACACCGCCGAAAGCGATGGCGAGTCCAACAACCCCGCCGGCGATCGATAACAGCAGCGATTCGGTCATGAGTTGCATCATAACGCGCGCGCGGCGTGCTCCCAGCGCCGTCCGGATCGCAATCTCCTGGGTCCGTTGCGTGGCACGCGCGATGAGAATGTTCGCTACGTTGGCGCAGGCGATCAGTAGGACGAACGAGACGATCGTCATCATGAGATACAGGATGCCCGAGATCTCGCGGCCGATCCATCGTTCGGTGTACGGTTCGATCGTGGTATGAACGTCTTCGTTTGTTTCGGGGTGTGCGAGCGCCAGCCGCTGTGAGATAGCCTCAAACTCGGTAGACGCCTCTTCGATCGTGACGCCGGCAGCGAGTCGGCCGAACGCGCGGTACCACGTTCCTCGACCGCGCGCAACGTCCGACGAGCGAGCGACGAGAGGTATCCACAAATCGTGATCGTCCGGAAACCGAAAACCTTCGGGCATCACGCCGATGACCGTGCGCTGTACCCCGCTCGCCCGGATGGTTTGCCCAATCACACCCGGGTCGTAGTCAAATCGATTCTTCCATATGTTATGACCCAATATCACGACGAATGGCGAAGCGGGGTTGGCGTCGTCTGGAGCGAACGATCGGCCCAGTATTGGTCGGACGCGGAGGAGTTCAAAGGCGTTCACCGAAATGAACGCACCACCGTAACGCTCAGGGCGAGCTTCAGGCCCGCTCAAGTTGAAATTCTCAGTCGTCTCGATGGCGATGGCTTCGAATGTGGTCTGTTGCGCTTGCCACACTTCGAAGTCACTGATCGGTACGCCCGCCCGCTCCCATTGTCTTGACGGGCTCCTGCGGGACAATGACATGAGCCGGCTCGCCTGATCGATCGGAAGATCGCGAAGGGCGCCATTCACGATGCTGAACATGGTGGTGGGCAGGCCGATCCCGAGCGCGATTGCCAGAACACTGATCGCGGCCATGCCCGGGTTTTTTGTCAGCATGCGAACGCTGTATCGCAGATCGTAGAGGAGTGATTGCGCTGTGTCTATGCCTTTGCGTGGACGCGAGTCGAAAGAGAATTGCCGGCTGCGACGTGTCTCGAGTCGAAGCGCAACGGCGGACCGCAGTTCCTTCCAATACTGCCACCGGGCAACCCACGCCCCGTGCGTCGAGATGTTTTTCTCGTAGGATTCGGCTGCGTCGCCGAGTACACAATCGCGGTGGGTGCGCGGCAGCAGCGTTGCGAGGAGTCTCCGCGCAATGCGAGGTGG
>CAYLZR010000141.1:0-5680 GCA_964388145.1 uncultured Gemmatimonadaceae bacterium | reverse complement strand
ACCAGGATCGGCGGTATCCCGAGATCTTGCACCAGCCGATTGAACGCTTCCAGTTGTTGAAACAGATCGTTCATTGTGGAGCGGTGCGTCGACCACTCGGCTAGAAGATCAGCCAGGCGGTCTTGCGCTCCTTGAATGACCGGTGGCGGAGTGCCGTCCACCGAGCCGATCAGCGAGGTGAACTCGGCGTTCAACTTGTTTTCGAAGTTGATGACGTCCTGAAACGTTTTTTGCTTCGGTTGCGCCAGCTCTGCTTCCCACTCTGTAATGCCGTCGTTGAGAGCGGTGGCCGCCGCCCCGACCGTATCCGCCTCGGCGTGTTCCGCCGTACGGCTCACGAGCTCCTCCACTTGCGTCCGCGCGCCACGTAGCTGGTTGAGCCCCTGGTGCATTTCCTCCAGCACGTCACCGGCCTGCGCTAAGAATCGTTCTTGTGCAGCGTATTCACCCTCCGTCACGTTCCAACGCGGATCCGGTAACACCGTGAGCGGAACGGTTTCCTGGCGACTCCCCACGTTGAAACGCACCTCATAGTCTCCCGGCGGTACCAGACGGCCGGCCAGCGTCCCAAACGTCATTATGCCCGTCACCGCCGTGGTGTTCGCTCGTCGAAAGTCCCACGCGAAGCGATTGAGTCCTGCGGTAGGTGCCTCGATCGCGGTCAGTCCTTCATCCGCCGCCGTCGTCGAATCGCTTATGTATGTGCGAATGACCTCGCCCTGCTCGAGGATTTCGACGGTGACGGCGGAGTCCGGCGCTTCGCTCAGTATGTAAAACACTTGTGCACCCGAAGGCGGATTTTGCCCCCTGGGCGCACCACCGGTGGGGCCGGGCCCGCCCCCACCCCATTGGACACGCACGGCGTCGCGCGGCTGAAACACGTGGAGATCCGCTCCGGTGATGTCGTCGGTGAGTTGTCGCACGGGAGACAGGTCGTCCAAAATCCAGAACCCACGGCCCTGTGTTGACGCGAGCAAATCCCCGTGATGCACCTTGAGATCGGTAATCGGGACGATTGGAAGATTGCGCTGCCACTTTTGCCAGTGGTCGCCGTCGTCGAGGGAGAGGTACATCCCCAACTCGGTGCCGGCATACAACAGGCCCGGCCTCTCGGTATCTTCACGCACCACACGCACCCACGCCTCGCTCTCGATTCCGTCCACGATGCGTTGCCAATTGCGGCCGTAATTGTCGGTTTTGTAAATGTGCGGTGTGAAGTCGTTGAACTTGTAATTCGTCGCCACCACGTACGCCTTGGCCGGATCGTGAGGCGAGGCCTCGATGGCATTGATCATCGCGCGGTCAACGCCGCCGGGCGTAACGTTCTCCCAGCTAGCTCCACCATCCCGCGTCACCTGCACCAACCCGTCGTTGGTCCCTACCCATATGGTTCCTTCGGCCATCGGCGATTCGATGACATACATGATGATGTTGTACACCTCCCCGCCCGCCAACTCGTTGGTGATGGGAATACCACCGAGTCCTTGTCGCTCCTCTTCGTCTCTGGTCAGATCCGGCGAGATCACCTCCCACTGCTGTCCAAAACTCGTCGTTCTGAAGACCACGTTGCCGCCATAATAGAACGTCCGTGGGTCGTGCGGCGATGTAATGACCGGCGGGTTCCAATCGAAGCGATATTTCTGGTCCTTCGCCTGCGTGCCGAGTCCGAGCATGGCGTAGGGTTGGATCGACTTGACCTGGCGGGTGTAGCGGTCCCACACATCGATGGTTCCCTGGATCGACGTGCCGAGAACCAGCTGCGGGTCGTCGGGATCGAACGCCAGGTACGCGCTCTCGCCACCGGCCGTGGCATACCAGTCCTTCCACGTGATACCGCCTGGCGCGGCGTTGGCGATGCCGACCGTCGTGTTGTCCTGCTGGCCTCCATATAGATGATACGGAAATTGGTCGTCGGCGTTCACACGGTAGAACTGCGCAGTCGACTGGTTTCGCTGGGTCGACCACGTCGCGCCGGCGTTGAAACTCACGTTTCCACCGCCGTCGTTGGCGTTGATCATGATCTGGTTGTCGGTGGGATTGATCCACAAATCGTGGTTATCCCCGTGCGGCACCTGAACATTCGTGAACGTGCGGCCACCGTCGATAGAGCGCATAGCCGGTGCGTTCAACACATAGACCGTGTGCTCGTCCTGCGGGTCGGCGTACACTTCCATGTAGTACCACGACCTCGTTTGGATTATCCGATCGGCGTTGATGTGCGCCCATGTCTCACCAGCGTCGTCGGATCGATACAATCCCCCCTCTTCGTTCCCCGCCTCGATAATCGCGTAGACCCGCTCGGAATTCGCCCGCGACACGTCGACGCCGATCTTGCCCATCAGATCCGGGAGTCCCTTTTCGAGCTTGGTCCACGTGTCACCACCGTCAGTGGATTTCCAGATGCCGCTCCCCTCGCCGCCGGATTCCACCACCCATGGCCGGCGCACGTGATCCCAAAACGCGGCGTAGAGAATCCGGGGATTGTTCATGTCCATGGAGAGGTCGCTAGCACCGGCACGTGGACTCACATAGAGTATCTTCTCCCACGTCTCCCCGCCGTCTTCCGATCGGTAGATACCCCGCTCTTCCGTTTCACCGTACGGTGCTCCTTGTACGGAGACGTACACCAAATCCGGGTCGTTCGGATGAACCCGAATGCGCGCAATGGCTCGCGACCGCGGCAACCCCATATGCCGCCACGTCTTTCCTCTGTCGGTCGAGCGGTACACACCATCGCCGTGCGATGTCGCCACCCCGCGCACCGCGTGTTCGCCCATCCCCACGTACACGACGTTGGGATCAGATGGCGCGACCGTGATCGCACCAACCGAGCCCGTCGCGAAAAATCCGTCGGACACGTTGCGCCAGGTCATGCCGGCGTCGGTGGTCTTCCACACACCGCCACCGGTGCTGCCGAAGTAATAGGTCAGCGGATCCGACGCGACGCCGGCAACGGCCACCGACCGGCCCCCACGAAACGGGCCGATGTTCCGCCAATTCAGGGCCTTATAGACGGGATCGTCCGATGCGTCGTCCTGGGCCAGCGTGCTCCCGGCTGACACACACACGAAGGAGAGACTGCAAACCAGGCCCCGGAGCCATCCGGAACCGAAAGGTCGAAACCGACTCATGATGCCTCCGGTAAGGAGCGGAATGGAGCGGAAAGGTATGGCGGGAACCCACCTGCTGCCAGGGAGCCCTAAGGCGCAGCGCCAGCGCCACCGTGCCGCGTTCAGACACCCCCTCGCAACTTCGGCCCGAATTCCCCATCTTTGGCAACGCACGTGATGCCGCCCCAATCGAGTCCCCGTACCCACCACCACCGTCCACACATGAATCATTCGACCACCGAGTTTACGCGTTACAAGGACTACACCATCGAAGCCAACCCCCCGCGGCTTGACAAGAAGCAGTGGGGTACCTTTCTCGTCATCAGTCGCAACCAGAGCGCAAAGCGGCGAACCTTTGACGATCAGAACACGTTTGCCAACAGGCTCGACGCGGTACGTCACTCCTTCGATCTCGCGCGCAAGATTATCGACGGCGAATTTCCCGACCGCTCGGTGAGTGATCTTTAGGCTCCGATCGACGGTGCTCTCACCTCGGCGTTGTCTCTTCGCGGCGGTGCTGCTCGCAACCCCGTCACCCAGCTCCGCCCAACAATGTGATGGCGTCCGAAGCGGCCGTGTCTGGGCGCTCGCCGGTGCTTATGTAGCAACCCAGGCGGCCCTGTTCGCGGCGCGCGCCGACGACTGGTGGTTCACCCCGACCACGTCGTTTCACGCGTCTTGGGATCGGTCCGCCAACAGGGAACAGGACGGGCTGCTCCACATGGCCATCGCGTACGAGGCGTCGCAGATCACCGCGTTCGCGTGGGATTGGGCTTGTGTCAATTACACGACCGCGGGCTGGCTCGGCGCCGCTACGGCGGTCGCGATCAACATTCCCAAAGAGATTGGCGACGGCCTCCACGAGGAGCGTTCCTTCTCCCTCCGCGACATGACGTGGGCGGTAACCGGCGCGGTGCTGCCGGCGTTGCACCGGTCGGTACCCGCATCGCGTAACGTCGTGCTCAAGTTCGGATATTGGCCGTCCGACGAATTTCAAAACCGCCTGCCCGGCGCGCTGCCCCAGTTGGAAAACGACTACGCGGGGCAGCGGTACTATCTCGTCTTCGCCCCCGGCCGATACGCCGGCCCGCCTGAACAGCGATGGCGTTCGCCGCTCGGGATCGCCGTCGGGCACAGCATCCAGAGCTGGATCCTCGAAAGGCCCATGCACGAGTGGTATCTCACGCTGGATGCCCAATTCCGAGGCATTCCCATCCGGGGCGAAACGTGGCAAAAAGTTGCCATCGTCCTTGACCAGATTCACTTTCCGCTGCCCGGCGTCCGGCTCCGGGATGGCGACGTTTCCTTCGGTTTTTTCTAGGAATTTCGACCTTCCTTCGTCCACCGAGAGTATCACCATTGACATGGTGTGTACTATGTAGTACATAGTCAACAGCATGAGTCAGTTTGGAGCATTTATCCGGGAACGGCGCGAACGGCTGAGGCGCGAGGATTCGCGCTTCTCGGTTCGCCAACTCGCTCAGCGGCTTGGGGTGGAACCGTCGTATCTCAGCAAGGTCGAGCGAGGTGAGACCGCTCCGCCGTCGGAGGCCAAGATCGTACTACTGGCGAAAGAGTTAAACGAAGACCCCGACGTGCTGCTGGCCATGGCCGGCAAGGTGTCGTCCGATCTTCAGGAGGTGATCAGGAAGCGACCCGAGCTGTTCGGACAACTCATTCGTGAACTCAAAGACATGCCGGAGCACGCGGTGTTGAGGCTGGTGAGAGAGGTGAGGGATGGGAGATGGTGAGCTGCTAGCTGTTAGCTGTTAGCTGTTGGCGGATTGTCGATTTGTTTACTGCAGTCAATGATAAATAGGAGTCAGTATGATTGAATTAAAAAGGGATTCATTGGTATTTCGTTTTCCAGACGTACACAAGGACGCGGTGCTGAGGATCGGGTTTCAGCGCACGCTTCGCATTCCCGACGACGACAAGAAATATCCCCTGCCTCCCGGGCTGGGACTCTTTCCGTTGCGGCACGTGGACGACTTTCCGAATAGCGTTTCGGAATTGTGGATGCAACACGGCGGCGTCATGCTTCCGATGTACCAGTCGGAAGCGCTGTGGATCAACTTCAGCGGTGACTATCCATTCGCGATCAAGGTGGCCGCCGGGAAGATCAACGCGGTGACGGGCGAAGATTGGCGCGACGGCCTGCATCGCAACCCACAGGACTACATGGTCGTACCGGAACAACCGTGGCTCGATGGTTTTTGCGTTGAGAAAGGACTCATTCGGCAGTTTGTCGCTATGCCTCTTGGCAGCGGATACAGCGCCGAAGAGCAGTTGACCGGCAAGGCCGAGCACGGCGGGTTGCAGATCGTCGCCTTTCCTCTAAAGAGGGAGGCATACGAGCGAATCCTCAAAGAGCGCAGGGCCTACGGCCGTCCTCTGGGGTACGCCCTCGCCGAAGAAGCTGACATGATATGTGCGTGCGACACGATGGCGCCCCTTGGCCTTGACATGGGACTCGCTGCCGGCGGGAAAATGAAACAGGAGATCTACGACGACTCCTTTGGGTTCGACGACTGGGACCTGCGGCACTCGAGTCGTTGCTTTGTTCACCT
>CAYLZR010000140.1:0-5775 GCA_964388145.1 uncultured Gemmatimonadaceae bacterium | reverse complement strand
TCCACGATAATGTCGCTGAGGTTCTCGAACGCAGTCACCTGCCACTTTCCTTCCACCCGTTCCAGACGCATCTCGAGCACCAGCGGCGGACGTCCCGAGTCTTCATCGAACAACTCGATCGCCACGATGGATTCGTTACCCTCGGTCCGTTCCTCCAGCACGCCTTGGAACGCGCTGCCCAACTCCGCGAACGGAAGGGTCCGGTCGCCAAGCACCATGCCGAGGGGGCCCTGCCCCACGCTCTCCGGATCGAGCATCATCTGCCAGAAGATTTGCTCCATGAACGGCGCGATCATCGGGCGGAACTGCTCCAGCATTTCGACGTTGATCCCGCCCGCCTGGCCGGGTACGGCATCCGGATTCGCCTGGCTCATCAAGTTGGCAACTTGAATCAGCGGATCCACTGCCGCCTCGGATACACGACGGATGTCGATATACCGCGCCACCTCGACGCTGTCTCTCGCTTTGATCGCCTCGACGAGTCGCTCGACCGATTCGGACGGCGAAGCCCCGAAGTTGCATGCGAGACCAACCAGCAATATCGACGTGGTGGGAAGCCGGCGCTTCATGACATCTCTCCTTACCCGAGGATCTTGTTCCATTCGTCAACCTTCGACTGCGTCTTCGCCATCAAATCCGCAGTGTCGCCGCTGATGGAGATCGAAGTGATCTCGTCGCCGCCGGCGATGCTGTTCAGGACCGCCCGATCGTCTTCACTCGTCACCGCACCGAACACCGAGTGTTTCCCGTCGAGCCATTCGGTTGGCACGTGCGTAATGAAGAACTGACTTCCGTTGGTATTCGGGCCGGAATTGGCCATCGACAAAATGCCGGCCCGGTCGTGCTTCAATGTGCTGTCGAACTCATCCTCGAACTTGTATCCCGGTCCGCCCGTTCCGGTACCCAGCGGACAGCCGCCCTGGACCATGAAATTCTCGATGACGCGGTGAAATTTGAGGCCGCTGTAGTACCCACGCTGCGCCAGGTTCACGAAGTTTGCGACGGTGAACGGCACACGATCGGCAAACAAGGTCAGGTTGATGGTGCCCTTGTTGGTCTCGATGGCGGCTTGTAGGTCGGTCATTGTAGGTAGGTATTGGGTTTTAGGTCTTAGGTGTTGGGTGTCTAGGCCTGGAAGCCTACAACCTAACACCTAACACCCAGAACCTAAAACCTAGAATCTACAAACGTTGCCATCGCCGCCGTCGGCCCGTAGAATTGATCCTCAAGCGACACGTACACCCCGAACAATCCGGAGCCCAAGATGAGCCTCACATCCTCCCTCCTTCTCGTTGCCGCGTTCCAGGCACAGGCCGCGAGTGTCACCGTTGATCCAAACTCGTTCGAGTTGGAGGTCGGATCGACGATGCAACTCAACGTCCAGGTGCAAGACGATGCAGGATCGCCCATCCGTAACGCGTCGGTGCGGTGGTTTTCCCGGGATCCGGGCGTTGCATCGGTCACGCAGTCGGGTACGGTGACGGCGGTCAATCCGGGAGTGGTGCAGATCCTGGTCGTGTCCGGTGGAGCGCGAGGCATCGTCACGGTGACGGTGCCCGAGCTGCCGCCCACGTCCATCGAGCTCGCACTCGCCAACGGCTCCGTCCGTACGGAGGCGAGCGCCCCACTAGAGGTGGCGGTGACAACGCGAACCGGAACCCTCCTCGCCGATCCCGATGTGACGTTTCGGACTGGAAACGATAACGTCGCCGCGATTGACCGAAACGGTCGTGTCTACGGGCGCAGCCCAGGCACCGTACGCATCACGGCCACGGCTGGGACGGTGTCCGCGTTCATCGACGTGCGGATCGTCGAGAATCCGGCTCGCGATTACCGCATCGTCCCCGACGGTGCGAAGATGCGCACCGGCGATGTGATTCGGTTTCAGGTTGCAGCGATGTCGCCGCGCGGTGAGCGCGTCACGGGAATCTCTCCCGAGTGGACCATGAGCGGACCCGGTGCACAAATCGATACAGAGGACGGCGAGGGTGTGTTCGTGGCGGAGGAAGCCGGCCGGTATCGAGTAACCGCGCTGATCGGCGAAGCGACGATGCGCAGCACGTTCGTGGACATCACCGAGCGCGTCTCGACCGCGAGCATGTCCACCGTGGGCCGCGGCCCCATCACCGAGAATCACTCCGGCGATGTCTGGGTGTTCGAGGGCGTCGACGGACGCGATTACGCCTACATCGGCACGCTCTTCTACGACTGGATGAAGGTGTGGGACGTGACGGATCCCACCAGTCCGGTACTCATGGATTCGATGCAACTCGACGCGCGGCGCATCAACGACGTCAAGATCCACCCGAACAGCCGCGTCGGCGTGCTCACGCGAGAGGGCGCGTCGAACCGCCGCAACGGGATCGTGATACTCGACCTGAGCACACCGGCCCACCCAACCATTGCGTCTGAGTACACCGCCACCGTCACCGGTGGCGTGCACAACGTCTGGATCGAGCCCAACGATCTAGTGTATGCGGCACACAACGGCACGTCGAACATGCACATCATCGACATTTCCGACCCCACCAATCCGCGTGAAGTCGGGGTATGGGGTATCGAAAAGAGTGCGAGCCAAAAATCCCTGCACGACATCATCGTTCAGGAAGGATACGCGTACCTGTCGTATTGGGACGATGGCCTCGTGGTGCTGGATGTAGGCGCGGGGACACACGGCGGTACCCCGACAAGACCGGTGCAGGTCTCCCAGTTCAAGTATCCCATCGGCAACACGCACACCGCGTGGCGTCATGGGCGTTATCTCTTCCTCGGTGACGAGATCTTCCCGCCCAACTGGGATCCCGACCGGCCGATCGACACGCGCGGGTACGTGCACGTGATCGACATGGACGACATCGAGAACCCCAAGGAGGTGGGACGCTACGAGATTCCCGAAGCCGGGGCGCACAATCTCTGGGTGGACGGCGATCGGCTGTTCATCGGCTACTACCAAGCGGGGTTGCGCGTGGTGGACATTTCCGGTGAACTCCGCGGCGACTTGTATCGGCAGGGACGCGAAGTGGCTGCCCTGAAGACGACGGACGAAAACACGATGGTCCCCAACTGGCCAATGACGTGGGGCGCACAAGTGTTCAAAGGACACGTGTTCGCATGGGACCTGAACTCGGGACTGTGGGTGATCAAGATTCAGGAGACGGTGATAATACCTTAGGTCTTAGGTTCTCGGTGTTAGGTTTTAGGTCTGTATTTCGGCACAAACGACCTAACACCCAAAACCCAACACCTAACACCCAAACCAATGGCGCCAACCTCACCGGCTGGCGCCTTTTTTGTCTCCGATGGCTGGCGAGACTTACATCGTCGCCCTATCCCTCACCTGCATCTTCACCGCCCACAGTCCGCTGTTCAGATCCGAGAAGAAGACGTGTCCTTTGTACGGCTGCGCTCCCCAGGTCATGACCGAATTCGGGACGTAGCCCATCGGGTCGAACGCCTTGAAGACGGCCATCTCGCGACCCTGGTTCGCGAGGTTGCCCATCAGCTCGCCCGACACGTCCACCATTCGAACGCCGCCCTCGTAGTACGCCTGATACAACACATCGTCCTCGACCCACAAATTGTGCGTGCCGAACTCTTCGACGTGATATCGCGCGACGTCCTGGGGGTTTTCCGGATCCGTGAAGTCGATGATGTGGATATAACCCGAGTTGGGACTCGGGACACCACCCTGCCCTGTTTCCGGGTTGTAGGCGCCGAGGCCGCCGTAGCCGCCGGCCCACGCCTGTCCGCGGCGATTCATGATCTCGTCGCCGAGGAAGAGATAGAACTTGCCGGTCGACTCCTGGTAATACGGGAACGAGGCGTGTGTGCGACCTACAGGATACGGAACGTTGGTCACGAAAACCGGATTCTCGATCGTTCCGCCCCACTTGCCGTTGCCAACGTCGACGACGACCACACCATTACCCCATTCGGATGAGTAGACGATTCCGTCGTGTACCCACAAATCGTGGACCCGGCTGTTGGGATGGTTGTACTCGCTGACATACGTCGGGTTGTAGATGTCACTCATGTCGAGGATGACATACTTGTCACCCGCCGAAAGCGCGAACAGATAATCATCGGTCGCGAACATGTTGTGCACGCCACCGGTCAGCCCGTCGTCATACGTGGCCGCGATCGTCGGATGCGCCGGATCCGCAAGATCCATGATCACCACGCCGTTCCGCCGGTTCGACGCGCCTTCACGGCTCAGCGCGGCATAGCGGGCGTTCGGTGGGACTTTGACGTCGTTCACGGTCCGGGCATCCAACTGAACCGAATCGGTCTTGAAGATGTTCGTCGGGTCGGTGACATCCCAGAAATACGCTTTCCCCTCGGCGCCCCACGTGCCCGTGACCGCATAATCCCGGCCATCCCTGCCCTCGAAGATCCAAAGATCCGACGAGCGGACATCGTGCACCGAGCCGCGCCCTTGCATCTCTATTTCGCGGATCATGCCGCGCGGCCGCAGGTCGACAGTCCGCCGGGCGTTCAAGGAACCGGCCGTCGCCATGATGGTGTACTGACCCGGAACTTCGCCCACGAACTTCCCGTCGACGATCTGTCCCGACGCCCCCGGGGCGTTGATGCTGTCGTCGGGCGTGAACGTGAACGTCCAAGTCACCGGCACGTCGTTGACGACACTACCATTCGCGTCCGTCGCCCGCGGCGCGAAGCGCAGCACGTCACCCGTCCGCGCGTCATCGAGGCCACCGGTGATCTCGAGCGCGGTCGCCGGTAGGGCCGCCACCCGGTAACTCACACGCGCACGGCCGCCGTCCAACTGGGTGGTGATGGTCACGCTCCCCGGTGTATGGGCCGTTACCTGTCCGAAGCGATCGACCGAGGCGACCGACCGATCCGACGAACTCCACCTGAATCGCGGTTCGGGACGTGACGTCCCGTTAGCGTGGAACGCCGCCGCGCGATGCCGGATAGTTGTTCCGGCATACAAGGTGCCCGGGTCGGCGGTAATCTCGATGCGAGAAACCGCGGGCCACGTCACCGACACGGGAATGGTCAGCGACGGGGGCTCTCGGTCACTCCCAGCCGGGAGTACCACGGAGACCACGATCTCGTAGTCGCCGGCCGTACGCGCTATGACGATGCGGTCCATCGCGACAAACGCCGCGACACCGCGGCCCTGAGCGGTCACCGTCAAGGCGTTACGCGGCGCGGCGAATCGGGCCGCCACTTGCACCTCATTCCCCTGAGCATCGAGCGCTCTGACCGTCAGTGGAACCGTATCGCCGGCCTGGATCGTGAGCTGAGTCGGGCTGGCAACGAGGCGCGTAACTCGTTCGCCCGCCCTCAACAGCTCGTCGCCGACCCCTCTCTGGGCCACTGCCGGCGCCGTGGTGACGGCCGCGAGCACGAAAGCCAACAAAATGCTGCGATATCGTGGGATCATGACTCAACTACTCCGTGGTGTATGCGTATTGGTATACGCCGCCGAGGGGGCCAATGCTGCGGCCTGGCGGGCGGCGGCTCCGAGTCGATAAACTTGTAGCTTGACGGACACCGTTAGCAAGAGCCCCCGGGGCGCCGGCGTCCGCCCGGGTTACACACCTCACACCTGGTAGACGAACCGATGAAACACAGCTGGCCCCTGGTACTGGTAGCCGCCATAGTCGTCACCGCACCGACTGTCGCCCAAGGCCCCGCCCCCTCGGCGAATTACTGGGTGTACGTCGGCGCGGAATCTGCGGACCTGGTCCACCTCATTCGGTTCGGACCGGGCGGCGCCGAAGTGGAAAAGACCTTCATCGTGGG
>CAYLZR010000139.1:0-5800 GCA_964388145.1 uncultured Gemmatimonadaceae bacterium | reverse complement strand
GGTAAGATCGGATTCCGCATCATCACCGACGTCCGTCGGGCCTCTAAGGAGTTGGTCAAGCAGTTCACCGGGATGGCGACGTCGAATCTCGCCGATGCCATGGGCCGCTTCAATTTCATGGATGCCGAGATGCGGTCGCGCAGCGGCCTGCCGCTTTGCGGCGTTGCGGTGACTGTCAACTGTCGCCCGGGCGACAACCTCATGGTGCACAAGGCGCTCGAGGTCGCAAAGCCCGGTGACATCATCGTTGTGAACACCAACGGCAACGTCACCAGCTCGGTCTTCGGCGAGCTGATGTGCCACACGGCCGTTGCTGCACAGTTGGGGGGCATCGTGGTCGACGGTGCCATTCGTGATGTGGCAGCAATCGTGAAACTTGGTTTCCCCGCCTACAGCCGTGTGGTGAGTCCGGGCGGATGCGACAAGGACGGTCCCGGCGAGATCAACGTCGACATCTCCTGCGGCGGGACGGTCGTGCACCCCGGCGATATCGTGGTCGGTGACTCCGACGGTGTGGTCGCGGTATCGGAGGCCGATTCGCTGGAGGTGCTGATTCGGGTTCGTGAATTGCTGGAGGCCGAACGAAAACGCATCGACGAAATACAGGGCGGTACGCCTTTCAAACGCGCCATCGACGAAACACTTCGCGAAAAGGGCGTGATCGAGTGACCACGCCTCTGCTCCTGATGACGCCGGGGCCGACGCGTGTACCGGAGCGCGTGTTGCAAGCCGGAGCACAACCCATGATCCATCACCGCACGCCGGAGTTCTCGGAGGCGTTGCACGCAGTTCTCGCCGGCATGCGTGCCGTGTTCGGTACGTCGGGCGATGTCTTGCCGATACACAGTACCGGGCGCGGTGCGATGGAAGCCGCAATCTGCAATCTGTTTTGTCCCGGTGACGAACTGCTGGCGTGCTGTAACGGAAAGTTTGGAGAGATGTGGGCTCGGTTCGCCGAGTCGTACGGCGTCGTCGTGCACCGCATTCACGAGGATTGGGCACAGAGCGTTGATCCTGATTTGGTCCATGCCTCGCTCGGGCGATTTCCCAACGTCAAAGCGGTGAGCATTACGCACTGCGACACGTCGACCGGCGTTCTGAACGACGTGGCCGCCGTGTGCGACATCGCCCGCCGGCACGGCGTGCTGGCCATGGTCGACGGCGTCAGCTCCGTCGGCGGCGTGCCGTTTCACTTCGACGCGTGGCAAGCCGACGTCGCCGTTACCGCGACGCAGAAGTGCTTGATGTGTAGTCCCGGGCTCTCGTTCGTCGCGCTGAGCGAACGGGCCTGGACTTCGTATGAGAGAGCCACGGTCGTGCGTAACTATTGGGATTTCGGCGCCGTCAGAGAGGCCCTCGACACAGATATGCCGGAAACACCGGGAACGGCACCCGTCCACCTGGTGCTCCAAGTGCGCGCCGCGCTCGACCTGATGTTGGAAGAGGGACTCGACAACGTGTTCGCGCGACACGAGGCGATGACGCGAAACGTGCGAGACTGGGCCGAATCGCAGGAGCTTCTTTTCCAATGTTCCCAGCTACGGGAGTACTCACCTACGCTCACCGGCATCACGACGCCCCGGGGTGTAGATCCGCAGGAGATTCGGCAGAAGATGCGCGATCGAGGGATCCTCATCGCACGTGGTATCGGCCCCTATCGAGACTCGGCGGTTCGCATCGGACACATGGGCGATATCCGACTCTCGGACGTCGAGCGCACGCTCGCCGCGCTTGGCGACGTGCTGACGGAGTTGCATACCGAACCGGCGGTTGCGGTTTCCGGCGACTGACGCACCTAAGATGCCCGCGCAGACAATCAGCGAGAAAATTCTGTCCCGAACATCCGGCCGTATCGCACGAGCGGGTGACATCGTTGTGTGCGAGGTGGATTGCGTGCTCGGCACCGATGCCTCGACACCGATGGCCATCGACTACTTCGAGCAGATGGGCGGCGAGCGGTTCGCCGCTCCCGAACGGGTGCTCTTCGCGCTCGATCACTACGCCCCGCCGTCGAGCACGAAGACCATGGCGTTTCACGACACAGTGCGGGCATTTGCTCAGCAGCACGGTGCAACGCTGGCCGAGATGGGCGAGGGGATCAGTCACCAAATTGCCGTCGAGAGCGGTCGCGCACTCCCCGGCGATCTCATCGTTGGCGCCGACAGCCACACGGTCATGTGCGGCGCGCTCAACGCTTTCGCCACGGGAATCGGATCGTCCGACCTCGCAGCGACCCTGATGACGGGAAAGGTGTGGCTCCGAGTCCCCGAGTCGATCAAGGTGATTCTCGAGGGTGAATTACCCGTCGGCGTATCCGCGAAGGACGTTGCGTTGTCACTCCTCTCGACAATCGGTGGCGACGGTGCGGCGTACCGCGCAATCGAGTTTCACGGAACCGGATGTGGCACACTCACGATCGACGACCGTTTGGTTCTCAGCAACATGTCGGTTGAATGTGGCGCCAAGGTTGGGATGTTTGCCGCCGATGACCGAGCGCACGCGTTCTTGGAAGGGCGGGCGAAGCGGTCCTATGAGGCGGTCGATCCGGATTCGGACGCGACCTATGTGGATGAAGTGACCATTGATCTCGGGGCGTTGGTGCCCGTCGTGGCCCAACCACACGACCCAGCTAACGTCGCCTCGCTCGACGACGTGCGCGACACGCCGGTGCACATGGTGTTCCTCGGTACGTGCACCGGAGGTCGTGTGCGCGACTTTCACGAGGCGCTGGAAGTCTTGGAAGCCGGTGGGGGCGTGGCTGCCGGCGTGCAACTCGTGGTGACGCCTGCGTCCAGCATGGTGCTTCACGAGTTGGAGCGCGACGGAACGATGAAGAAGCTGGCCGGCATGGGCGCGGTGATCACGCCACCCGGGTGTGGACCGTGCTGCGGCACGTCTGAACCGATCCCGACCGATGGTATGACGGTCGTATCAACGGCCAACCGCAATTTCAAGGCACGGATGGGCAACGCCGGCGTCTCGATCTTTCTCGCCTCGCCGGCGTCATGCGCCGCTGCGGCCGTGCACGGTCGCATCGTTGATCCACGAGCGGTGGGACGGTAACGGCGATGCGTATCACTGGAAGAGCCCGCAGGTTCGGCGACGATATCAACACCGATTACATCATTTCGTCCTTACGGAAGAAGGAGACTCTGGAACCGCACGAACTGAAGAACTTCCTGTTCGAAGCGATCGATCCAACATTTGCCGAGTCGGTTCAACCCGATGACCTGGTGGTGGCGGGAAAGAACTTTGGCTGCGGTTCGGCGATGGAGGTGGCGGTCACCGTCATGCTGGCCTCGGGTATCCAGGCGGTGCTCGCCAAGAGCTTTGCACGAACCTACTATCGCAACGCGATCAACAACGGTCTCGTGCCCATAGAATGCGACACCGGGAATATTCGCGATGGCGATCGAATCACGGTCGTGATTGACGGAGAAGGCGTCTCGGTTCGCAACGAAGGCACCGGGACCACTTCGGTTGGACATGCCTTGGCCGGTGTGCCGATGGAGATTCTCACTGCTGGGGGAATCGTACCGTACATGCGGGAACACGGAGGTTTTGGTCCCTCATGATGCTGTCCACGAAGATCTTCATCGGCCTCGTGGGCGGAATCGCCGTTGGGGGTTTGGCGAGGATTCTGGGCATCGATTGGCTGGTGGACGTGCTCGTGGGCCTCGAGCCGCTCGGCGATGGGTTCATCAGGCTCATTTCCATGGTCGTGGTCCCACTCGTGGTGGGGAGCCTGACGGTCGCCATGGCGTCGCTGGGGGACGGGCGCCGCCTGGCCGGCATTGGCGGTCGCACGCTGGCGTATTTCTTGGGCACGACGGTCATCGCGGTGGGCATCGGCGTGGCGCTCGCGTGGATCGTTCAGCCTGGTGTGGGCATGGATCCGGCGACGCGCGAGGCGCTGTCCGCGAAGTTTCAGAGTGACGTTGCCGCGGTAGCTGGGCCGGGTACGGCGGAGCGGGGCTGGCTCGACGCGCTGGTAGAATTGGTGCCGAGCAATCCAGTGGCTGCGGCCGCTCAAATGGATCTACTACCGTTGATCGTCGCGACGGTCTTGTTCGGGGTCGCGCTCGGTGCGATTCCCGAAGAGCGACGCCGAGTAATCATTATTTTTTTTCAGGCAATCAACGACGCAGCGATGGTGATCATCGGGTGGTTCATGAAGCTTGCGCCGTATGCCGTCTTCGCTCTCATCGCCGCGACCGTGGCCCGCTTTGGGACGGATCTGTTGGAGCGGCTGCTCGTGTACTCGCTTGTCGTGGTGGCCGGCTGTGTGTTGCACGTGCTTGGAACGTTTTCGGTTGCGCTTCGATTTTTGGCGCGTGTGAAGATCGTCGACTTCTATCGAACTGTCGCCGAGGCGCCGTTGCTGGCCTTCTCCACCGCTTCCTCAAACGCCACGCTGCCGGTGAGTATGGATGTTGCAGAGAGAAAACTGGGCATATCGAACCGTGTCACGAGCTTTGTGATTCCCGCCGGTGCAACGTTGAATATGAACGGTTCGGCGCTCTACAAGGGAGTGACTGCGGTGTTCATTCTCCAGGTCTACGGCCTCCCGTTTGGCATCGAGCAACTGGTGATCATTCTCGTAACTGCCACGGCCGCGGCGGTGGCCGGCGTCGGTATCCCGGGTAGTTCGCTCGTTACGACACTCATCGTGCTCAATGCGCTCGGTCTTGGACCGCAGGCGGCGGCGGGGATCGCCCTCGTTGTGGGGCTCGACCGGATTCTGGACATGTTCAGAACGGCGGTAAACGTGACCGGAGACCTCACCTGTGCGGCCTATATTGCCCGTGTGGAGGGAGAGTTGACCCACCCCCACCCCTAGACGCTCCTGGTACCTCGCCCCACTATTAGGTGAGAAGCAACGGCGAGGAGATGACTCATGGCATCGACCGAAACAAACACGCCGACATCCATCCCAGCGATCGACCCCGGTCGGAAACCGCTCGATAACGAATGGGATGTGTTCGGACTGACGCATCTCGGAAAAATCCGCAAAGTCAATCAGGACCATTTCATGATCTGTTCGCTGCGCAAGCATATGCGGGTCCATCTCACGAGCCTGCCCAATGTCGATGAACTGCCGTTAGAGGGTGAACGCCTCGCCCACTTGAGCATGGTGACCGATGGTGTCGGAAGCGGGTTCGGTGGGGAAGAAGCGAGCCGCATGGCGATCGAGCGGATCACCGAATACGTTGCGCACAGCATGCAGTGTTACTACACCGCCGACGCTCATAACGAAGAGGAGTTTTCCACTGCGCTCGAAGAGGCGGCGATGGAGGTCCACGCCGGCATCACCAAGGTGGCGGAAGCGGATCCAGAACGGCGTGGCATGGCGACCACGCTCACGCTTTGGATCGGCGTATGGCCGTATTCGTACATTCTTCAAGTCGGTGACAGCCGCTGTTATATCTTTCGTGATGGAACGCTGACGCAGATCACGCGGGATCAGACGATGGCGCAAGAGTTGGTCGATCAGGGCGTGTTGGGCAAGACCGACGCCGGCAACACCCGATGGGCGCACGTGCTCTCGAGTGCGATTGGCGGCATGCAGCACGCGCCGGTCGTCACGCGGCTCGATCAGGGCTGGCACGATGTGGGATTGCTCTGTAGTGATGGACTGACGAAACACGTCAGCGACGATCGGATTCGGGAGCGGCTGGCGAACATGACGTCAGCGAAACAGGTGTGCGAGGATCTGCTGCAAGACGCGCTCGACGACGGTGGTAGCGACAACATCTCGATCATCGTCGGGAGGGTGGTTCACAAAGACAAGTAGCCCCGC
>CAYLZR010000138.1:0-5869 GCA_964388145.1 uncultured Gemmatimonadaceae bacterium | reverse complement strand
CACCGTCTCCAGCGTTCCGTCATCAGTTAGTGCTTCGCGAGCTGTTCCGCGAATTGGATGAGGCCGTGCGGAACCGCGCCGATGTCGAATTGCTCTGGAGTCCCGCGGACATTCGACTCGGCAGTCGGACCCTGGTGCAGCCCGACCTCTTCATCCTTCCCTCGGACCCCGAACATCCGCCTCGTCAGTGGCAAGACGCGGGAACGCCACTCCTCGTCGTGGAAGCCCTCTCGCCCTCGACGGCGGCCCGGGACCGCGGTGCCAAACGGCGGATCTATCTGGGTGCCGGCGTGGAAGAGTACTGGATCGTCGATTCCGACTCCCGCATCGTGGAACGCTGGCGTCAGGGTGACGAGCGTCCGGAAATCGTAGATGGCGTGTTGCACTGGTCGTTGGGTACGGGCGCATCTGGATCGGTAAATCTACCAGCACTCTTCGACCGCGTCGCCCGGTAACGACGCGGATGGCGCCGAGCCGCGGAAGAAACGCAGATCCCCCAAACTCACCCCGATAGAGCAGCCCCCGGGCTTTATCGACAACTTTTTGTATCTTGGGACTCGTTCGCCACGACCAGTTGTTGGCGTGGATGTTCCTGCACCGGCCCGAACGGAGAGGACCCTTCATGGTCAAATCCAACCCCCTCGAACGCCGCTACCTCGGTGCGGACGAGCTAACCGGTTGGAGGCTCGAGCTGTACGTCGTGATTTTCGAGGCGGACACCACCGCCGGAAAAGCGTTCGACGGCGGCTCATTGTTGTCATCCTGGCGAGCGTAGCGGTGGTTATGGCCGAGAGTATCGAGGACGTCCGCGCAGGCTACGGAAATCTCCTCGTGATCGCCGAGTGGGTGTTCACCGGCCTGTTCACCGTCAGTATCTTCTCCGTTTGTCTTGTGTTGGCCGCCCAACACGCTACGCGACGAGCTTCTTCGGCATCATCGATCTGCTGGCGGTCATTCCCACGTACGTCAGCGTTTTGTTTCCCGGAGCGCAGTTCCTTCTCGTGATTCGGCTGGTCCGTATCCTACGCGTGTTCCGCGTGCTCAAGCTCGTACACTACATGTCGGAAGCCGACGTTCTTTTGGCCGCGCTGCGGAACGGCCGGCGAAAGATCACGATCTTCGTCTTTGCGGTGTTGACACTCGTTGTCATTCTCGGCTCGCTCATGTATCTGATCGAAGGATCCCCGAACGGATTCACCAGCATTCCACGCGGTGTGTACTGGGCCATCGTCACGCTGACCACCGTAGGGTACGGTGACATCTCCCCGCAAACGAGCTTGGGTCAGGCGCTCGCGGCGGTAGTGATGATCACAGGGTATGCAATCATCGCGGTGCCTACCGGAATTGTCACGTCGGAGATCACAAGACTCGGACGGGCGGAACACCGCGACGAATCACCACCACAGTGCCCAAGTTGTGCACGGGGTGGGCACGACGAAGACGCCGTGCATTGCAAACATTGTGGGAGCAGGCTCTAAATAAACAAAAGGAACGACTGCCGCGGATTGATGTTTTGAACGCGGATTGACCTTGCACTGTTCATATATGCATCCGCGCCCAAACGATCAATCCGTGGCAGTCGTTCCTTTTAGGTGTGGCAGTCGTTCCCTTTAGTTGATGAGTCGAATCCCCCGACTCTTCACGATGAACAGGCCCTCGCTCATGCTGGTGAAGACGATTGCGCCGCTCTCAAAGTACGGGTAGTTACTCCACGACCCGCCGCCACCGTACGGAGTCGTGTCGAAGAAACCGACTTCCACGGGGGTCTCCGGATTGGAGATGTCGAGAATTCGTAGGCCACTCCCGTAGTTCGATTGGTACATCATGTCGCCGCGGATGTACAAGTTGTGATCGGTCGTCGTCGTGGAGGCGATGTGCTCCGTCACCAGAATGGGATCGTCGAGATCGGTCACGTCCCACACCAACGTCCGCGTACCGGCTACCAACCCCTGCGGCTCGTCGCCCTCGTCGTTCAGGTAGAAGTAGCGATGATCCTCCGTCAACCAGCCTTGGTGCGTGTACGCCACGTTGGGATAGGACGCCCGCGAGATGGCAATCGGATTTTCTTTGTCGGTGACGTCCGCAATGCTCAGCGCCGTTTCGTTGGATCCAAGACAAATCTCTCGTCCATTATAGTCGGCGTCGGGACCGTGGTATTGCACACATTGCCCGTCGTGCGTGTAACCCGTGTTGCGGCGTCCGGTCGTAGGATCGGCGAAGCAACCTGCAAACGTCGGCCGCCCCGGGTCTTGAATGTTGATCATGTGGAGTCCGCCGCCGCAGGTCTCACCGCCACCGCTGCTGCCGACCGCGTAAGCGTAACCGGTCTCTTCGTTGAGGACGATGTTGTGCGCGCTGCTGATACCGTCATAGAGGAACGTCTCTTCGAAGGTCACCGGCGCGTTGCGAACGTTTCGCAGCTGCGTCAGGTCGAACACCTGCACGCCGTGCTCGCCCGCATTGTCGGCCACGATATATGCATGGTCTTTGTAGACCTTGAAGTCGCGCCAAATGCTGTTAGGCGAACCTTCGGTCTTGGGAAGATCGCCCACGTACACCGGCGAGTACGGATCGCTGATGTCGACGAACGACACGCCATCGGTGCGGCCGACCATCGCGTATTCCTTGCCGGTCTGCGGATCGGTCCAGCCCCAGATGTCGTTGACGCGTGTGCCCCGGGTCCCACCGATATCCTTGATGGGAAGGAACGACAGCACGTCGACGTTGCTGCACTCGAAACCTGCCGCCCGATCGTCGGTGCACGGTACCTCACCGCCGGCGATCGCCTGATAACCCTTCATCTCGTTGATGACCGTATTGCGTTCCCGCCAACCGAAAGCGCCGTCGCGCTCAAAAATGATAGCGGCGCCTTCACGAGAATCCACACCGAGGGCTCCCACAACAGCCACGCCACCCTGGATGGTCACGGTGCTCGCAAAGGCGGCGCGTTCTTCAACAGTCTGACCGGTGAGCTTCGTCGCGCCGGTCCAGTTCCCCATGTCGTCTTGCTCGAACACGTAGAACGCACCCTGGCCCGCATTATCTCCGGTTGCGCCGATCCAAGTGTTCGCCCCGTCCAAGGTGATCGACGTTCCGAACCGCGTGTTCGGCTGAACGATGAAGGGACCGAGCCGGGACTCCGGCGTCCACTCACTCGTCTCGGCATCGTACCGCGCGACCAGCACCATACCCGAACGCTGCCCTGCGCCGGGGGCACCGATGAAGGCGAGCCCATCCCGCAGGCCGAGCGCGGTGCCAAGACCTGCGCCTTCGCCTAGGCCTTCTATCTCAAACTTGTCTTCTTGGGTCCACGTGGTGGAGGCCGCGTTGTACCGGAAAACGTACGCCGCTCCGGGCGACTCACTCCCACCCGGCGCGCCAATCAGCGCCACGTTTCCGTCGAGGGCCAACGTCGCTCCAAAGCGGTCACCGCCCTCGGCGTCTTCGCCGGTAAGCTTTGCCTGTTGCGACCACGTTCCGTTCATGTCGCGGCGCATCACGTACACGGCGCCAACGCCGTCGTTCTGGCCGGTGGCCGATACCAACGCGATGTCGCCGTTCATCACCACCGAGTTGCCAAACGCATCACCTTCGACGGCATCGCCGGGTGAGAAACGACCCGATTCGATCCAGTTCCCCGCACCGTCGCGCTGCAGCACGTACACCGTTCCGGCAGACGTCGCCGTACCAGGAGCACCCACCAGCAGTGTCCCGCCTCGAGCGGCCAGCGCGCGGCCGAAACCGTCGGGCCCGCCCTGGCTGTCGGAAGCGGTCAGTTGTGACACTTCCATCCACGTGCCGCCGACGCGGTGATATACGTAGACGATGCCGGGAAAGTTTTGATTGCCCGTTTCGCCGACGAAAACCTCCTCGCCGCTGATGGCGAGCGACCCGCCGAATTGCTGGGCTCGGGCCGGAACGAGGGGGACGAGAAGCAGAGAAAGCGCAAGAAGAGAGTTACGTCTGGTCATGATCCACCGAAGCTGTGTAAGAAAAAGCGAGGTTTTAGAATACCCCGCCTGTTCCTTGGGAACAAGCGGGGCCACGGGCCCTCGGCCTCATAGAAAGGAGTAGCTCAAGACCGAATGGTCCGTTGGTGAGACAGACCGGCCGCCAACGGCAGCGGACTCTCGAAGCGTGGCGGGGGAAAGGGAAGAGGCCCGAGCCCGGAAAAGGGCTGGCCCGAACAACCTGAAAGCCATATCGTATGGGACACCGCCGGCAAACTTCTATTTGGAGGCAACTGATGGTGGACATCTCCCAACACCTTCCCCCCACGATCGAGAGCACCGGAGTCGCGTTGGCGGACGCCACAACCCGGCTTACCCATTACCCATCGGTCGTGGTGATCCGCGACCTCGCGACGAAGGAGTCCACGATTGTGGCCGCGTCAACGGGGACGGATCGCCGGTTGCTGGGAATGACCGTGTCGCCCGACTCGGTGGCGGCCCGTGCATGTCTCAGTAACGTGATTGGTCATGCGTCCGGAATCGGGGAACTACTGGGGGTGAAACGACCAGATCGCCGCAAGTCGGAAGACACCGGCGTGGTGTGGCCGCTCCGCGACGGGGACAGAGCCGTAGGGGCGCTCGTTGTCTTTGCGCCACCGGACTCGATCGACGACTCGGTACGATCGCTGCTCGACAGCCTGGCACGCCACGCGGGGGGACTCATTGGCAAACAGGTCGCCGCAGAGTTTGCTCGGCAGGTGGGTTTGGTCGATGCCATCACGGGCCAGCCGAACCTCCCCGGACTCCAAAAAGCCATGCAGGAGTCAGCACCCAAACGGTGCTCGCTGGTGTGCATAGCGGTGGATCAGATCATGGCACTGGACGTAGATCGTGGAAACGCCATTCTAAGGCAGATCGCGTCCATCCTCAGGAGCAACATCCGCGATTACGATATTCCAGCCAGGGCCGGCGTAGAAGAATTTGCCGTGTTTCTGCCGGATGGGGCCCTCGATGGTGCGGTCGTGGTGGCCGATCGGGTGCGATCTGTTGTGAACGAAACGGATTTCGACTTGGGGCGCGATCTAACCATGACCTGTTCGTTGGGCGTCGCGTCGATCCCAGACACCGTATCGGCAGTCGATGAACTCATACACGCGGCTTCGGGAGCGCGTCAAGAAGCGAGAGAAAGCGGGCCCAACCGAATCGCCACGTTGCACTGATCTGACGCCCGCACAACCACACCCTTTTCCGCAATGCGACCTCCGTGGGGGCACCAGCCCGCAAAACGTCTATTTGAAGGAACCAAACGTGGACCCCTCCCAACACCTTCCCCCCACAATCGAGAGCACCGGAGTCGCCTTGGCGGACGCGACGACACGACTTACCCATTGCCCATCGGTGGTGGTGATCCGCAACCTCGCGACGCAGGAAGCCTCGATTGTGGCGACGTCACCGGGGACAGATCGCCGGTTGTTGGGAATGACCGTGCCGCCCGACTCGGTGGCGGCCCGTACGTGTCTCAGCGACGTGATTGGCCACGCGGCCGGAATCGGGAAACTACTGGGGGTGACCCGACCCGATCGACGCAAGTCGGAAGACACGGGCGTGGCGTGGCCGCTGCGCGACGGGGAAAAAACCGTGGGGGCGCTCGTTGTCTTCGCGCCGCCGGAGTCGATCGGCGACTCGGTAAAATCGCAGCTCGATAGCCTGGCAACCCGCGGGGGGCTGATCTTAGGCAAACTGGTCGCTGCACAGTTTGCTCGGCAGGTGGGTTTGATCGACGCCATCACAGGACATGCGAACCTCACCGGGCTCGAAAAAGCCATGCAAGAGTCAGCATCCAAACGGTGCTCGCTGGTGTGTGTGGCGGTGGATCAGATCATGGAATTGGAGGTAGATCGTGGAAACGCCATTCTAAG
>CAYLZR010000137.1:0-5914 GCA_964388145.1 uncultured Gemmatimonadaceae bacterium | reverse complement strand
AGAACCAATCCGATCAGAGAAGCGATCTTGTACGCCGACGCGCCTTCGACGGTGAGCATGTCGAGCGCTACGATCGGAATGTTTCCGAAAAAGGCGTTTACGGTGTAGCCCAGTCCCACCGATGTGCCGATGATGACTAGGGAGAACATCACCGCAGCGCGTTTTCCGTGCAGCTGGGTGAGCACGCCGAACGTCGTGATGTTCGTGGCCGGCCCCGTAATGAGAAACGCGAGGGCCGCGCCGGGAGAGAGCCCGCCGAGCAGTAGTATCGCCACGAGCGGCGTTGCCGCCGAAGCGCACACGTATGTGGGCACACCCAACAATGCGAAGATCAACACGTCTACGCCGGCCGGAATCGCGGACAGTGGGGCTCCCTCGAGAAACGGAGCGGCAAGGGCCGCGACCCCGAGTCCGGCGAGTATCCACGGTGCGGTGTCGTCGACCACGTCGCCCAAGCCCACACGAAACGCCTTGTTCACCCGTGCGCGTAGCGGACCATCGACCGGCGCTGAGTCAGTGTCCGTCACCGGGGCCTCGGACTGCCGCGACGAGATCATGCCTCCAACCAGCCGACCCACGAACAATGCCACTACAGTGGCTCCGACGACACGGATGGCGGTCATGTGTGGACCGAGCAAGGGGAACGAGAGGAATATTGCGTCCAATCCCAGTTCTGGCGTCGCCACCAGAAACGCGATGGCGGCCGCGGGTGGAACGCCCTTACCAACGAGTGACCGATACAACGGAACGACTCCGCACGAACAAATCGGGAGGGGAAGTCCGAACGCCACGCCTCGCACGGCCTGCATTCCTGTCCCGCCCCTCGCCATCCACTCGATCGAGGACGACGGCATGAACACGCTGATGAACCCCGCCGCAAAAAAAGCGAGGAGGAGCGCCGGTGCGCTTTCCAATGACAGCTCGGCCAGCGTGCGGATGACTTGCGCTCCCAAGTCGGCGTCGGCCGGTCGGGCGCCACCCAGCAGGATGACCGCGAGCAGTGCCAGCGCGATCAAGGCGCCCACACCCTCGCTTCGGCGCGAGGCAGCCGTGGTCGGCGTCTTCCCGTGGGTGTGAGCGTCCAGGTGCGGTCTGAAGAACACCACGTGGAGCAGCGATCCGCCGACAAAGGCCTGAAACCACGCCACCGACCCGACCGTGAGTTCGGCGCCCAGCGCCGGGCCGACGGCATAACCGACAGCGGTCGCAGCGGCCACGGCGGCGAGCGCAAGGCTGGCCAGCGCCGTTCCGAAGTGGGGGCGGAGCAGCCACCAAATCGCGAGTCCGACGGGAAGGCGGTGCAGCACGACGGCGGCCGGCAACTGGCCGCCCGCCTGCAAGGCGAGGCCGTCGCCGAGCGCGGCACCGTCGATGAGTGCATGGAGACACAACCCCACCAGTCCCAACACGAGTGCTGCAACGTGAGTGCCTTTCGCCGCTCGGTGGAACAGGTGTTCGGCGACCGTGGGACCCACGAACCCGGCGACGATGAACACGATCGCCGTCGCCCCCCCATGGACGATCGCTTCGGGAAGTACGCTCAGGATCACCAATCCGCTGATCGCGACAAACACGAAACCGTCGAGGATCGTGAGCGTGGTGCCGCGTCTGGCGAATCGGTATGCCAGCGGCCCGGTGACGAGAGCGGCGATGCTGGCCAGGAGCAGGGTCAAGAGGGTCGTCTTTCGAGCGTGGAAGCGATTTTTAAATGATAATGCATTATCGACAACTAATCATTAGCACGGGGCGCGTTCCTGGCCGGTCGCGAGTTTAAAGTCTATTCTTCTTGTCCGCGTAGGACCATCGTTGACCATTCCGAGGCCCCCGAGGTTTCGGACACACCTCTCGGAGGCAGTTCTCATGCGGCATTTCTGTACGAGTCGGTCACTTCGGCGCTGGCTGAGCGGCTGCGTCGGCCTGTTAGCGGTGGCGGTGACACGACCGTTGCCGGCCCAGGCGCCGACTCCTCCTCCCCACTTCGCGATCCGCAACGCGCGCATCGTCACCGGCGCCGGCGAGACGATCACCGGCGGGACGATCGTCATGGAAGACGGGCTGATCACGGCGGTGGGGCGTAACGTGACCGTTCCGGCCGATGCGTGGGTCATTGATGGGTCTGGGATGACGGTGTACCCCGGCCTGATCGACGCGCTATCCACGATCGCCCTGCCTGCCTCCCTTCGTGTGTCCACGCAACGTCCCCAATTCGGTGGCGGTGGGCGGCCAGGCGGTCCTGATGGCCGGGCTGGTGACCAACCACCCCCACCCTTCTCGCGCGGGCCGGAGGATCGGCCGGCCACCACACCATGGGTGAATGCGGCAGACGAATTGAACGCCGGCGATGACGACATCGCGAAGTGGCGCAACGGCGGCTTCACCTCTGCGATCATCGCGCCTGAGCGGGGTTTCTTCCCGGGCCAGGCGGCGTTGGTCAATCTGGCAGGGGATCGCACCAACGAGATGGTGGTCAAGACTCCCGTCGCCACACGGGTGAACCTCACCTCGGGCGGCGCGTCGCGAGGGTACCCCAATTCGCTCATGGGGGCCTTTGCCTACATCAAGCAGACCTTCTTCGACGCGGCGCACTACGATCAGGCGTGGTCGATTTACGAGCGGTCGCCTCAGGGGTTGGAGCGTCCGGAATACGACCGCGCGTTGGATCCGCTCCGCACGACGTTGCGCACGCGCCAGCCGGTGCTCTTTCCCGGAACATTTGCTCGCGAGATCCGCCGCGCCGTGAACACCGGCGAAGAAGTTGGGGTGAACACGGTTGTGTACGGAGCGCATCAAGGATACGCGGTGGCAGACGTGCTGGCTGAGCGCGGCGTACCCGTCTTGGTGAGCCTCGATTGGCCGCAGGCCGACCGCGACGCGGATCCGGACGCCGACATTCCGCTGCGGACGTTGCGGTTCCGCGATCGCGCACCTACGACACCGGCCGCGCTTGAAGCGGCTGGTGTGCGGTTTGCGTTCTACTCTGATGGTGTGTCCGAGCCGAAGCGTGTGATTGCCAACGCACGCCGCGCGATCCAGGCCGGTCTTTCCCCTGAGGCGGCGCTGCGGGCCTTTACGACAGGGCCCGCCGAGATCTTTGGGCTGTCCGACCGCATCGGTAGCCTCGAGGTGGGCAAGATCGCCAACGTAGTCGTGACCGAGGGTGATCTGTTCGAGTTGGGCACGGAATTCCGCATGGTGTTTGTGGACGGCCGGAAGTTCGACATCGAACCCACCGACGACACCGCGGTTGCACGCGGCCGCCGCGGCCGTGGCCGCGAGGCCGACGAGGACGAGGAAGAGGAAGAGGTGCCGTACGGTTCGCCGGTGCCGATGGTGAACGATCGCGGTCCGATCGACACATCTCCGGTGACCATCATTCAGAACGCGACCATTCTCACCGTCAGCAACGGGACGATCGAAAACGGATCGGTGCTCATTCGCGACGGCAAGATCGCCGAGGTCGGGCAGAACATTTCGGTGCCGCGCGGTGCCAATGTCGTCGACGGCACCGGCAAATTCGTGATGCCGGGTATCATCGACGCGCACTCTCACCTTGCGGCCGACGCGATCAACGAAGGGAGCGTGTCGGTGTCCGCGATGGTTGGGATCCGGGACGTACTCAATCCCGATCAGATGGGCATCTACCGCGCTTTGGCGGGCGGTGTGACCACTGCGAACATTCTGCACGGGAGCGCAAACCCGATCGGCGGGAAGAACGCCGTCGTGAAGTTCCGTTGGGGCGAAGACGCCGAGGGCATGCTGTTCGACGGTGCGATGCCGGGAATCAAGTTCGCGTTGGGCGAAAACACCAAGCGAGACCGGAACCCCGATCGATATCCGTCTACACGCATGGGAGTTCAAGATGTGATTCGTCAGGCGTTCATCGACGCGCAGGAATACCGGCGCGAATGGCGGGAATATGAGCAGGAGGTGGCGCGGGGGAACACTAACGTGATTCCGCCGCGGCGCGATCTGAAGCATGAAACGCTCGTCGAGATTTTGGAAGGGAACCGGTTGGTGCACGCGCACTCGTACCGCGCAGACGAGATCCTGCAATTGCTCCGTCTGGCCGAGGAGTTCGGGTTCCGGATCGCCACCTTCCAACACGTGCTCGAAGGCTACAAAGTTGCTGACGAGATCGCCGCTCATGGCGCGGGCGCCTCGACGTTTTCGGATTGGTGGGCGTACAAGGTCGAGGCCTACGACGCTATTCCTTACAATGCGGCGCTGATGACCGAGCGGGGCGTAATCGTTTCGATAAACTCCGACAGTGGCGAAGAAATTCGCCACCTCAACCAAGAAGCCGCAAAAAGCATGCGGTGGGGTGGGATGTCGGAAGAAGAGGCGCTGAAGCTCGTCACCCTGAACCCGGCGAAACAACTGCGTATCGACGATCGCGTGGGATCGATCGAAGTCGGCAAGGACGCCGACATCGCGATCTTCAACGCGCATCCACTCAGCATCTACGCGGTTCCGGAGCAGGTGTACATTGACGGATTGCTGTATTTCGATCGTCAAGTCGATATCGAGCGCCGCAAGGCACTCCAAGAGGAAAAGGAAGCGTTGCTGCAGAAGCAGCGGCGTCCCGGTCGCAGCCGGGTGACCACCGATGCCGACCAGGATGAGGAGGGTGCACGATGAAAACGACGCGATTACTTACGTGGGTCGGTGTGTTGCTCGGTTTGGTCGCAGCGCCGGTTTGGGCTCAGGTGGGCTCGGCCGGCATCGCCATCCGTGGCGCCACGGTGCACACGCTCGCCGGCAGTCCGATCGAGTCAGCGACGGTCCTGATGCAAAATGGGCGGATTATCGCCGTTGGGACCAACGTGACCGTGCCGGCCGGTGCGCGCGTGATCGATGGCCAGGGCCTGCACGTCTATCCGGGCATGTTCGATGCCGTTACACGACTTGGGCTGACCGAGATCGGGCAAGTAACCGTTACGTCGGATATCAACGAGCTGGGGGAGTTCAATCCTCACCTCCTGGCCCTGACCGCCGTCCATCCGGCGAGTGAGATCATTCCGGTCACACGCGCCAACGGTGTGACCCACGCGGTGGCCGCACCCACCGGACAGCGTGGTGGGATCGGTGGGCAGGGATCGTTGGTGAATCTCGACGGCTGGACCGTGGAAGAAATGCTGATCGAGCCGTCGGTGTACATGGTGCTCAACTGGCCTTCGCTGGGCGGGGGCGGTGGCCGTTTTGGGGGCGGGCGGTTCCGTGGCCCTCGTCGTCCCTTCGACGAGATGAAGGAAGAGCACGACGAGCAGGTGCGCGAGATCGAGAGTTGGATCGAGGCCGCGCGTCACTACGCGGGCGCCGTCGAGAGCGGTACCCAAGTTCGTAGGGACATGAAGCTCGAGGCCTTGGGTAGGGTCGTGAGCGGCGAACTCCCGTTCCTGGTCAATGCCAACTCCGATCGAGACATCAACGAGGCCATCGACTTTGCCGAGCGCAATGACGTTCGGATCGTGATTGCCGGTGGCCGGGATGCGTGGAAGGTGCGCGAGCGACTGGCGGCGGAGAACGTCCCGGTCATTCTGGGTGCGACGCAGGCGATGCCGACCGAGGAGGATCAGGGCTACGACCAGGCCTACGCCCAGCCGGGCCAGCTACATGCCGCCGGCGTCAAGTTTGCGTTTGCGACGTTCAACGCGTCGAATTCCCGCACGCTGCCGTTCGAAGCGGGTCACGCGGTGGGATATGGCTTGCCGCAAGAAGCGGCGCTGCGTGCGGTGACGATCAACGCTGCCGAAATTCTCGGCATCGACGACCGGCTTGGCACCATCGAGACCGGCAAGATCGCGAACGTGATCGTCACGAACGGTGACCCGCTGCGTATCCAAACGGAGATTCGCTACGTGTTCATCAACGGCGAGATGATCAACCTGGACAACAAACACCGTTCGCTGTACGA
>CAYLZR010000136.1:4321-5915 GCA_964388145.1 uncultured Gemmatimonadaceae bacterium | reverse complement strand
TGCGTTCGACATGTTCTACGCGTTACAAGACGAGCACTTCGACCGCGAACACGGACTCAAGAGCGCCGTCGTGTTGCTTGGGCGAGCCCGTAGCATCCTGCTCGCCAAGTCACTCCATGGTATGACGATCTTGTCCCTGATTGCATTTGGCCTGTGGACGGCATTTGGCTTCGTGTATCTTATAGGGGTAGGGCTTGGGGCCGCCGTGTTGGTATGGGAGCACCAACTCGTCCGGCCGAATGACTTGAGCCGGCTCGATGCGGCATTCTTTACGATGAACGGCGTCGTGAGCATCATCGTTTTTACAGCAGCAATAGGAGATAGGTTGTTATGAGCATGTTGGTTCCTGGTGGGAAGAGTCCGTTGCCCCCACGCAAGGGCAAGAAAGGGTTGCCGAAACCTCCGTCGCACATTCCGTGGCCAGTCAAAAATCCGAAATCTGAAGGCGGATGTTTCCCGACTGGCGGCGTGCCTGGCAAGCCGCCCGACGCACCCGTGCGTCACCCCAAGAAGTCACCGACTCCTAATCGGAGAGGTCGTTGACGAGACCTTGGGTCTTCGCGATCACCGGCGCATCCGGTGCCCCATACGCCGTCCGATTGCTTGATCTCCTCATCACGCATCGAGTTCCGGTTCACCTCGTTGTAACGCGGCACGGGTGGCGTCTGCTCGAAACCGAAGTGGGCATCGGTTCGGAAACCGACCTCCAGGCGGCGACGGGCGACTGGTCGGACGTAGTGGTGTTTACCGACGACGACCGCGGCGCCACACCGGCGTCGGGATCCGCCAAGAGCGCCGGCATGGTGGTGTGCCCATGTTCGATGGGGACGGTGTCGGCGATCGCCAACGGATCGAGCAGGTCACTGGTCGAACGAGCGGCTGATGTCGCGCTCAAAGAACGCCGGCCGCTGATTCTCGTGCCCCGCGAAACACCACTCTCGTTGATACACCTCCGCAATCTCACGGCCGTGGCGGAAGCCGGAGCGACGGTGATTCCCGCGGCGCCCGGGTTCTATCACCGGCCGACCGACATCAGCCAACTCGTGGACTTCGTGGTACAACGCATCGTCGACCACATGCAGTTGGACATCACACTCGTGCCCCGTTGGCAGAGTGGCGCGTAGATGCGGCTCGGCGTCATCTCCGACACACACGGCAAGCTCCCCAACGAAGTCTTCGACATCTTCAGTCAGGTGGATCACATTCTTCACGGCGGCGACATCGGCAGCCTCGATCTGCTCACCGAACTCGAAGTACTCGCACCGGTAACCGCGGTGCACGGAAACGCCGACGGCTTCGACATTCGCGACCGCTGCCCCCGGGTGGCCAAGCTGGAGTTGGATGGCTTCTACGTCACCGTCACGCATGGTGACCAGTTCGGCAAGCCGGATCCTCAGGTGTTACACGAGTCGTTTCCGGAAGCGGAGATCATCGTGTTTGGGCACACGCACAAGCCGCTACTGGAGCTGGTCGACAAGACGGTGACGGTGATGAATCCCGGATCGGCCGGCGCGCCGCGAGGGGGAACACCCGCGTCGGTCGGCATCATGGAGTTGGAGCCGGGAATCCCGCCGAGAGCGAGATTGGTGCCGTT
>CAYLZR010000136.1:2739-4221 GCA_964388145.1 uncultured Gemmatimonadaceae bacterium | reverse complement strand
CACCGCGAGATACACTGCGAACGCCGTCAGCAACAGCACCCCATGCGTTCTCGTGACTCGCTTGCTTGTCCAGAAGATGGGAAACAGGACGGCGCCGAATCCCAGCATGACCCAATTGTCGAGCAGCATGGCACGCGCGTGTATCGGAATGGGGACCGCGAGGCTGGTGATACCGAGTACCGCAAGAATGTTGAAGATGTTGGAGCCCAGCAGATTGCTCAGCGCGATCTCGTCCTCTCCGTGTTTGGCGGCAATGGCCGAAGTCGCGAGTTCTGGAAGACTCGTTCCCATGGCAACCACCGTGAGTCCGATGATTCGCTGGGAAATGCCCATGACCTCGGCGATGGTTGTTGCTCCGGAGATGAGAAAGTTGGCGCCCACCTGCAGTCCCACGATACCGAGGATGATGTACCCGATGCCCGTCGCCCATGCGCGGCTGCGGTCTCCGGTGACGGGGTGGATGCCGGCGACCTCCGCGTCTCTCCCGGAGTGATCGACCGCCCCCGCGGCACGGGTGCGTAATACCGTGATGACGAGGAACGCAATGAGCCCGGTGACGAGGACCGCGCCTTCCGGGCGGCTGATGATATGGTCACGGGCGAGGAACAGGCACAGCGCCAACACGATGAACATGGTCGGGAGTTCGAACCGCTTTGCTTCGCGCTGGATGACCACGGGCCGGATCAGCACGGCGGCGGAGAGGATCACCGCGATGTTGAATATGCTGGACCCGACGATGTTCGCGTAAGCGAGATCGGTGTTCCCTCCGGCGGCGGCTTGGACGCTGACAGCGAGCTCCGGAAGACTCGTTCCGAACGCAACCACGGTGAGACCGACCACCGCGGTCGAGATCCTCGCCAGCAAGGCAACCGAGACGGCGCCACGCACGATGTAACGCCCTCCCAACGCCAGGATCACAAAGCCGGCGATGAGCAGCGCGACGGCTGTCAGCATTTGGTCCACTCGGAGAACGCAACGGTTCGCCGCATTGCGCTCGGGTGCTTCTTGAACCAGCGTACCAGCAACAGCATCTCGTCCATGTCCTCGACGGGTAGCGGAACGTCGTTGGGTTCCGGTCCACTGTGGCTTTTCACGACCGCACGGAACGCCTCGCGCTCGATTGGGGTGGTCGGTGCCGGCGCGACCGCTCGAACCGTCGCACGCCGGATAAGGTACACACGGTCGTCCCCGTACGCGCCGGGGTCGCGGTACACGAAGCTCAGCGCTTCGATGGCGTTTCGCGCTTGGGTGGATGCTTGAAGCAACCACTCGAGGGCGTCGAAGCGGTCGCGCCACCGCGCCGCACGCTCGAATTCACGCTCCTCGCTCGCCGCCTGCATCTCGACCACCACTCGGTCGATCGGGCTCAGTGACCGTCCTTCCAGGAAATCGATGGTGCTCTCGATTTGCTTGCCATACTCATCTTCACTTACGAGCCCGGCGCACGGGCCCGTGCAAGTTCCGAAGTCGAAACGCATGCAC
>CAYLZR010000136.1:0-2639 GCA_964388145.1 uncultured Gemmatimonadaceae bacterium | reverse complement strand
TCATGGATTGGCACCGCCAACAAAACGTCGTGGCGCGCCCGTCGATGGTATGCGTGGTCGTGAGGATCGTCCGGCAGCGTGTGCAGTGTTGGCCACCGCGCCCGTACACGAGGAGCGTTCGTTGGTACGATCCGATCCCACCGGTACCGTTGCGGTAGTCGCGCACCGTGGTTCCGCCGGCGCGAACTGCTTGACGCAGCACGTGCCGGACCGTCCGGTACAAGCGGCGTAGCTCATCGGAAGAGAGCAGATCGGTTCGACGCGACGGATCGATCCCGGCGCGAAAGAGCGCCTCGTTGGCGTAAATGTTCCCGACGCCGGCTATACGACGCTGGTCCATGAGCGCTTTCTTGATGGCCTGTTTGGTACCCGACAGCTGTTCGATGAACCGTTCGCCGGTGAACTCGCGAGTCAACGGTTCGGGGCCGATGCGGGCAGTATAGGCTTCCCAACGAGGTTCGTCCAACAGCATGATCGTTCCGAGGCGGCGCACGTCTCGATAAACCAAGATACTTCCGTTCCCCAGCGTGGCACGCAACACGACATAGCGTCGTTCGTCTTCGCGTAGGCGATGATCGTACACGATCAAGGCGCCCGTCATGCGCGGCTGCACGACCATGCGCTCGCCGCTGGCCAGGAGAATGACCACGTGTTTTGCACGACGTGTCACATCCACGACGTGATTGTTTCGGAGCACGCGTAGGAATCGAGTAGACGAGATGCCTCGAAGTACGTCTGTCTTGAAAAGCTGCGGGTTCCGCAAAGGCCTGCCCCGCAATCTCGGAGACAGGTCCCGAACGATCGTCTCGACCTCAGGAAGCTCCGGCACGAGCGATCTCCCGCCAGCCGATATCGCGCCGGAACACCTTGCCCTCGAACCCCACGGCCTCGGCAAGCCGGTGGCTGGCCGCCAGCGCGGTCCGCACGTCTGCGCCAAGTCCAGTGGCGCACAACACCCGTCCTCCGGACACCCGCAGCGTTCCGTCCGAATCGTCGGTTCCGGCGTGGAAGAGTATGGTGTCCGACGGCAGGGTCGGTGGAAGGGTGATGGCGTTTCCCTTTTGGGGCGACTCAGGGTAGCCGGGAGCCGCGAGAACCGTCGTGACCGCCGCCCGTGTCGCATGGGGTGCCTCTGGCGGCGACCATCGCTCGCCGGCAGCAATGCTCCAGATCTGGTCGGCCAACCCTTCACTCACGATGGGAAGAAGAACCTGAGTTTCGGGGTCACCGAACCGACAGTTGAACTCAATGACGCTCGGCTTCCCATCCGGTGCGATCATGAGCCCGACGTAGAGCACGCCCCGATAGGGCATCCCTCGGTTCGCCATCTCGGCAAGCGTGGGTCGGACAACCTCGCGATCCACCCGCTGGAGGAGTTCGTCGGTCGCGATACTCACCGGCGCATACGCTCCCATCCCGCCGGTATTTGGCCCTAAGTCGCCTTCCTGGAATCGTTTATGATCCTGAGAGGCTGGGAGGAGTAGGGTGGCTTCGCCGTCGGTGAGCGCGAAAATCGACAGCTCCTCACCCTCGAGGAATTGCTCGACGAGCACCTCGGCCCCAGCATCGCCGAACCGTCCGCCGAACATGGCGGAAGCGGCCGCTCGGGCCTCTTCTCGAGTGGAGCACACCACGACACCCTTCCCTGCGGCCAATCCTGAGGCCTTCACCACTAGCGGCTCCGGGTGAGTAGCGATGTAATCGAGAGCTTCCTTTTCGTTGGTGAACACCCGTGCGTTGCCGGTGGCGACTCCGGCCTTGGCCATGACATCCTTGGCGAACGCCTTGGATGCCTCGATCTGCGCCGCGGCCTTCGTCGGGCCGAACGCGGAGTGGCCGGCGGCCTGCAACGCGTCAACAAGGCCGCCGGCCAAGGGGGCCTCGGGACCGATCACGGTCAGGTCGATACTGTTCTGGCGGACCGCGTCGAGAATTGCCTGGTGATCGTTGGGACTGAAAGGGGGGGGGAGGTTGGTCGCGCAATTCCGGGTACCGGGGTTGCCCGGGGCACAAAAAACGGTGGCGGCACGGGAGAGCGCCCAACAGAGGGCATGCTCCCGGCCGCCACCGCCGACGACGAGTATCCTCACCTCTTCGTGGCGTCTCTGAATGCTTGGGCGAAACTCTCTCCGGCCTTCTTGGCCGCGTCGACCACTTGTCCCACCGTCTGTTTGATCTCGTTCTTGTAGTAACCGGCCGCCTCGCCGATGTCGTCCGTCAACGGCCGCTCCTCCTCTTCGACGCCGCGATGCGCGTACTCACCGTCAACCACGATCTTGTCGTACGCACCTTCGTCGATCCACTTCTGCAGCTCGGCGGCTCGCATCGAGCTGAACGGATGATCGAGATCGAGCGTGTTCAAGATCTTGTAAATCGTATCGATCGCCCCGCCACCCTCAGCGTACTCTTTTGCCTGCTCCATGTAGGTGTCCAAATCCATCTCACTCGCCTGGCCGCCTCCGGCGAACTTCATATTGAGACGGAGCGAGTCTTCACGGCTCTGACACGCCAGCAATCCAGCGCGGTCGGACGACAGCTCGCTCTTGCGGTACCACTCCATCAAAGCCAGACGGATCGGGAGCAGGGCGATTCCCGCCAGGAACGGCAGGTTGGCAAAGCCGAACAGGATGATGAGGTAG
>CAYLZR010000135.1:4550-5943 GCA_964388145.1 uncultured Gemmatimonadaceae bacterium | reverse complement strand
CACCCATCACCTACCTTCCGTGGCGGCCAACTCGAAAGACAGCGGCTGTCCGGCAATTTCCATCTTCACGACGCGCCGCGGATCGGCCTTCGAAACCATAAATATCCATGCGAGTTGGCCACTCACGTTGACCTGCCAAGTGTCGAACTCGCCTGCTGGGACGGTCACCATGCCACCGTCGGTGACGTTTACCGTTTCTTGCGAAAACGTTTGTGTGGTGGGTTGGAAAATGGCCAGCGTGAAGCTCGCCCCGTCTGCCAAGGCCATGGTGGGCACGATCGTGCTCAGCATGTCCAGATCGTAGACCGGAGTACCAAACACGGTGTCGATCGTGGCTTCATCGGCTCCCGAAACCGAGCCGGTTACGTGACCACCCTCGCCGTACGTCAGCTGCACCTGGACCGTTCGCCCCATCTGATTGGCCGCCTGTTCGTACGTGATGGGGTCCAAGGAAGCGGCATCGAGAACGTACTCGGCCGATTGCCCGCCCATGGCGCCCATTTGGATTTCGGATTTGACCGAGAAGACCGGACGATCGCCCTGCATGCTGCGTTCAATGGTCCGCGTCAACGCGCCGAATGGATTTCCTTGCACTATGATCGCAAAAGAATCACGCCCGACCACCAATTGACTGGGATCGAATACGATGGATTCCGGCGTTGCCAGCAGATCCGAAGGGGTCATCGGATTCCCGCCGGCATCGATGATACGAACGGACGCGATGGCAGAGAGACCGTCGTAGATCTTCGCTCCATCTCCCACGACGACGATCACCGCCGAATCCGGCAGTACGCGACGGCGGGCAACACTCATCACGCCGTCGGCATCGACAGCCGCGAGGCGCTCTCGATATGTCCGCAGATAATCATCTCCCAATCCGAGGAGTCGAACAGTGCGAACCCGTCCGGCGATCTGCTGTGGTGTTTGGATGGAGAGGGGAAAGCTGCCGACCAGGAATCCTTTGGCACCCGCCAGTTCCTCGGCCGGCACCGGCTCCGTGCGCAATCGTCGCATCTGGTGAAGGATCTCGGCCAGGGCGCTATCGGTTACTTCAGCCCGCGCCTCCGTACTGGCCTGAAAACGACCCACGCCTTCGGGCCGGCTGTGGTTGGAGTACGCGCCGTACGTCCAGCCGTTTTGTTCGCGCAAGATCAAGAACAGCCGCGAGTCGGCGCCGCCGCCGAAAATCTTGTTGGCCACGACCGTGGCGTAGTAATCGGCATCTCCGGGACGCATGGTGAGGTTCCCGACGAGGATATTCGACTGAGCCGATCCCGGTCGGTTGACCAAGAGGATCTCCGTAGGTTTTGCCTCCGGCACGTTCCCGGATCGATTGTCCGCAGCTGTGCCGGACCATCCTTCGAAGTAGCGGCTGGCCATGTCTCGCGCTTCT
>CAYLZR010000135.1:0-4450 GCA_964388145.1 uncultured Gemmatimonadaceae bacterium | reverse complement strand
TCTTCTTCCGGGAAGGTGGTGCGCAGCAAAACGTCTCCAATGAGATCAAACGCGAGGTCCAGATGCTCCTTCAGCACGGTCGTCGAAAGAGTGAAGAAATCACTTCCTGCCCCCGTGTTCAGGCGCGCGCCAACCGACTCGATCTCGGCGGCAATGTCGTCGGCCGACCGTGTCGTCGTTCCGCGCAACAGCAGGTCCGACGTGAGGGATGCCAACCCTTCCTTGCCCGCCGGATCGTGACTGGCGCCGCCCAACATCGTGAGCGAAATGCTCACCAACGGCAGCCGGTGGTTTTCCACGACCACAATTTGGAGGCCATTCGGGAGCGTGGCTTCGTCGAACGGCGGAAGCTGCATCGCCCGAAGCTCGGTTGGGGGAGGTGGACGTGTCGGAAACTGCGCCGCCAACGGGACAACGTTCAGCAGGCAAACAGGTAGAACTGCGGCTACGGTCGATTTTTTCATTAGTGCTCCTCGTGTCAGGTTTCAGGTTTCAGGGGTCAGGTTTCAGGGATTGAATCCACTGAAACCTGAAACCTAGAACCTGAAACCTCGTTTTCATGGTCCGGGGCTAGAGTTTCGGACCGCTAGGTCCGTGGCCGCTGCGCGCTCGAAGGCGGTACCAGCACAAACGTGTAACTGTTCTCTTTCGCCAGATATTTCCGTGCCGCGCGCAATACGTCCTCACGCGTGACAGACAGATATTTATCTAAGTCGTCGTGAATATCTTCGAGCGATTCGTGGAAGTGGACAAAATGCTGAATCTGCTGCGCGACTTGGAAGGTGGTCTGGCGGCCGAAAACGTTGCTACTCCGATAGGCATTCTTGGCCTTTTGCAATTCCTCCGCGGTGACACCCTCCTCGAGGACTCGGGCTATTTCGCCGTGGAGTTGTGCCTTGAGGGTATCGACGGAAGCGCCTTGATTGGCAATGGCAATCGCCATCATCGTTCCCGACAGCCTACGAGGCATCGTCAGCGTTTGAGCCTGAAGGGCGGTCTGCTTTTCGCGAACCAGCGCGCGGTTGAGCCGCGAACTCTCTCCGCTACCGAGAATACGCTCGAGCAGACTCAGCGCCGGCGTATCCACATCGTCGTGGGCAGGGAACCGATACGCCACGGCCACCAGCGGAAGGTTGGCCAGGGGGTCCGGGTGGATTATCTCCTGGGCCTCGGTGCCGACACTCCACTCACAGGACGGTCGCTCCGGCGTCGCTCCAGCGGGAATGTCTCCGAAGTATTGCTGAATGAAGCCACGCGCTTCCGACAGATCGAGGTCCCCTACGATGGTGAGCGTCGCGTTATTCGGTGCGTAATAGGTATCGAAGAAATCCTGTACATCCTGCACCTCCGCCGCCTCCAGGTCTTCCATCGAACCGATCACCGAATGGGCGTAGGAAAAGCACGTCGTTGAATCGTAGGTGAGGTAGGGGGCTTCGGCGAGTGCCCACGCATACGGCTGGTTGTCCAAACGCAAGCGGCGTTCTTCCTTAACGGCCTCGCGTTGATTGTCGAGGTTCTCCTGTGTGACGGCGAGGGAACGCATGCGGTCCGCCTCGAGCCACAGTCCCAGGTTCAAGCGGTTCGAAGGAAGAGTTTGGTAGTACAGCGTGCGATCTTCACTCGGTGTGGCATTCATCTGCCCGCCGGCGCGCTCAACGAGTTGCAGCATCTCACTCTTCTGCACGTTTGCGGATCCCTGATACATCATGTGCTCGAAGAGGTGGGCGAATCCTCCCCGTCCAGGACGCTCGCTGCCGCTTCCGACGTTGTACCACAGGTCGATGGTTACGACAGGTACCGAGTGGTCTTCGACCAGGATCACGCGGAGCCCGTTGTCCAGCCGATAGTCCTCGTATTCGATGCGCTGCTGGGCAGCGGACGGCGCCGTGGCAAGCAGGGAGGCGAGAGCGGCTAGGGGCGGCAGTCGGGACATGGGCAAACCTCAGGATGCGTTGAATGGTGTCGTTTAGGCTACTGGAGTGGTAAGGTTGCGTCAATCACCCGTCCGGCTGACGGCGATCCAAGCCGCAACGTGGGACGCATCGGGTGGTCGTGAGGCGAGTGATACCACGACCAAGGTGACGATGTTGACCGCGAGTCCCACCAGGCCCTCATGGAGCCCGAGGGGCCTCCAGTCGGGTCTCAGAATCAGCAGCCCGGTCACCGAGATCCCGGTGAGCAACCCCGCTACGACGCCTGGCGCGGTCGCTCTGCGCCACAGAAACGCCGCATACACGGGTGGAGCGAGTTGGACGATGGCCCCGTACGCAGCCAGCAACATGCCCACGAGCGATAGGCCGCTGGGCAAAGCGATAGCGTAACCGAGAATGCCAACCCCGATGGCCAGCCATCGGATCAGACGCCGCTGGTCGTGCTGACTCAGTTCGTCGCTGCGCATCGCACCGTAGACGTCGGTGGCGGCAATCGAGGCGGCGCCGTGTAGCAACGCGTCTCCGGTAGACATCGAGGCAGCGAGCGCGCCGGCACAGAAGAGCCCAACGACGATCGCGGGAAGGCCCGCGGTGAGCATGATGTGCGGCATGATCGCGTCGGGATTCGAGGGGGAGGACGCATAGAGAATTCCGGCGAATCCGACCAAGAAGAGCGGTAGGAGGAAAACCAGAAACGTCGGAAACAGCACGATCGTGCGTCGGATGGTTGCGTCGTCTTTTGCTGCAAACGCTTTCATGAACAGATGCGGCCACATCATCAAGCCGATGGCAGAGACGATGACGGCCGACGAGTACGCGACCGGCGTCCATGGTTCACCGGATGCGTCGAGCCCGGGCGCGGTCAGCATCTCCGGCCTGATTGCGGCGATTTGTTCGAACATGGGACCAATGCCACCGTACAGCTTGTACGGGATATACATCCCGAACGCCCAGGCGATGCCGATCATCAACACGCCCTGAAACACGTTGGTCCAGCCGACGCCCATCACTCCACTGCGCCACACGTAAATCAGCACGACGATGTACGCGACCGCGGCCCCAACCGGTTGCGGAATGTGACCGTCCGTGACCTGCTCCAGCACGATGCCCGCACCCCGCATCTGCAGAGCGACGTAGGGAAGGATGGCTATGACGCTGATGATCCCGGCGGTGACGGCCACCCAACGGCTCTGGAACCGGTGTGCCAGCATTGCGCCCTGCGTGACGTATCCGTGCTTGCGGCCGAGCCGCGCGGCCCACGGGCCAAGGGCAAAGTATGGCGCGATGCCGAGAACGCCGTAACCAAGGATGTAGAAAGCCGCGGCGCCGCGGCTATACGCCCACCCAGGACCACCCAAGAACGCGAACGCGGAGAAGACCGACGCGCCGGTAACGAAATACATGACCAACGTGCCGAACTCGCGGTCGCCGGCCACGTAGCCGGCAACCGTATCGCTGGACCGGGAGCTGGGCAGAAGGCCCACGATCAGATTGATCAGGAGATATGCCGCGACGACCGCGACCACGATCTGCCAGCTCGTCACTTGTGATAGGCCCGATAGAGGATGAGAAAAATCACCACCGCTCCGGCGACCCATGAAAGGACCCACGCAAAGACGAATGGGATGCCGAAGATGAGAGGTTGAATGGTGTTGAAGGGCCGAATGCCGGGGAACGTGATCGCGATCGCCATGGCCGTGAAATACACCATCGCGATCCACACGGCACTACGTTTCATTCGATGTCTTTCCCTTGAGTCGAGCGGTTTTGAGTGACTTCAGTTCGCGCTTGGCCGTCGATGCTTTTCTCGCAAAGAAAGTGAAAGGGATCAGAGCCAGCCCGCCGATCGCCCCCATCACAACCGTGACCCCTAGATCGTAACTCCCGGCGTTCATGAGTGTCCAGACCGCGCCGACCTCGCTGGCAAGAACGAGAGTCGCAAATCCGTCGCGCAGATGATTCATGTCGTCCTTGAAGCCGCGTAGACGTATCTCGACATTCGTCTCGGCGGCGCCGGTGGCGACCAGCACCCCGGCATGCGTGTAGATCGAGCCGCACTGCGGACACAGCCGAAGTGGTTGCGAGACCAGGCTGGCCACACCGCGCCACCAATACCGCGTCCATCGCAAACGCTTCAGGGGCCGCTTGAGAATCTCGAGCGGATGCCCGCACTGCTGACAGTTGGTGGTCATCGGCCTCCGTTACGCCGTACGGCGCGGGGACCGGCGGGTTGCAACCCTCTATGGCCGAGTGCGCCGAGCAAACAGCTCGTACAACCGTCGTTGGACGGGCCCGGGCTGCCCGTCGCCAACCATCCGTCCGTCGACCTCGACGATCGGCATGATTTCCAAGGTCGTGCCGGCAAGAAACAACTCATCGGCCGACGCGAGGTCGGTGAGGTGGATGGGCGCCTCGATGGCGCTGATTCCGGCTTCGCGGCAGATGTCCAAAGCCGTCTGACGTGTGATGCTCGGCAAGATGTAGTTGCTCTTCGGGGCCGTTCGAACTTCACCGTTGAA
>CAYLZR010000134.1:0-5951 GCA_964388145.1 uncultured Gemmatimonadaceae bacterium | reverse complement strand
GTTCGTTCGACTTGCATGTGTTAAGCACGCCGCCAGCGTTCGTCCTGAGCCAGGATCAAACTCTCCGAAAAGAATTCAATAAGCTCAAACCGAACCAAATGTCCTGTCCGATTCACAAATTCGAAGTACTTCCCTCACGACAGACCTTCGTATCTGCCGCTCATAATGGGCCGCACTCTTACCTGTTTCTCCAACCATCAATTTTCAAAGAGCATGCGCAAAAAAACTCCAGCGCAGAACACAAATCTTAGACGCTGTTCCAACCAGAGTCAAGGGGAGGGAAAAGCTTGTGGGACGGGCACTTACGGGCACTTGCGGGCACTCATGGGCCTGCGGAAGCGGGAGGCAGGAAGCGGAGGGCCGGAAATCACGTAACCCCTTTATTACCAACCGGTTACACCAGTTCAACGCCGCGGCACGCCGACCCGAAAGAGACACACGCCGGTAACCGTATGCTACGGGAGCGGTTTCCGTCCCGCTCGCGTATGGCGCAACCTACCCTGAGCCGGCTGTTTTCGGCACGTCGTCTACCGCGGGACCAGCTGATCCTGTGCACTTTTTCGGCGTCGGGCGAGGCGCCATGTATCGGGGATGAACAAGATGAGAAGCGTATAGAACTCGAGGCGGCCAAGCAACATCAATACGCTTAGCACGGCTTGCTCGACCATACCGAGTCCGCCGTAGTTGCTCGCCGGCCCCACAGCCCCAAGTCCGGGGCCGATACTCGACATGGCCGCGATCGCCGCGCTTGCCGATGTGAGGAAATCGTGTCCCAACGCGGCCAGCAGTAGAGTCCCCGCACCGTGCGTCGCGATGTACAGCGCGAATAACCCCACGACTTTGAGCAGGATATCCGAGCGTATCGGTGTTCGACCCAAGCGCGTGACGATGACCGCCTGCGGATGGAGAACACGTTTGAATTCGCCGAGCGTGTGCTTGGCCATCACAATAACCCGCACGACCTTGAAACCGCCCCCGGTCGAGCCACCCATGGCACCCATGAACATCAAGCCGATGAGGATGACCTGACAAACCACCGGCCACGCCGCAAAATCCGCTGTGGTAAACCCCGTCGTGCTGATGATCGCCGTAACGTTGAAGAATGCCGCGCGAAGGTCAGCAGAGAACTCGGACCCGACGTCGCTGGATGCCACAAGCGCCACCAGACAAACGAGTGACGCCAGCACAGCGACGCCCACATACACCCGCCACTCCACATCCCCAAACCATGCCCTACCCCGTCCGGTCAACATCCGGTAATGCAAGGCGAAGTTCGTCCCGGCAATCAACATGAACACCGTGGTGACCCATTGGATGGATGGGGAGTACGCGGCGAACGACTCAGTGCGAGTGGAAAATCCTCCCGTGGCCAACGCCGAGAGGGCGTGGTTCACCGCATCGAACACGGGCATGCCCAACACGAGATAGATAAGGAAGAGTATTGCTGTAAGCCCCGCGTACACGCCCCACAATAGGCGAGCCGTTGACGCTATCCGGGGCGTGAGCCGGTCGGCGGAAATCCCGGGCGCTTCCGCGTGAAACAGTTGGGCACCACCCACGCCAACGAACGGGAGGATCGCGACGCCCAGCACGATAATCCCCATCCCGCCGAGCCAGTGAGAGATACTCCGCCAGAGAAGTATCGAACGAGGCAGATCCTCGATGACCGCAAAGATTGTCGCGCCGGTGGTGGTGAACCCCGAGACCGATTCGAAGAACGCTCCCACGACGTGTGGCGCGACCCCGGTGAGGATGAACGGCAGGCTCCCCACCGTCACGAGCGCCAACCACCCCAGGCCCACCACAACCAGACTCGCCCGCCGGTTGATGGTGACGTCGCGGGGCGTCCACAACCACAGCGCGAGGCCGGCCACTGCCGTCACACCGGCCGCGACCAACCATCCACCCAAATTCCCCTCACCCACGGAGAGAATGATCGACGGCACCATGGCGAGCGAGGTCCCGAGCAACAGCACGCCGATCACTCTCAAGACGGCCAGAATGTTCATTGCCAGCAGACTCGCCGGCTCAGGGAGAGGTGTCAAGGGACCCGAGCCCGGGCCTCGACATCCGCCACGTTTCGGTGTAGCTACATGAATTCCCCAGGCCTGGTCAGATCATGAAAGCACAACCGTGGCAGCGTCAATGAGACGGCTCGCTTCATGGCCGCACGCCGCGGTCACGGCACTGGCCATGATCATCGTGTTTGTGTGGGTGGACCTCACACCTCGCGTAGAGGCCGAGTTCTTTTTCTCGAGGGATGACCCACAGTACATCGCATCTGCGGAGATCGCCGACCGGTTTCCCACTGGATCACAGATCATCATCCGAGCGGCGGCGACTGACGTAACCGACGCCGACTACCGCTCCGCTGTCGCAGCCCTTGGGGATGCACTATCGGATCTCGACGGTGTCACGGCGATCAACAGTATTGCGAACCACAACGCGTTCGCGAGTCCACTGTGGGGACGGGTGCTGATCGCTCCTGACGAGCGGGCAACCAATCTGCTTTTGGATGTAGATCCGGAAGCAAGCAACAGCAGCGCGTTCATTTCCGAGATCGAAGACATCACCGCTCAATTCGACAGCCCGGAGTTCCAGCTCGTGGTATCGGGTGTGCCTTACGTCATCGAACTCATTCGACGCAATCTATTTCGCGATCTTACCGTTTTCAGCACGGTCGCCATCGTCGTGTTTGCAACAATCGTCGCCATCGTATACCGTGCCGCGCCAATCGTGCTCGGCACGCTGACCGCCTGCCTCGGCGCGTCGTCACTCACGCTCATCGTCACTCAGCTGGTCGGAGGATCGATTGGCTTGCTGACGGCAAATATTGCCACAATAGTCTTCGTGCTGACCTTGTCGCACATCGTGTTCCTGACCTCCAACTGGAAACAATGCCGCGCGGACGTTGAAAGCAGCGGCGATCCGGTCAAGCGCGCCGTCGCCATGACGGTACCCGCGTCGTTCTGGTGCATGCTCACCACGTTACTCGGGTTCGCGAGCCTGTTTCTGGCATCGGCCAAACCGCTGCGGCAACTGGGCCTGGCCGGCACCATCGGCACGGCAACCGCTATCCTGGTCGCCTACACGCTCTACCCGCCGTTCCTGAAACTCGCTTCCCATCAACCGGCGGCCACCCGGCAACGAATTGCTTCCTGGACATTCTATCAATTGGATGGAGCGCGATATGTAGCGGGATTCTTGATATTGGCAATCGTTGCGGCGTTCGGCGTGCTGCGTCTGAAGACCGACCCCGACTTGCTTTCGTACTTCGCTACGGGAGACCCGCTCCGAGAAGGGCTGGAAGCAGTAGATCGAGACGGTGGGAGTAGCCCTCTCAGCATCGTCGTGCGCAACACGACGGGCGAACGAATAGACGACAGCGATACCGTCGACCGGATGTGGGACTTGCATCTCGCGCTGGAAGCCGACTCCGCGGTCGGCAGCGTCGTTTCCCCTGCTCTGATCTTGGCCGAGGCACGCAATGCACCATTCATTGGACGATTGCCACCCGCACAATTGTTGGACCTTTTGCAAATCACACCGCTGGGAGCGACGATAGCGGCATACATTCACCCCGACCGGCAGCAAGGCCTGTACTTCTTGCGAATGCACGAGGCCGGCAGGTCGGAGACGCGCGAGGCAGTTATCGATCGAATTGTCGGACAAGTCCGCGCTCGGCAGTTGGAACCAGTGCTCGTCGGCGGTCTGTACGAACAGCAAGGGCAACTGGGGAAACTGATCGCATCGAGTCTGCGTCTGGGTCTGGGCGCATTGATAGCGCTGTTTCTCGGTATCGCGTTTTACGTGTCACGCGACTTGCGGGTGACGGCCGCGATGGTGTTTAGCCTGGCGGGTATTCCCCTGATCGTGCTGGGCGCTTTCGGCTATCTCGGCAGACCCATCGACATCATCTCGTCACCCGCCGCCAATGTCGCGTTGGCGATGGGTGTCGACTCGATGATCCACCTCATGATGCGCGCGCGCCGGCGTCGCATGTCGGGATCCGGCCGCCGCGAAGCATGGACGGCGGCCCGAGACGAACTGTGGCAACCCATCGTCGGCGCGGCGTTCATCATTTCGGCCGGTTTTGGAATTTTTTCCCTGTCCACATTTCCTCCGACCCAAAAATTTGGTATGGCCGTCATTCTCGGCACCGTGGCCGCGGCCGCTACGGCCTTGCTGGTGTTACCGCAAGCAGCGGCGGGGCGGTTTGGGGCCGCAGATAACGCTAAAGCTTTGGAACGCTGATCCCCCTCCCCCCTCCCCCCTCCTACCTCCTCGCTTGGGAAGGGCGCTGTGCGGGGATCTGGCGCGACGGGTTGAACTGCTATAACTTGGTGTCGGCTACCGTCTTAGCGACTCGGGTGGGAGTTGGGCTTCCCAGATGTTGTCCGGGTCGGCTCGGTCGGAGGGTGGTCACGTTCGCGCCTGTGGCAAGAACCCTTTGAGAGGAGGTGATCAATTGTCTAGACCATGTACCTGCTGCAACCTGGAAAGGGCAAGCGATCGCCGCACCGGTAACTAACCGGGCCGAATCGCGAAGAAGCTGTCCGCGCCATTAGGTATCGCTGTAGCGTCGTACCAGGTTGCGGAGGGTCTGAAACGCCGCCAGTCGTTCGGTACTGGCGGCGTTTCCTTTTGGGGCAAAAAAGGGAGAAGGGAGAAGGGAGAGGGGAGAGGGCCCCCACCCACACCCACGGCCTTGTGGCAGGGTGGCCCTCTCCCCTCTCCCCTCTCCCCTCTCCCCTAAGTGGGTCGCAGCAACAGTTCCACGTCGCCCATCCCATCCATCAACCGATCGATCCGGTCACCCACCTCGGCGGCGGCCGAGAGGTCCGTGGTGAAGCGTTCGACAGTGCCGGCGCCGGTGGTGAGACGTAGCAATCCCAGTCGCATTGTTTCCAGTGACGCCACGGCTTCGGCAAGGTGCTGCTCCGTTTCTTCGCGCGCTTCCTGTAGGTCGGGTGGGATATCACCACCCGCCGTGCGCGCGGCAGCGTGGGCATCGTTGAGCATTTCAAGGGTCTGGCGCAGCCGTTGCGCATCCGACTCCAATTGTCGCGCCACCGAAGGCACGTCGCCCAAATCCGCCCGAACCGCCTTGGGCAGCTGTTCGTACAGTGCATCCACGGCGAAGCCGATCTGAAGTTCGGTGGGCCGATGTGTGGGCCGCATCGGCAGCGCTTTTTTCTTGAGCGCGATGCCAGCTACTTTGAAAAGCCACTTAGCGAACTTGCTCTTCCAGAACGCGAAACGGCGTTCGGCTTTCTGATCGACCCGCCGTCCCCTGAGTGCGCTGCGCACACCGAGTGCAGCCGCCGTGGCCAAGCCCGACCCCAATAGAATCCCACCGCGGAGTGGCAACGGCACGTATCGGGCAATTGAAAAAAACAGACCCACAAAGGTCACGAACAACGTCGCGCCGGCTACTTTGGCAAACTGTGTGGCAGCTCGCTCGGCCCAGCTGGGCTCGGCGCCGTACGTGTACGCCAACTCCTCCCGGCGGCGTTCCGCTTCGGCCCGCAGTGCCGCCTGGAGATCCGCCTGTGTATGCCCCGACGCCAGCAGCCTCCGGATCCGCTGTGTCGCGAGGAAAGCGGGGGCAGCCGAAAGTGCCGCCGCGAATCCCCAGAAGAGGAACCACCCGACCGGATTATTCGAGAGGGCTAAGAGCAGTAGGGCAAATTGAATCATCGCCGCTGTCAAGAGGTACACGGGTCCGTCCCCAGGAAGATCGATGGGATCGGTGATGAAGTTGCGTATGGCTGCAGGTACATTGCGCCGCTCACTCATGGCGGCGTCGACCCCGTCAGAAAATGCCGATGCGACCTCAAACCGGGCATCGGCGTCCTTCGCCAAGCACCGGTCGATGCATCGCGCCAGGCGGCTTGGCACGTGCGGAGCCACCGTCTTTACCGGCGGCGGCGGCTCCTCTCGATGCTGCC
>CAYLZR010000133.1:2258-6072 GCA_964388145.1 uncultured Gemmatimonadaceae bacterium | reverse complement strand
GATGGCGAGGTGGTGTTGGAGGGTGAAGCGTGGTGCTACACATTTCAACCAGAGACGTGACCGGCGTGCCGTCTTGCAGCCACAGAGGGTCTCTGCCAACTTTCGCAATCATCTCGTCTGAGGAATCGTTTGCAGCGAGTCGCACCTTTCTTATTGATCCCCGGGCTGATCGGAGTAGGTCTTACCCATGGCGCTGCGCCCAGGGGTGCTGAACCCCTGCGTTCCACTGTGGAACATTCCATTCGGTTTGCAGAGGTCTACAAATTCTCGTTACGGGCCACGTCCCGCGCGCGCCAGGCGACGGGTGTCGGCGAGCTGAAACCTGCTGCGAGCCCGTTCGGATTTGCGGTAACCGCGCAGGGTTTTCCGGTCTACGATCTCGAGCTGAACGTTCGGGGCCTCCGAACGCCTCAGTCGCTCGGTTCCACGGGCAGCTATGTTGTCTGGCTCATGACGCCCGAGCTCGACAGAACCGAGAAGCTCGGCCCCGTGGATCCGGTCGGGACGTTCCGGTTCCGCGTGTCCACCATGAACAAGTTCATTCTGGTCATTTCCTTGGAAGAGTCGAGTGACGTGACAAAACGGAGTGGGCCCGTGATGTTGAGGGGCATCTCGCCGAGTGGTCTCCTGCAATCGTTTGCGTCGCATGAGTTGTTCGACAACATGCCTCATAATGACCGGGAGTAGGCTCGCGCCGACCTCACGGTCGCTTTGGTGCGTCGCCGCTCTCGCTGTTGCGCTCCTCCTTCCAACTGCCGTCTCCGCACGACAAGCTACTCGAGACACGACCCAGTCCGGCCTGGTTTGGCGCATGCCGATGCTGCAATTGAACATGCCGATGCTGCCCGGGGTCATGGAGTACCAACCCCCGCTGACACCGTTCTTGCCGGGCAAGGGCATCGATGTGTCGAGCATCGCGCTGGCTCAGCCGCGAGAAGTTCACCGATTATTCGACGGTGACACGCTCGATCTGGACGCTCGGTTGGTCCGACGCGTCATCGACGGCAACACATTCACGATGTATGGCTTCAACGGCCAACATCCGGGCCCGCTGATCACCGTCGATCAGAGCGCCACCATCGTTGTCAACTTCACGAATCACATCGACCTGCCGACGACGATCCACTGGCACGGCGTCCGTTTGGACAATCGATTCGACGGTGTTCCGGGTGTGACCCAGGATCCGGTGCAGCCGGGTGAGACCTTCGTGTACGAGGTCTACTTTCCGGATGCGGGGATCTACTGGTATCACCCGCATGTGAGGGAAGATATTCAGCAGGAACTCGGCCTCTACGGCAACATGCTGGTTCATTCGCCGGATCCGGACTACTACAATCCAGTGAACCGAGAAGAGGTGTTGATCCTCGACGACTTACTCGTGGATCGGGGCGAGATCGTCCCGTTTGGGGCAGAGGCGTCCAACTTCACGCTCATGGGTCGATTCGGGAATCTATTCCTTATCAATGGGGAGCCCGATTACCGTCTCGAGGTCGATCGGGGCGCGGTCGTTCGCTTCATGCTGACCAACGTGTCGAACACGCGCACCTACAATCTCGTGTTGGGTGGTGCGCAGATGAAGGTGGTTGGCGCGGACGTGAGCAAGTTCGAGCGGGAAGAATGGGTGGAGAGCGTGGTGATCGCGCCGGCCCAGCGGTACATCGTCGAGGCACGGTTCGACACTGCCGGCGAGCTCGCCGTTACCAATCAAATTCAAGCCATCAATCACATGCTTGGCGAGTTCTATCCCAGCGTAGATACCCTGGGGACGATTGCGGTGGCGGAGACGCAGGCCAGCCCAAACTACGCCGGGCATTTTCTGACCTTGCGCGAGCACGACGATGTCGTCGCCGACGTCGATCGGGTCCGACCATATTTTGATCGCGCCCCCGACCGTGAGTTGGTTCTGACGCTTCGGGCGGGAGAGTTGCCGCAATATGTCGTGCAATACATGAGCATCGACACGACGTATTATCCGCCTGTGGAGTGGAACGACGCGATGCCCATGATGAATTGGGTATCGAACGGCACCAACTTGGAGTGGGTACTTCGAGAGCCGGCCACCCGGCGGGAGAACATGGATATCGCCTGGTCGTTCCGGCAGGGCGACGTGATCAAGATCCGATTGTTCAACGATCCAAACGCGTTCCACCCGATGGTGCATCCCATCCATCTCCATGGCCAGCGTTTGCTGGTGCTGGAGCGGAACGGAGTACGGACACGCAACTTTGTTTGGAAAGACACCGTCTTGATTCCTGTGGGCGCGACGGTTGATTTATTGGTCGAAATTTCAAACCCCGGCGACTGGATGCTGCATTGCCACGTCGCGGAGCATCTGGCATCCGGCATGAAGATGAAATTCACCGTTGATCCATCCGGGCAGGGAAACTGACAAGTCGCCTGCACCCAATGTTCTGGAGGTTCGTTATGCGTCACATTCGTGGAAGATTATTCGTGCTCGCGCTCGCCATGCTCGCGGCCGTTCCCTCGGCAGCCCTCGCACAGCGCACCGGATGGGCCATGCCAGGGCAACAGAACGGCGCGAAGGTTGGTGGGAGCCCCAACATCGACGTGCAGTCGCACCTTCCCCTCGGCGGTTTCTTCCGCGTGACCGACATCGAGATGGAGCAGGAATTATCCCGTCCCTACGTGTATGTGTCGCAATCGCGCGAGCGGGCCGGTTTCTCCATCATCGACATTTCGGACCCCGAGAACGCACAGATCCTATACCGCTGGACGATCGAAGACGTCGATCTCCACGAGGGACTGGGTGGTATGGATGGGAAGTATTTCAAGACGAACGGGCGGTATTACTACGTGCAGTCGATGCAGTTCGCCCAAGGCGGGGCAGATGCGGATCTCGGCGCCGTGGTGTTTGACGTCACCGGACTGCCGGACGTCTCGACCGTCCGCGAAGTGGGCCGCATCCGAGCGCCCGACGCCCCTGGCGGATTCCACAACATGTTCATGTACAAGCACTCCTCGGGACGACCCTTGCTCTTCACGACGGTGCGTGGCAGCCACGCCAACGTCTACGACATGGATCGTTTCCTTGCGGGTGACGACGCGTATGGAAAGATCGGGCAGGTACCGGTACCGGGAACCCTCGGCCCGGGCGGCTACCACGATTTCTATGTGGCTTATGACCCCGCGACGGGGCAGGACAAGTTCTACGGGGCCGGCAACGGTGGTTACCACGTTTATGACGTGACGACACCGGAAGATCCCACCATCCTCTTCTCGCTTTCCGGTACACCCGGCGTGCAGCGGGGGCATACGTTTACCCCCACGCCGGACGGCGCGTTCGCCGTGGCCGAGACCGAATATCAGTACGCGCCGCTGCGGATTTTCGACCTCCGCCCGGGACAGAGCGGTGAGCGCCGGAACATCTCACGCCCCGTCGGTGCCTGGACCGCCGATTGGGAAGCGTTGGCCCACAACCACGAGGTGCGCTGGCCCTACGTATTCGTTTCGGCGTACGAAGACGGGTTGCAGGTCTTCACCATGGAGGATCCCACCAATCCGGTCACGATCGGATGGTTCTACACGTACAACGGCCCCCACATGAGCGGCTACGGCGGCAGCCAGGCCGAGGACTATCGTGGGACGAGCGTCATGAACGGGGCGTTCGGCGTCGATGTGCGCAACGCCGACGGGCTGATCGTCATCAGTGACAGTGCGACCGGCTTCTGGCTCTTCAAGATGGACGGATTCCAGGGGTGGAAGGGTGAGGATTGGGGGATGCCGAATATCTCGAGCGTGCAGGACTGGGATAATGGTCCGGTGAAGACCACTACAGTTTTCTGAGCCGTGGATT
>CAYLZR010000133.1:0-2158 GCA_964388145.1 uncultured Gemmatimonadaceae bacterium | reverse complement strand
ATTAACGTTCGATCCTAGCGGCCAACTCATCGACGTGGGATTCGTGTCCGGTGAGATCCCACCGCCTGTCGCGCGGTTTCATTTGGATTCGACGAGCACCGTCGTAGAGACGGTCGTCATCCCGACGCCCCCGGCTGATAGTATAGGCGAGCACGTGGTGGAGAGACGCGCCTCCGGGCGTCTCGTCGGAGTGCAGTATTTTCAACAGCCTTTCGGGCCGCGCAAACTCCAAGCACACTCGCCGCGCGGTGGATGGGCCGAAGCGGTTAGCGGGCATTACGCCGTGCTGTGGCATCAACCGGATACGACTTTTCTTGTCACGGGAGTCGCGCGGCCCCCGCCCCCGGAGCTGACCGCCGACGAACGTCGGGCAGCCGAAGAGCGGCTTGCGCTGCGCTTGCAGCGAACGGGAATCACAATGCGCGACCTACCCTTCGGCGTACCCGCGCGCAAGACGCCACTCTCGTTTCTTCACTTCGATCGGTTGGGGAGTTTGTGGGTCGAGGTGAGCGTGGCTGCGGGCGAACACAGGCGAGCCGATGTGTACAACCGCTCCGGTGAGTTGGTTCACGAAGTGGAATGGCCGGCTGACGTGAACCTGATACTCGGTCAAATGGACTCGGCAACGGCCCTTGGGATCAGCCGGGATTCCCTCGGCGTAGAGCGAATCGTGGGTCTGCGCTTTCGTCGCTGACCGAGCCAAAGGATGCTCGCGCGATTCAGTCTCTACGGTTTCCTCAAGAATCAGCGTTACTTCGAACCGTTCCTCGTATTGGCGTTCCTCGAGAAAGGTCTGACTTTTCTCGACATCGGCTTGTTGATCGCTTTTCGCGAAGCCACCGTGATCGCGTTCGAGATCCCGTCCGGCGCCGTGGCGGACGTCTACGGACGCCGCCGATCCATGGTGTTCTCTTTCGCGGCCTACATCGGCAGCTTCCTCTTGTTTGGGTTTGCGCGCAATCTCGCTTTGTTGTTCGGCGCGATGTTCTTGTTTGGGGTCGGAGAAGCGTTTCGCACCGGCACGCACAAAGCCATGATTTTCGAGTGGCTGCGCCTCGAAGGCCGGCTCGCTGAGCGGACCAAGTTTTACGGCTATACCAGATCGTGGAGCAAATTCGGCTCCGCTGTGTCGGTACTGCTCGCCGCGGTCTTTGTGTTCGCGAGCGAAGCGTACACGACGGTGTTCTTCTTTGCAGCGGTGCCGTATTTGTTCGGTATCATCAACTTTGCCGGATACCCCGCGGCGCTGGACGGCAAAGTGGATTCGAAGGCTTCGGCCAGCGCGGTATGGCGGCGACTATCACGGACACTCGTCGCCTCGATCAAACACCGAACCGTGAGGCGTCTGCTACTCGAGTCGATGGGATTCGAGGGCGTTTTCCACGCAGTCAAGGACTACATCCAACCGGTGCTCACCGCGGCTGCGACGGTTTTCGTGGCGAGGTACGTCGCAACCGCAGATCTCAGCGGGCCTCAGCAGGCGGTGCTCCTCGTCGCCCCGGCGTATCTCGTGCTCTACTTGCTTAGCGGTGTAGCCAGCCGACGCGCTCATGGGTTGGTGAGTGCCGCCGGTGGGGAAGACCGCGCGGCAAAGGTGATGTGGGGAAGTGCCCTGTTGGTGTTCCTTGGATTGGGAGCGGCGGCTTTCTACGAATTGTTCGCCGGCGTCATCGCTGCCTTTGTGGCTCTCCACATACTGCAGAACTTGTGGCGCCCAATTCTCATCGGGCGACTCGACGAACACGGCGGGGAGTTTCAGGGAGCAACGCTCCTCTCGGTGGAAAGCCAAGGGCGACGGGCGGCGACAATGGTCATGGCTCCACTTGTGGGGTTGGCCGTCGACGCCGTGGCCGCGTCGGGGATGGGTGGTTCTTTTTGGCCGATTGGCGTTTTGGGAGTAGCAGTGACCGCGGTCTTCCTTGCCACGGCGTGGCGCCGCGGATATTGAGGGTTCAGGTTACAGGTTTCAGGGCCCTCCCTCCCCAAAACGAACCAAGTCCCAACCTGACGTATTTGGCGTCATGCCGCGCCGCCTGTATCAACCGGCGATTGACGAGGATGGGCGCCAAGCCCAAACCCGGGAACCTGACACCTGTAACCTAGAGAACCTGAAACCTGAAACCTGAAACCTCAAAAGCGACCTCTTAACCGGGCCGCT